>CAXTOO010000060.1:16013-16512 GCA_964245875.1 uncultured Fimbriimonas sp. | reverse complement strand
CAGAAGCATCAGGTTGTCGACGTTGTTTCGCTCGGATGCCGGCAGGGTCGACTTTCCACGGGGACCGGCAACGCTGCGGCCCACGATGTGCGCCGCTTCGGCAAGGTTCAGCTCGTAGCCCGTGAACCCGTCTTCGTAAAGGACCTTGTTGCAGATGGCGCATCGGCCAGCCGACCGCACCCAGAGCATGTAGCGCTCCTTCGATGGAATATTGTCGGGCGCGTCGTTCTGCTCGATCGGCCTGTCGGCAGGGTCCGGAGTTACATTACTCATCGGACGCCTCCACCATAGCAGCCTTGGGGGTGCCCAGTCCGATGGAGCGCAGCTCGCCTTCGGAGAGCTCAAGCCCTAGCTTATTCTTGATGAAAGCCTTCGTCGCAACACGGGCCTGACGGTTCGAGATGACCGAATTAGCGACGATATTGACGTTCTCCCACTCCGGGTTCTTCTTCGACCAGTTGATCTTCTCGAGCGCGGCGAGCTTTTCGTCCAAAGCAAG
>CAXTOO010000060.1:15264-16003 GCA_964245875.1 uncultured Fimbriimonas sp. | reverse complement strand
GGTCCTTCATCAGCTCCTGCCCAAGCCCGCCTAAGGCGCGAAGCACCGTCGAGTGAGCAGAGATTCCTTGCGCTCGCATCTCACCCGCCTCTTTATGCCGAGTGTAGACGCTGTTCCAATCCGGCATGTGTTCCGCGACCGTTGCCCAGTAGTTGCGAAGAATCTCGGCGTTCTCCGTGATCGGCTCGTCCTCGCGCCCGCGCAGAAGCTCGCGATTGGCATCGTAGAGCGCCGCAAGCGTGAAAAGCTTTGGGGACTTCGCTTTAAGCGAAACGTTGTCCATGTCGGTAAGTTCTCGGAACAAGGAAACTCCTTCTAGAAAAGTAAGCGTAGCGGCCGAGAACTTATCGCGCTTGTCGTAGAGAATATCAAGCGACTTCGACGTTTTCGCGACGAAGCGGTTGAGATCGGAGAACATCTGCTGGACTCGCTCCTTGCTCTCCCATGGAAAAAGAAGCACCGAGATGGTGTGATCTCCGATGGCGGGATTGTCCTTGACCGCCTGAGCGATGCCGGCGCATCGATGCTGCCCATCGTTGATGATCATCTCGTCCCCAAGCTTGAGTTTCAGCATCCCGATGTTCCCGTCCGATCCGGCACCGTTGGGAGCTGGGTCGAAGATAGGCTGGGTTTTGTACGATGCCGTGATTGACGAGAAGATGTAGTCGTTCTCGTTATCGACGATGTAGTCGCGGAGTTCGGGGATCCGCTTCTCGTTGAGAACTCGCTGCTCGCGGTC
>CAXTOO010000060.1:6246-15254 GCA_964245875.1 uncultured Fimbriimonas sp. | reverse complement strand
GCTTTCTTTGATGGCGCTCGCCTTCACCGCTCTGCTGCTCGCGGTCTTCGGGCGTAAAGCCCGCCCAATCGGTGAACTTGAAGAGGTTTGCGATCGCGCTCATGGGCATGAGGCACGAGTAGTAGGTGCGGCTTCCGATCTTGCCGCGCATTGCAGGAACGTGTACGTACATGATGTTTCACGCAGCTCACCTTCGGAAGAGCGACGAATCGCTCAATGTCCTTTGGAGCTGTCGCAATCATTATACACAGCTCCGTAATATATTTAGGTGAGCTGTAAACGAATAAGCGAGTTTTTTTGGGAGAGCTCCCCTTTAAGTTCCCAGAAAGAAGTCTTAGATGGTGCTGCGCATCGACTGATACGTTTGAAAATAGGCGATTTGTTTGCGCTTAGCTGCGAGACCAAGGCGAGTCCGAGTCGAAGTGGGTTCGACGAAATTTGAGCGTTTATTACAACCTAAACGGAATACATTCGTCTACCTGATTTCTCTGCGACTTTCCGGCGACCTGGAACGTCTCTGGTCTTAGCGGTACTTTCACCTCAAGAAGGAGTTTCATGAGCGAGTCAAACAACAAAAGCGTAATGGAAGAGCTGGCGGAGTGCTTGGACATTCCGGATTCGGCTTACGAGAAAGCCGAAGCTCGGTATAAGGACCTCGGCGAGTGGTTCTCGCGTCCCGACGCATACTGCGCTCCCTACAGCCCGCACATCTATCCTCAGGGCTCGTTCCGGCTCGGTACGGTCACCAACGCCGATGAGTTCGACCTCGACTGCGGCTGTCGTTTGACGGTCCGGATCACGAAGGAGACCCACACCCAGCGGCAGCTAAAGACGTTCGTTGAATACGACCTCGAAGCCTACCGGCGGGCTCGCGGCATCGAGCAGAAGCTCGAGGAGAAGAGCCGCTGCTGGCGCCTGAGGTACAAGGACGAGCGCGCGTTCCACCTGGACGTGGTGCCCTCGGTCCCTGAAGAGGATCAAAGGCGGCTTCTGCTCAAGAGCGCGATGGTCGGCAACGGCGTCGACCGCGACCTGGCCGATCGTGTGACGAGGCACGCCGGCGCGATCACCGACAACCGCGTACCGTCCTACGCGCTGATCAGCCCGGACTGGAAGGTGAGCAACTCCGAAGGCTACGCCGGGTGGTTCGAGTCGAGAATGAAGCTCGCTTCCGAACTCATGCAAAGCCGGGCGATCGAGGCAAAATTCGCGAGGGTCGACGACCTTCCCGCAGCTAGATGGAAGTCGCCGTTGCAGCGCAGCGTCCAGATCCTGAAGTGCCATCGGAACCGTATGTTCGAGGACAATCCTGAACTTGCACCGATCTCGGTCATCCTGACGACCTTGGCGGCCCAGGCCTACCGGGGCGAGCCGGTGGTTTCCGACGCGCTGGAGGGCATCCTCACGCGGATGGGCGAACTCGTTAGGACGGAGAGACCCCGGGTTCCCAATCCGGTCAACCCGGTCGAGGACTTCGCCGACAAGTGGTACGACCGGGAGCATAGACATCTGAACCTGGAGGGGAACTTCTGGAAGTGGCTTGCACAGGCCAAGATCGACTTCGAGCTCATTCAGGAGTCGCGCGACCCGGACTTCATCAGCGAGCAGGCCATGACCAAGTTCGGTGCGACGCTGAGCGCATCGGACCTCCGCAGCAAGCCCGGGATGTCGGCAGCCACCGTCTACGCGGCGCCCCGGGTCAACGTTATCTCTGCGCCGCCGAAGCCTTGGTCACGCTAGCGACATGCAAGGCATCAAAGACATCGGTCTGAACGAGTTCCTAAAGGAGTACCCGTCGATGGCGATCCGACCATCGGCGGCCGCAAGCTTGCGAATCAAGGGAACCTTTAGGTTCTCGGCGGATCATCCCTCTCGCGGGACGGTGACGGACAGTTTTAGCCTCGAAATCGTCGTCCCCGCGTCGTTTCCTCGCGACCTGCCGGTCGTCACGGAGACGGCCGGGCGGATCCCCCGTCCCGGCGAGTTTCACGTGAACGGCGACGGTTCGCTGTGCCTGGGGTCGTACCTGCGCCTGCTCGACAAGATCAGCGGGGAGCTCACGCTCTCCGGCTTCGCGTCGCGCTGCCTTGTGCCATACCTATACGCCGTCTCTCTCAAGCTGAGGGACGGCGGGCCGCTCGTCTTTGGAGAGCTTCCGCACTACGGCCCCGGAATGCTGCAGGACTACGCGCAGCTCTTCTCGTTCACGACCATGGAACGGGCGCACCGCGCGCTTGTGCTGCTGACCTTGAAGAAACGAATCGCCAACAAACGTCCGTGCCCATGCGGCTGCAAGCTTCGACTGGGCCGTTGCCGTTTCCGCTTCTGTTTGCGACGCTTTCGCAAGCTTGCCAGTCGCGGCTGGTATCGAGCTCAGCTAGGGCAGATCGGTTGAACGTACCTCAGCGGCGGTGACGATCGCGTCAAGTCGGAATGTTCGTAGAGCATCATTTGGCCTGCCACTCTTTAGCGTGTTCGAGGCCGCTCAAGGCTCCGAAATCGAAGCGGCTGAGACGGTTGAGGCTGCCGCGTAGCGATTCAAGAAGGGTTCTTCTTTGCCCGGCTTGCTCGCCCAGCGCCCCGAGGATCGCCCGCACCCGGGGCGGCTCGGAGAGGGCCGCCGCCGCGAGCCTCTCGAACCGCTTGGGGTCCTTGAGCTTCTGCGCGAGCCGCTTGGTCGTCTCCTCCGGGGTGAGCTCGCTCAGGGCTCCGCGCGCGCGCAGGAACTCCAGGAGGGCTCCTTCCTCCATGTCGAGGCCTTCGCGCGCGGCAGGGCGGCGCGTGTAGACCTTGCTGCCCGAAAGCTTCGTGGGCCGGTTCGTTCCCGTCGTCGCGTACTGCCCGGTCGCCGAGTTCTGGGTGGTGAATCCGAGGGCGTTGGCGGCGCTGATGCCGGCGGGGTGGAGCTTGTGGTTGGCGGAGGCCTCGGCCACCTTCGTCTGCGAGGGCTTGCTCTTGCCGACCACGGTGGGGCGGGAACGGTAGTAGAGACCCTTGCCGGCTCGCTGGATCTCGCCCTCGCCCGCTAGGCGCGAAAGGGTCTTGGCCACGGCGGAGGGCGCCATCCCGTCGAAATCGGAGTAGGTCCATAAACGTTCGCCGCCCGCCTCGATTCGCGCTCGGATTCGAGCCGAGATCGAGGCCTCCTTTTTGATAGGTTTTTCCGGCGTTCTGGACACAAGAGGATTGTGATCTTAATCGAGGCGAGGCGTCAAGTTTTTTTGCACGAAAACTTGACAATTTCCCTAAAAGATTTTCGGCTTAGTTGTTCGCCGTCGAAATAGGGTAAACATTTAGGCATCGTTTTACAACGCCAAGCCGTCTGTAGAACGAAGGTCGGATAAGACAATGGCAGCCCTCGCATCGCCCGCCCCAGAGCCGTCGCGGCCGCTCGCTCACTTGCTCGCCCAGCAAGGCCTGATCGACGACCTCACCGCCGCCAACCGCGACGGGCGCATCGACACGAGGAACTGGCGCACGGATCGGACGCCCGCGTTCCACGCGGGACTCCACGGCTTCCTCTCGACGAGCCACCACACACGCGGCCATCTCATCGACGCGGGCTGGACTCAGGAGGTTGTGCGGAACCAGGAGCGGTTCGTCTCGCCGCCCGGCATGTTCGACCGGACGGTCAAGCTCGCCCTCGTTGGCGGCCAGCCGGACGGCCAGGGCATCAAGGTCGCCCATCGCGGCGTGGAGACCCGTCTTCTCATCGACCACCAGGGCAAGCCCTACGCCTCGCCGCAGTTGCCGCTTCCGGGCATGGCCCCGGTTCACACTCTGCTCGACGTGGTCTTCGTCGTCTCGGCGGTCGTGCGTAGCGGCAAGGGCGCCGAGCGGCGGGAGTGGCTCAGCGTCTTTCTGGCCCACCCTTACGACATGAGTCCCGACGGGACGTACCTGGAGTGCGACTACGTCGAGGAGATCGCGCGCATCGACCTCGACGGCCCCGGCGGAATCCCGACCGTGCTGCCGCCTCCCGTGCCCGTCGATCCGCTCCTGGGATTCCGGGTCAGGGGCGAGCAGGGCTCTTAAGGCCGACATGGACGGCCTGCTCTCCGAGTCCTCCCCCGAGGGGAGGGCCCATCCTTCGCGTCTGCGGCTCGCCCGCGAGGCCCAGGGCCTCACGCTCAAGGCCGTCTCCGAGATCCTCGGGGTCTCGCCCGGAGCGGTCACCCAGTACGAGCAGGGCGGCAAGGCCTTCGACCACCACGTGCCGCGTCTCGCCGCCGAGTGGGGCTTCGAGGAGCGGTTCTTCCTCTCGGGGGAGATCGAGCCGGTCTCCATCGAGGCCCTCACGTTCCGCTCTCGCCACGCGATGACCGCGCGAATCCGAGACCGGGTGCGCGCTCGGGGAACCATCGCCGCGCGGGTGCTCTCTCCCGCCCTGCGCGCGCGCTTCGACCTGCCCGCGCTCGACGTGCCGGACCTTCATGGGACCGAGCCCGAGACGGCGGCACGGCTGGTTCGCGACGCCTGGGGGCTGGGAAGCGGCCCGATCGCGAACATGGTCCACCTGCTCGAAGCCAAGGGCGTGGAGGTCTACTGGCTCGCCGAGCCCTCGAAGCACGTCGACGCCTTGAGCTACGCCCTGGGCGAGCGGCACTTCGCGTTCCTCAACGTCCACAAGGAGGCGGGAGAGCGCGGGAGGATGGACGCCGCGCACGAGCTTGGCCACCTGGTCCTGCACCGGGGCCTCCGCGCCGATACGGAGAAGGTCGAGCGCCAGGCCGAGCGGTTCGCTTCCTCGTTCCTGCTTCCAAAGGGGCAGTACCTCCTAGAAGGGCCGAGAACGCACCTCCTCGACCGTTATCTGCCGCTTAAGGAGCGATGGGGCGTGAGCGTCCAGGCGCTCGTGAGACGGGGCTACGAGCTTGGAATGGTCGATCGCGACGGCTACCAGGCCGCCTTTCGTGAGATGTCGCGTCGGGGATGGCGCTCCGGAAAGCCCGAACCGCTACAGATGGAGCGGGAAGCCTCCGTGCTGCACGACCGGATGTTCGAAGCGATGAAGGGAAGGGGAACGATGCCCCAGTCTTTCGCGAGCGAGCTTTCAGTTCGCTGGGAGGACCTTCTGGAGCTGATGCCCGCCGCCGCTGGGCACTCACGTCGTGAGATCCGCCGAGGGCACCTCTCGATGGAAATCGATTAGTGCCCTCGCTTTTAGGGACTGGAAC
Organism: uncultured Fimbriimonas sp.; assembly: GCA_964245875.1. Lineage (GTDB taxonomy): Bacteria > Armatimonadota > Fimbriimonadia > Fimbriimonadales > Fimbriimonadaceae > Fimbriimonas. Next base: position 10,077 of record CAXTOO010000060.1, on the reverse strand, counting down.
CCACTGGCCCTTAGCTCGCGACATCGCGCAGCGATTCCAGGTGGTGTGGACCAAGGTCGCGCGACGAGCCCTAGACGAGGGGCGTCGAGGGGTGCAATCTCGTATAGTCAAAGGGGGTTGCCGGGGATTTCGAGGCACCCTGCGAGATTCTCTCGTAGATAGTGCGCCCTTTGAGCCTAGAGGCACGACGACTGTAGCCGGCGGCGATCAGCACACGCCCGATTTGATGGCTCGCTCGTGTTTTAGACCCCCAGAGGGCGCTATCCTTGATGAGGTCATAGATGTGGTCGGTTGTCACACGGTCGGGCAAATCGTCCGCCATCGATTTCACGCTGTCGCAGAGGCGAGCATGTTCCTTCAGATCCTCGACTCGCTCAAGACGACTAGCAGGGAGCGATGGCGGGCCATCCTTATATCCCCGCCGAAGCCCGGAGAGGACGACCTCGCGAAGTTGTTCAGGAGAGAGGTCTCGGTCTGGCCATGCTCGTTGCCGAATGGCGAACATGAGCTTGTTGTACGTGTGTTCCGGATCAAGCCCCAGATGGATGTAATGACCCAGGCAAAACGCGGCGTCTCGAACCGCCCGGTGTCGGTTTCCTTTCTTCGCCGATAGGATCCGTCCTACTTGCCGCTTCTGCTCGGATAGCACTAGCTTGTGGAACTCACGACGCATCGCCTTATCGAGCGAGCATTGAAGGTCGCGCAAAAGGGGGCCCGTGCAGACGTCTGTAGCAATCGGCAAATTCTCGGAACGGGTCACTCCATAGATATCCACAAAATCGCCGATCAAAAAGTCGGCTCGGCCAGGTGCCCACGAGTGGATAGTCACTTCCTCTGGAACTCCCTTATGGTGCGTCGACCCGGCTAGGCGAAGAACCTGGCTTATCGCGCCGACGCCGCGGCAGGAGTCGTGGGCGTCGCGCATGGCATGCACGACCGAGCGCCAAAGCATGAAGTCCCTTGTAGGGGCGATTCCCCAATAGGCATGGAAGCCGTTCGGGGTCTTGACCACCAAGTGCGGAGGAAGTCGGAAGATGGGCAGCTCCGTTCTCCCATCGAAATCTAGGTAGATCCACGTCGCTCGTCGTATCGCAGAATCGCTTCGTTTCCGGCCTCCCTGAACCTGGACGAAAATAGCCGCCCCGGCAGCGTTGAACTCGGCCAGCTGGTCGCAGACTTCAACATACTTTCCGATCACAACCTTGTTGGGAACCGTGCACCCGACCGACTCGGGCACGACCTGGAAGACTCCATGGTCGAGAAGTTCCAAAACGGTCAAGTGATTGAGGGACTCGAAGTTCATGGCAAGGAAGCTCGAAGGGTGGGCGATACGCCCACCCTTAAGTTAGAAGCCGATCTTACGGCTCACCCACTCGCCGCCTGCCTGCTGGACCATATCCTCCCAGCTCGCGAAGGTGGTGTTCTCGGCGACGAAGTCGTTCCAGACCTCCCCCTCGAAGTCGTTCTGGTCCTTAACGCCACCCGCATCGGTCATCTCCTGGAAAGAAGCGAACTTGCTGTGGCGCTGGACGAACGGCGCAGGCATGAGTTCCTCCATCGGAACGCTCTGCGTCCCTTCGAGAGCACGGGCGTTGTCGGCCATGCGGCGGAACTGATTGGAGAGCTGATGAAGTCCGTTACTCATTGTCTTCTCTGGTCTAGCCCCCTCAGGGAAGCCGTATGGTCTCTTACGAGAAAAGGCGTAAAGCTAAAGGAGGCGTTCGAAATCAAGTGGAGAGCGGTGTGTGACGTCCGTTCTTATGGACGTCATGCCAGACCCCGCCGAGGCACTCGGGACACTTCCCGCAATCAAGGCGTCTCGTCATCCGCTGCCCCATAAAACGAGGGGCTTCGCAGTCGAAAGATATCGTCGCATAGTTAATCTCGTGGAGACTGCCTTCATATCCAAGCTTGGCGAGCTCCGCCACGGCCATGATCGACGACGCGAGCGAAAGGAACGGCAATGCCCCGGTCTCGGGCAGAGCGCCGTCGATCACGGGTTCGTCGGTAAGGGACCCCAGGCTGCACTCCGTGCGGGCTTTCGGAGCGGGAAAACGGCAGGCAAGACAGTCGTCTCGGAAGGGAACGTGACGCCCCATGTAAGCGTCCCAAACCGGGCCGGTGCTCCCATACGCCATCACCGGCGGCACCTGCTCCTGGAGCTTCCACCGGAATCCATGCTCGTTGGCGGCCGGGATCACGAGGTCGTAATCGCTGGCGAACTCCTTCGAGTCGTCAAACAGGGAAATCCTCGATTCGCAATTCACGCCGTTGGCAATAAGGAAGCGCTCCACGACGGAAACCTTGTGCTCCCCTACGTCTTCCGCGAAGAAGAGCGGCACTCGGTTCAAATTGGAATAGTCCACACGGTCGTGGTCGAGGAGGACAAGTTTCTCGAACTCGAACGGCATCAGGGGGAAGAGTGCCGCTATACCGGAACCGACTGCTCCCAAACCGGGCAGCAACACCTTCCCAAGGGCTGTGGGTACAAGAGTCGGACCGTCCTGGTGGTCGCGACGGTCTAAGGTCCACAGGGAAAGCGTCGTGTCGCCGACAATGCGTCCTCGGCCGAGACTCGTCTGCATCGCGTGGGCCGTCCCGAGGCATGCTGCGAACATCGGTCCAAGGGGATTGCCGGACCCCGGTGAGAGCGCCAACCTTGTGGCGCTCTCACCGGCGGCAGCGATCCACCCTGATCCGTAGACGGAGAAGCCAGCACCTCCACGGCCGACCTCGACGATCGAAGGCGTGTTTAACGGTGCTAACCCATAACTTCCAAAAGGGTCGATTCGGCTCGCGATCGCTACGCAACAGGAACCGAGAGCACCAGTTCCCATTGATGACAGGGCGGGCAGAACCTCAATATCGGGCGCAACGAACTGGATCTGGCGGCACCAACGGGCGTTCAGATTGGCGAGCGTTAAGAACGCGAGTTGGCCTTCGTAACTTGTGGCGGCCTCGGCATCGATGCCAAGCGTGATGCACAGCCGATCAAGGTCTACATCGCCAATGACGCTCGACGTGCGAGCGTCCCGAAGCCGATAGAACTCCTGCTTACCCAGAGTTTCGAGCAGTCTCATTTGGTCTCCATCCTCGCGTCAATGAATTGCGGGACGATGGTCACCCGCTGCCGCGCCGCATCCTCGGTGAGGAGCCGGAACTCCCCCTCGCTGAAGCAGTGGAATCCGCACCGCTCCAGGGGCATCATTCCACTGCGGCCGTAGTCCGGAATCACCAGCGACCAATGGCCCTCAACGAGGACGATCGCCTTCTCGTCGTCGAAGTCCGAATGCTCGACGCAAGAACCCGGGTGGCAATGGACCTGCGCCACGATCACGAGACCGAGTGCCCTAAGTTTTCGCATGGCGTCGACATGACTGTCGGGATCGGTCAGGTAGTGCGTACGCGCGGTCCGCGCCTCCGGCGCGACCACCGCCATGCCGTAGCGCCTATCCCCGTCGATGCGTCCTCCGACATAGAGGACGTTCTCGTGCCAGTAAGGGCCGACTCTTTTAGGAAGCGCCTCGTCGATGGTGAAGATGACCGACTGCGAAAGATACAAGCGGTGCCCATCCGGTCGGTCGTCGTACGGTAGCGGTTTTCGTCTGTAATCGGCCATCAGACTGCGCGCCTCCTAACATAGTCAGACCCTTGAAGCAAGTCGGCGAGAACGAAAAGGATAGTCCCAACCTCGTTGTGCTCAGGATGCGTCGCCGCCCAGTTTCCGACCGGTGGCCAAGTGTCTCCATCCTGGCCGTGCGCACCACCATACGCCGTGTAGGCAAGGCGGTTCCAAGGAGCGCAGATGAACCCGTTCGGATGAAAATAGCC
>CAXTOO010000060.1:714-6236 GCA_964245875.1 uncultured Fimbriimonas sp. | reverse complement strand
TCCGCGAAGCAAGTTGGGGCGTTCCGAAGGCCCGTCTCGGGGTGGATCGCCACGACCGAAGGTGGAAGCTCGCGGTAATCGTCGAACGTGAGCTCAAAGATGAACCTCTCGGCGTCCTTCGCCTGAATCGACGCGGTGAGTCGCAGGCTCTCCGGTTCCCAGTTTAGGCTCCAGCCGCAGCGAAGGGCGGATAACTCCGCCCTTGCCAGTTCTCTCTCGACGATCAGCCGGCTCACCGCAGGGCTCACCGGCATCGTTCTACGCGCCCCCTTTCTGCTCGGGGACGAGTTCCACCTCAGCGCCATTTTCGAGGTGGTAGGAGACGAGCGGTCGGTTAGGATCTAGCGTCTCGCCTTTGTGGCGAAGCTCGTAGTTTCCTTCCTGCAACCCGAAATGCGCGATGCTCTTCGCAACGACCTCCGACACCTTATCGTTCTTGTCCAACTCGACTTTCCACTCGCCGACCGGCGAGACGACAACGATCCGGAGCCCTTTATCCGGCCGCTCCTTAGCCTCTTTAACGTTAACGGTTTCGTTCATAAGTGCAAACACGGGCGTCACTGCGACCCCTACTATTTATAACGTCTCCCGCCTCTGAATCGTTCTAAGAATGGACAAATATTTTTTGTCAACGATAAGCACATTAACGGAGTACGTCATTCTCGTTGACATTTTGTGAAATACCGAGTAGAATCAGTATGTTGTTGCCGAGGACGACGCAGTAATGGACGCTCGCCACGAGGGACTGTACGCCGAAGTCGGACGAAGAGTCAGAACCGCCCGTGAGGCCGCCGACCTCACACAGGAGGATCTCGCCCGTCGTGCCTCCCTGAAACGCACGACCGTCACGAACATCGAAAAGGGGCGTCAGGGGGTCTTGCTCCACACCTTGGTGGAACTCGCTGCAGCTTTAGAGATCAAACCGATCGAGTTGGTGCCAGCGAGCGTTCCACATGCCGGTCCCGACGTCGCCGTACGGGCGATAGAGGATGATCAGGCGAGGGAGTGGATACTCTCGACTCTAAACGCGAAAAGATCCACTAGATGAACGTAAGAAAGAAGCACATACGAAAAGTGGTCGAACGCCTCCTGGACGAGCACAGAGTCCTAGCCGCGCCGGTGCCCGTCGAAGAGATCGCCGAGAAACAGGGAGCGACCATTCGACAGCAGCCTACGGAGGATTCGCTTTCCGGTTTCTTGTTCAAGGATCGAGCGACGGGAAAGTCGGTGATTGGGGTGAACAAGGACCACAGCCCGACGAGAAAACGTTTCACCGTAGCTCACGAGCTTGGCCATTTGATGCTCCACTCCCATGAGCAAATCCATGTGGACAAGGCGGGCTATGGAACCGGTTACGGTCTGGTCAAGCTGCGAAGCGATCTATCGAGCACCGGCCTCGACAGCGAGGAAATCGAAGCCAACTTTTTCGCGGCCGAGATACTCATGCCCCTTCGCTTGCTCGAGGAAGAACTGGCCAAGCAGCCGATGCTCGACATGCTCGACGAGGCCGCCTTCAACTCCGCCCTGAAGTCGATGTCCAAGACCTTCAAGGTAAGTACCCAGGCCCTTAACATAAGGCTGGTTCAGCTAGGGCTTCTCGAAGTTGGATACTGACGTGCGCTAGCTCGTCCACCCGCTTACCTCTTTGAGGTCATCCGAATAGAGTTTCGAGGATGGGTCGATAGGCGGTCCAGGTCGCTCCATAGACGCTTGCGAATTGGTCTTCGATGGCCACGAGTTCATAAGCTTCGGGGCTCATCCACTTGATGAGATCGATGATCTTGCCGTGCTTCGAAGGAAGGCTCACGTCGAAGCAGATGTGCTCGTGGTGGGACACCCGGTTGCGAAGCAGACGCGCCTCGCGGAGCGGGCTCGCCACGGTCGCTCGCCTTGCAGTGCCCACCAGGTGGGGGAACGTGGCCGCGAGGGTCGGTCGCACGATGTCGTATTCGTGGTCGCTTCCGTACAGCCCGGTCCAGAATCCGAAATTGAGCTCCGCAACGACCCGGCCTGGCGTAAAAGGACGGGGAGGCCGCGATCTTTCCAAGCTCTTCTTAGCCCGAATGATCGTGCTCTGTTCATCCAGGGAAAGAAGGGTTTCGTCGTTGAACCAATCGGCCCTGCCTCGTGCGGCGGTGAGCGCGTTATGCAACTGATTCCGGAAGCAAACCTCGAGGATGTGGAGCGCGGTCTGGATCTCCCGGCAGATCTCCATGTTCCAGACGTAGCGTGCCAAACCATCGAGCTCGTCGGCATCCCCCGGCCGGCGATAGGCGTCGAAACGGTCGGGCGCGATCCCATGTATTTTCGCCCAGTTTGTAGAGATTGTCGCGGGATTGGGTGGCATTCTTCTTTCGGGATCCGTATAATGAAAGCATATCCCCTGTAACGTCCTCTGCTTGCAAGACGCCAGGGCAAGGATCAAGAAGGCCGCTCTCCAATAGGAGGCGGCTTTCTCCTTGTTAGGTGTGTGGCCCGAGAGCGCGGACCCCTATCGAATCTGAATGTGTCGGGCGGCTGCCTCGGCGTCGGAGTCCTTCTTCATGTAGTAGCCCTGAGTGGTGCGGATGTCGGCGTGGCCGGCAAGCGCCTGGACCAGGTGCATGGGCGCGTCGTTGTTGAGCGCGTTCGTGATCGTCGTCTTCCTCAGGCTGTGCACACCTACGCCGCGGCTGTCAATCCGGTCCACATCGACGCCCGCCGCCCGCGCCCGGATCTTCACAATGTCGAGGATGTCCTTCCGGCAAAGGGGCTTTCGGAAGAACCCCTTGCGGTCCTTGGCGAGCGGCCGGAAGAGGGGGCCGTCGAGGTCGCCCGCGATGCCCGCCGCCTCCATGTACTCACGCAGCGGCTTCCACGCTTCCAGAAGTATCTTTCGGCTGGTCTTGCCGCCCTTCTCCGTGACCCGAAGGTAGCGCTCGTCGTCCGACGCCTCGACGTGGCCGACCTTGGCCCCGGCCACCGCGCTCACCCGGCAAGCGGTGCGGAAGAACGTGAAGAGGAGCGCGTAGTCCCGGAGCGCGAGGAGCTGCGCCTGAGGGTGTTTGCCCGGCGTGGCCGCCTGCGCCCTCACCCTCTCCAGGATCTTGTTCGCCTCGGCCTGCGTGAGGCCGGGCGTCCCGTTCTTCTCGACCCGCGGCGACTCGGCCGACTGGATGTCGGCGACGCTCTCCCAGGCGACGAACCCCTTCTTGCCCCACTGCTCGTAGGTGCCCCGGATGACCGAGAGCTTGCGCGCGATCGACGCGCTCGCGAGGCCCGCCTGCCGGAGCGCCTCCTTGTACATCCGCACGTCGTCTCCGGTCACTTCGGTCGGGTCGATGTCAAAAGCCTGGAGATGTCCGAGGAACTGGCGAAGGTCCCGCCCGTAGGCCTTGCGGCCGTTCTCCGACGGGACGCGGTCGCAGAGCCACGGGACGAGGGCGCCGGGGAGCGTCCCCTTGCCCTCGCCGCGGGTCGCCGGCAGCAGCGCCGAGAGGTAGTCGTGCACCGCCCCGGGGGTCGAGAGGTCGGCGGGGACGATAGCGCCGTTTTGGTGCGGGACGAGGTCGCTGCTCATGGGCTCCTTTCCGAAGGCTTAGGTCGCGGTCGAAGACCCGACATAAAGCATATTATGTCGGGTCTTCCGAGTTGTCAATGAAGAAGACGTTTGTCAGGGTCGAAAGGACGCTCGGTACGGGCATGATAAGCGTTGAAGCGCGGCAACCTTCCGTGGCTACCGGCGGCGGCTCGGTCTGGCGTGCGACTTTACGTGTTGACCGGCGATCGAGGATGTGCCTCGCCTTCGTGGCGCCAACGCCGGCGAGACCGAAAGGTCACGTCGGACGAGGGCCTCCTCGAGATCAATGAGAAGTCGCGGGCGAAGCCGTTCGGGAAGGTGGCTGCGGGCGAGCGCCTCGGCTTGCTGCCGAAAGCGGTCCGGTCCCGACCCCGTTCCCTCGCTTGAGGACCCTGCTCATCCTGAGCCGTATCGTCGCGGCGCGAAGCGCAAGGATCATCCGGGCGAGGTCGTCCTCCTCGGATGATCCCCTTCCGTCGACTTTGCGGCGCGCGCGCTACGACTCGGCGTCATGCTCGCCCTTTGCGGCGCGCGACTTCGAGTATGAGTTCAATCGCCGCCGAACCGCACCACCGTGCCGCCAACGGTGGCATGGTTCGAAGCGGAGAACAGGGTCGCAAAGCCGAGCCCTTGAAACTTCACCGTGCCGCCACGGAACGCCAGATCCGTTGAAATGGCTCGGAACTGCGCCTCGTCCTCCGGTCGTGAGAAGTCAACGCAGGCGGCGAGTCCCTCCAACTCGCTGGCGCTCAGCGTACCAAGCGGACGGGGCGCGCGGTAGAGGTCCTGTCCCGACATGCCTTCGGGCAGGAGCCTGAGTTCACCTATCGCCTTGACGAAGCCCCGTGTGGCCGATGCCGAACCCTCGCGGAATCGGCGGAGAAGTTCGACGCGAGGGTCCTGGGCGCTGATCGCCAGGATGTAGGCGCGTCCTACCTTTCGCCAGACCATATCCGTTGCGCAGGCGATGCCAAGGGCTTGGTCCGACATCCGTGCGCCCGCATCCGTGCCCGGTCTCACGTAGATCCGGTCTTCTTCGATGCGCCGATCGATCTGTAGCGTGATGCCGGACGCGCGGCCCATCGCCTGCGCCAAAGATTTCAAGGTGAGGAAGCCGGAGTTCGGCGGCTCGATCGGCCTCAGCACGGCTAGGACGCTTCTTAGTCTCTCGGGCACTCTGGGATCGTCGTCCTTTCGCGCCGGGGCCGTCCATCCGGGAAGCCGCCCGCCTTTTCGCGCCGACTTGAGCGCAAAGGACCGCGTGTGGCCCTCCGGCGACGTGAAAGTCACGTATGAGTCGAACGACAGGGTCAAGCGAGCGTCCTCGTCGGCCTTCACCGCGTCGGCTCCGGTGACCAGAGAGTCCACGATCGCGCGCGCGTCCTGGCCGAGATCCCGGCAAGGCACCCCGCTCGCACTGTCCATGGGGGGACCGCTTGCCGCCCCGAAGAACGCCTCCCCCTTGTCTCCGAGCAGAGCGGCGAGTCGCCCCAAGCCCGCCGATGCTTGCCTGATCACCCTGTCGCTCGCAGAGGGCACGAAGTTGGGAAAGAGCGCCGCAGGGGACCACACGAATCCTGCGACGCGCCCCTGATCGAACCGACCGACGAACCCAAGGATCTTCGACATTTCGCCGAGTTCGGCGAAGCGCCGCTGGGGATCGATCTGAGCGGGAACGTGCGTGTAGACCGTGCGGGCGGGTGGGAACGTCCGGGCGCACGCATCCTTCAACCCGATTTGGGATTGGCAGAGGATCAGAGGCAATAGCGTCATCTCGTTAACGTGGTCGGTGGCTCGGAAGCTTCACTCCGTCGCAGTGCACATGGCCGCCTTGGTGAACGGAGGGCAACTATCACCGGGCGTAATCTTCCAGAGGCACGAATCGAAGGTGTCGTTGACGCCCATAAGCGGTGAAAGCTGAATTACTAGGTTTCGCGCAACGGAGTCGCGTGAGACCCAACCG
>CAXTOO010000060.1:0-704 GCA_964245875.1 uncultured Fimbriimonas sp. | reverse complement strand
GGGCTGAGGAAGTCCTCCTCGTGGTAAATCGTTCGCTGCTCGATCAAGTAGGACAGGCAGCGATTGCCGCACATGACGTCGCGTTCTAGCTTATCGGTGACGACGTGCTCGACCGTCTTGCTGGTGCCCGACGTGAAGTCGAAGCCGAAAGATAGATCAAGTACCTGCCACGTTCCCTTGACCCCAAGCGATGCATCCCAACTTTGGTTCATCGTTTTCGTGTTCTTGTCCTGAAGCTCAATCGTCAGCTTGACCGGCGTTACCTCCTGAACACAGGTCGGGTAGATTATGTCCTTGCAGCATCCGGGCTCGGCCTTCGCTTTGAGTTGAGGGGCGTTATAGCTGTAGCTGTACGAAAAGTGGAGCGAGTTGCCGTCGCGCTGGGGCGGAATGCCCGAATTCGGCTTCGCGCCCGTAGCACTGAGGAGCTTCTTCTGGCACTGGTCGACGCCCGGCGTGGGGGCCCCGCCCCCGGTCGAGCCGCCGCCGGTCGGAGGTGGGGTGGTCCCGCCGGAACCACCGCCCACCTGGAGCTGGGCCTGGGCGCCGACGACGAGCGCCGATGCGAGGACGAGGAGCGTGCAACGGAGGTGCTGGATGTTCATGGTTTTGGATTTCCCGTCGGAGAAAGGTCTTCAAATCGAATCGCCTGGACGCCCGCAAGGCTCGGGTCGGCCGTGGCAAGGGCGCGTATCAATCTTGCG
>CAXTOO010000059.1:0-16565 GCA_964245875.1 uncultured Fimbriimonas sp. | reverse complement strand
CCCGCGAGGCGACGCCCTCCTTCGCTCCGACCGCCTCGCGCGGCGGCCTCCTTCGCGGCTCGGCCGACGCGCGGACCCAGATGGCCTTCGGCGCGTTGCGCTATGAGGGCAGCACACCCTACAAGTGGGGCGGAAACGAGATCGGCTCCGGCATCGACTGCTCGGGATTCGTGAAGAAGATGTATGGCGAGATCGGGCTGAACCTGCCGCGCACGGCGGCGGAGCAGGCCATGGTCGGCTTGCCCATCAACCGTCTTGAGGACCTGCGCTCGGGCGACCGGCTGTATTTCTACGAAGCCAAGCGCAACAAGATCGGGCACACCGGCATCTTCGTCGGCGCGGACAAGGAAGGCCGAGGATGGTTCGTCCATTCCAGCTCGGGCCACCATGGGATCGCGCGCGACGTCCTCAGCGAGCGCTGGCGGCGCATCCTCGTCGCCGCGCGGCGCTGAGGACAGTGGACTTGAAAGAGTCTTGGGATCGTCGGCCGTCCGGGGCATGGCCGACTTCGGGCGGCGAACCCCCCTTTCTGCTGCGGATTCCGTGAGAACGCGGTTCAATCGGATATGCGTCGCTCTTCAAACTCCATTGCCGTCTCTGAGGGAAACACAAGGGCGCGAAGCGCACCCGAAGACACGTTCGAGACCATCCGTCGCGTCGAAGGCGGGAAGGCTGCGGGCGGGGCGCCCGCGCCACAATGCTTCTCGTGGAGCGCATCTGGATCCGGGGGACGAGCGGCGCGGGCAAGACGACGCTCGGCATCCGGGTCGCTCAAAGACTCGGCATCGAGGCCGTCGACCTGGATGACCTGAACTGGCTGCCTGGCTGGGTCGAGCGGTCGCACGACGAGTTCCTCGATCTCGTCCGGGAGGTCGTCGACCGTCCTCGGTGGGTCTTGGCAGGCAACTACGGAAAGGTCTCTCCTCTCGTCGGGCCGATTGTCGACACCATCGTCTGGCTCGACTATTCCCTGCCCGTGACGTTCGGGCGCATCCTGCGGCGGACTGTGCGGCGGTGCGTCACGGGCGAGGCATGCTGCAACGGGAACCGGGAGGACCTTTGGCGATCCTTCCTCATGCGGGACTCGGTGGTGTGGTGGTCGCTGACGACCCACGCGCGGCGACGGCGGGAGTGCGAGGCGTTCATGGCCGAGACGCCGCCGGAGGGACAGGTGCGGCTTCGGCACCAGACGCCGGGGGAGACCCGCGCATGGCTGCGGGCGCTCCCTCGGGCGTGATGGCTTCCCTCCGGGCCGAACGCCACGATCGCGTTGTGGCAGACGCTCGCAGGCTCGCTGGGAAAAGCGATGGCCAGCCGCCGCAGCCTAAAGCGTCGACGAGATTGCGCTGCGCCTGCCCGCACCCTGCCCTCCAACCCGAGCGCGGGCGCATCCCGCGGCGGCAGGACTCTGAGGCCAGTAGGCGCACCGCCAAGATGGGGCACCACGGCGCGGCTTTCCGAAACCCCTTTCGGAAAGCCGCCCCTTTCGCCTTCGGACCTTCCGTTTGCCGCCCACGCGACGACGAAGCGGGCATACTGGCTCGATGCGCTTCGCCACCCGGGCCCTCCGCGTCGGCCAGGACCCCGAGCCGAACTTCGGCGCGGTGATCCCGCCGATCTACCAGTCGTCGACCTTCGCCTGGAAGGACCTCGACACGGCTCCGGCGTTCGACTACACGCGCTGCCAGGCGCCCAACCGCGCGCAGCTGGAGGGAGTGGTCGCGAGCCTGGAGAACGGGGAGTTCTGTACCTTGTTCTCCTCGGGAATGGCGGCGATCGGCGCGACGTTCGCCCTGATGAAGTGCGGCGACGGCCTGCTGATGGCGAACGACATCTACGGCGGCACGTTCCGCATGGCGGAGCAACACCTGACCCGCCAGGGCATCGAGACTGCGTTCTTCGACGCGCACGACCCTTCGACCATCGCGAAGGCGGTCGGACCGAACACACGGATGCTCATCTTCGAGACGCCGACCAACCCCAGCGTGCGGGTGTCGGACGTGCGCGCGGTGTGCGCAGAGGCGCACCGCCATGGGCTGACGGTGGTGTTCGACAACACCTTCGCCTCGCCCGCGCTCCAGAACCCACTGGACCTCGGCGCGGACGTGGTCGTGCACTCGACGACGAAGTACATCTCCGGCCACTCGGACGTGATCGGCGGCGCGGCGATCACGAACGACGAGGCGATCGGCAAGCACCTCTGCGAGTGGAACAAGGCGTGGGGGGCGGTGCCCTCGCCGTTCGACACCTGGCTCTCCCTGCGCGGGGTGAAGACCATGGCCCTGCGGATGCGGGCGCACTGCGAGAACGCGCAGGCGGTCGCGGAGTTCCTCCAGGGCCACCCGCGCGTGGCGAAGGTCCACTATCCGGGGCTGCCCGACCACCCGGACCACGCGACGGCCAAGGCGCAGATGCGCGGCGGATTCGGCGGGATGCTGGCGATGGAGCTGCCTTCGGTGGAGATCGCGCGGTGCGTGGCCGAGTCGACGCGGGTGTTCCTGCTGGCGGAGTCGCTGGGCGGCGTCGAGAGCCTGATCGCCTACCCGCCGCTCATGTCGCACGCGGTGATGACGGAGGCGCAACGCCTGGAGCGCGGGATCCCGCCGACGATGCTTCGGCTGAGCGTGGGGATCGAGGACAAGGAGGATCTCATCGAGGATCTGGACGCGGCGCTGAAGGGATAGCGAGGGTCATCGGTTCGGGTGCGCGCACGAGGCATCGACCTCTATCCTTGCCACCCGAGCTCCCTAGCTTTCACAATCGCCAGAGTTTCGTAAGGCGTCGACCACATTTGAGCTATCCTTTGGCATAGCCGGGGACCAATCCCATCGTCTGGTCCCGTCGCCGAAGAGCCATGAAGATCGCCTCCCTCCCCCTCGCCGCCTTGCTGGCCGTCTCCGGCGCGGACCATGCCCAAGGCGGCTGGAGCCCGAAGCACGCCGCCATTGAGACCCGCTGGGCCAAGGACGTCTCGCCCACCAACGCCCTGCCCGACTACCCGCGCCCGCAGCTCGTCCGCAAGGAGTGGACCAACCTCAACGGCCTCTGGCTTTTCGGGACGGGCGAGGAAAAGAAGTTCGACCGTCAGATTCTGGTGCCGTACGCGGTCGAAACGGCCTCGTCGGGGATCATGGAGCACCACGACCGCCTGTGGTACAAGCGGACGTTCACCGTGCCCGCCGCCTGGAAGGGTCGCCGGGTGATGCTCCACTTCGACGCGGTGGACTACGAGACCGAGGTTTACGTGAACGGCCAGGACGTGGGGGGCCACAAGGGAGGCTACGGGGCGTTCGCGTTCGACGTGACGCCGATGCTGAAGGGCGACGGACCGCAGACGGTCGAGGTGCGGGTGTTCGACCCGACGGAGGCGGGCGGCCAGCCGCGCGGCAAGCAGACCACCAAGCCGGGCGGCATCATGTACACGCCGACGAGCGGCATCTGGGGGACGGTGTGGCTGGAGCCGGTGGCGGAGGCCCACATCGACAGCCTGCGGATCGTGCCCGACGTGGACGCTAAGCTCGTGCGCGTGACGGTGGTCGCGCCCGTGGGCACGACGGCGAAGGCGAGCATCCCCGGAGTGGGGACGATCCTGTTCCCCGCGAACACCGAGACGGCGATCCCGATTCCGAACCCCAGGCTGTGGTCGCCTTCGAGTCCCCACCTGTATGACCTGAGCGTGAACCTGATCAGCGGCGGCGCGGTGACCGACACGGTCGGCAGCTACTTCGGGATGCGCAAGATCTCCCTCGGCAAGGTGAACGGCGTCACGAAGATGCTGCTGAACAACGCCTTCACGTTCCAGATCGGGCCGCTGGACCAGGGCTACTGGCCGGAGAGCGGCCTCACGCCGCCCACCGAGGCGGCGATGAAGAACGACCTGGAGACGATGAAGCGGCTGGGCTTCAACATGGTGCGCAAGCACATCAAGGTCGAGCCACAGCGCTGGTACTACTGGGCCGACCGGCTGGGGCTGATGGTATGGCAGGACATGCCCTCGCCGAACTCGTACATCGACAACCCGCCGCCGATCGACCTGCCCGCGTTCGACTTCGAGGTGGAGAACGTGATCGCCACGCACATGAACGCGCCGTCGATCGTGATGTGGGTGATCTTCAACGAGCAACAGGCGCGGCACGACACCGCGCGGCTGGTCGCCAAGGCGAAGGCGCTCGATCCCTCGCGGCTCGTGAACCGGGATAGCGGCGGCGGCTACGAGGACGACGCGCACGAGGGTGCGGTGGGCGACGTGGACGACGTCCACTCCTACCCGCCGCCCGCCGCGCCCCGGACCAGCGCGGACCAGGCGCTCGCGTGCGGCGAGTATGGTGGCCTGGGATTCATCGTGAAGGGCCACACCTGGAAGCCGGACGGCTGGGGGTACGCCCTAACGCCCTCCCGGCAGGAGCTGCAGGACACCTACGGCGAATTCACCGCGCTGCTGAAGGGTTTCCGCGATCGCGACGGCCTGAGCGCGGCGGTGTACACGCAGATCGCGGACGTGGAGATCGAGTCGAACGGCCTGATGACGTACGACCGCATCCTGAAGGTCGACCCTAGGCGGATCGCCCTGGCGAATCGCTTCGCGTACCCCGTGCCGGTGGTCGAGACGGTCGTGCCGACCTCGGAGGCGACGAAGCAGAGTTGGCGCTACACCTTCTCCGCTCCGGCGGCGGAGTGGTCGGCGAAGGCGTTCGACGCATCGTCCTGGAAGGAGGGTCTGGGCGGGTTCGGGCACGACGTGGCGCCGGGCAACCCGCTGGGGACGGAGTGGAGCACGTCGGACGTGTGGCTCCGGCGAACGTTCACCCTGCCTCGGCTGGATACGGCGGCGCTGAGGCAGCTCATGGTGCGCGACTGCCACGACGAGGACGTGGAGGTGTATCTGAACGGCGTTTTGGCGTACAAGGCGGGCGGCTACATCGGCACCTACGAGAACCGACCGATCCTCGAGGCGGCCCGCAAGGCCTTGATCGTCGGCGGCGAGAACACGATCGCGGTGCACTGCCACCAGACCACGGGCGGGCAGTTCGTGGACGTGGGGTTGGTGCGGCGGATTCCGGCGAAGCGGTCGATGTGATAGGATAAGAGAGGCGTTTCGGAGCGCCTCCCCTGCCGCGGGAAGGACCGAGTCCATCCTCATACGTCACACACGGTCGTCGATACGGCCTCCTTTGCGACCTTCGCGGTAGAGGTCGACGCAACGGAGGTTACGTATGCCCGAAAAACACCCGAACGCCGACATTCGGCAGCTCCGCACCCAGGCCAAAGAACACCTAATGACCCTTCCTGCTGAGGCCAAGCTGGCCGACGCGCAGCGCGAGATCGCCCGTGAGAACGGCTATCCGAGCTGGCCCAAACTCGTGGACGCCCTGGAGACGCCCGTGCTGATCGAACGCCTCAAGCGCCTCGTCGAGGCGGGCGACGCCCTGGCGCTGGACGGTCTGCTGTCCCGCCGCCCCTCGCTGCGAAAGCGGCTGAACGAGCCGATATTCGGCTTCGACTCGCCGCCGGTGGTGCGGGCGGCGGGGCACCCGCAGGCGACGCGGCTCCTGCCGGTGCTCGTGCGGAACGGCGCGGACCCGAACGTCAGGACTTCTTGGTGGGCGGGCGGCTTCTCCGCGCTCGACTCGGCGAAGGGCGGAGCGGTCGATGTGCTTCTTTCGCTCGGTGCGCGGTGGGACGTGTGGTCCGCCGCCGGACATGGTCGGGTCGACGTCCTGCGCGCCTTACTGGACGCGGCCCCCTCGCTCGTGAGCGCGCCGGGCGGGGACGGCGAGACGCCGCTCCATGTCGCCTCGACGCCGGAGGTGGCCGAACTGCTGATCGCGCGGGGCGCCGACCTCGAGCGGCGGGACGTGGACCACGAGAGCACGCCGGCCCAGTACGGGATCGGCAACGAGCCGGTGCTGAGGGTTCTGCTGGCGCACGGCGCAAGGGCGGATGCGTTCGTGGCGGCGGTCCTAGACGACGTGAACCTGTTGGACGCGGTGCTGCGGGACGACCCCGAGGCGGCGATGGCGCGGGTCGGGGAGCCGCCCTTCAGGACGGAAAAGAGCGAAGGAGGACACATCTACGACTATAGGCTGGGACGCGGCAAGACGCCGCAGTCGGCGGCGGCGGAGAAGGGGAGCCTTCGGGTCCTGCGGGCGCTGGAGGGACGAAGCCCGGCGCGCGATCTGATCGCCGCGGCGTGGCTGTTGGACGAGGCGAAGGTGCGGCAACTGTTTCCCGTGGAACTCGCCCCCGAGGACCACGGGACGCTTGCACGGGCGGCGCAGGACGGTCGCGCCGAGACCGTGCGGCTTCTGCTTTTGGCGGGCCTCGATCCGCTCGCGACGGGCATGGACTCCGGCACGAGCCTGCACGTCGCCTGCTGGTTCGGCTGGAAGGAGGTCGTGCGCCTGCTGATCCCCCACGTGCCGCTGGAGACGCGAGACGCGCACCACGGCAGCTCGCCGTTGGGCTGGGCGCTCCATGGCGCGCGGGGGTGCCGCAATGCGAAGGGGGACTATCCGGAGGTCGTCGAGGCGTTGCTCGCGGCGGGTGCCGATCCAAAGGTGGCGGCGAACTCGGAGGGCACGTCGATGCTCGACCAGGCGGGCGACCGGGAGGACGTGAAGGCGGTGCTCCGGCAGTATTTGGATTAACGTCACCCCTCCTCGTTTTTCCGCGGCGCGAAACCCTGACCTCCGAACGGGTTGCACCGCGAGGAAAATGAGGAGGGGCCGGGGGTGGAGCATGGACGGAGGGACCAAGCGGCGAACCTTTCGCGTTCGCAAGCGTCTGCGCCCTCCATGCTCGCTCTCCTTTTCGCCGTCACCCAGGTCCCGTCGTACCTCGAGACGTTCCGGATCGATGGCGTGGAGCGGCAGGCGCTGGTCTTTCCCGGCGTCGGCGAGGCGCCGCGCGAGGGCCGACCGCTGGTCCTCGCGTTTCACGGCCACGGCGGCTCGATGCGGCAGGCCGCCCGCTCGTACGATGTCCAGGAACTCTGGCCGGAGGCGATGGTCGTCTACCCGGACGGCCTGCCCACGAAGGGCATCACCGACCCCGCGGGAACCAAGCGAGGGTGGCAGCAGAACGCCGGCGAAGAAGGCGACCGGGACCTGCGGCTCGTCGACGCGATCCTCACGGGGGTGAAGGGCGCCGACCGCCAACGGATCTATTCGATCGGTCACTCGAACGGCGGGCGGTTCACCTACCTTCTCTGGGCGGCGCGCGGCGAACGCTTCGCCGCGTACGGCGCGTCGGGTAGCCCGGCAGTGTTGCTCTCAAGGAGCTTCCGTCCCGCCCCAGCGTTCGTGACGGCAGGGGAGACCGACCCCATCGTGCCCTTCGTTAGCCAAAAGATGACGATCGACCGCCTCGCGCGGTTGGACGGCGTCGATCTCGCGCGGGGAACGAAGACCGGCTACGTCACGCTGGCGACGGGCTCCAACGGCCTGGAGCTCGGCACGTACGTCAGCCCGGCAGGCCACGCCTTCCCGCCCGACGCGGTGGCGGCGACGTTGGCGCTGTTCAAGCGCCATTCACGGTGAGCGGAACGGACGCCGTAACCTCGCCCGTCCAGGCCTGCTTGTAGAGTGCGCGCCCCACTGGGTTTAACTCGGGTCGCCTGCCGCTCCAGCGCAGACGATTGACGTGGAACACGCGGCGAAAACGGTAGGAGAACCGGATCGTGTACTCGCCCGGCGCGAGGTGTGCCGTAGGAGTGGTGCGCAGATCCCGCTTGAGGCCCGAGAAGGTCTTCGCGTAGACTTGCCGGTACTCGATGTCCTCGATAGGCGTGCTTTCCCCCGGTCGCAGCGTCGTGAAGCTCTCGAGGCCGTAGCGTTGCGGCAGCACCCACTGGCCCGCCTGTCGCCCGCCCAACGTGGTAGGCACGATCTTGCCGTCCAGGAACAGTCCGCCTCCGAACGAAAGGCCGAGTCCGGAGCCGGACACCTCCGGCCGGACGATGGTCACGAACTCGGGCGAGCGGTTGACCAGCCGCGCCACGACATGGAAGGGCTCGCCCAGCCTCACCGTCTTAGGGGCGTCGATTTCGACCATCAGAGGCGTCTGGACGAGGATGACGAGCGCGGGCAACATACCTGAGGTACGGCAAGTAAAAGAAGGTGGTTTCGATTAAGGGTTCAGATCGAGCAGGTAGACGATCTCGACCTCGCGAACCCGGTGGAGCGGCTTGCCCGGCTTCTCGGTGGTGACGAACTGGTCGGGCCTTGCGCGGATCGCGGCGGCGACGTGCAAGGCATCGATGTTCACGACGTCGTAGCGGGCGCCGATCTCGACGGCCTCTTGGACGAGGGCATCGTCGATGGATGTCCATTCGGAGAACGTCTCGAAAGTCTCATTCAAGAAATGGGCCTCGGCGGCATCGCGCCGGAAAGTCGCCTTGGGAAGCGTCTCCAAACCCAACACGGGACTTCCGATAAACATGAGGCTCGAGTCCTCTAACATCGCTAAGGCTCTGTCCTTGAACGCCGGCGCGCCTCGCCAAGCCATGAACAACACGCCCGCATCGGGGTACGTGCGCGTCAGGAGTATCTCTCCCGATCTCCGTAGCGCCGCTCATGGATCTCGGCGTTCACACGATCGATGTCCCAGACTTCCATGCCCTCCGCGATAGCCTTGTCACTCATCGCGCGCAATCGCTGAACGCGTGCCGCTCGCTCCTCAGGCGACAGAGGACGTGGAGGAGTCCCAACGATCGGCAGCACTAAGATCTCTGCCGTCGAGCCGGGAGCCAGCTCCGTCGTCGGGATTTCAACCCTTCCCCCCGGCCCGATCACGACCGTTCGCCTCAAAACGCTCTCCATGCCCTTATTCTACGACGCCCTTCTCCTGGGGCGTCCGGCCAAAGCCGTTCCAGAACGCCAGCCAGCCGAGAAGCGTCGCGACGATCACCACCACCCGCGCCGCATGGGGGACGTGGGGGTTGAAGGAGAAGAAGCCCTCGATCGGCGCGGCCATGAAGGTGAGCACGACGCCCACGAGAAGCAGCACGCCCGCGTCGGGACCCGCCGCGCGCAAGGAGTCTGCGCGGGAGCGGCGACCGGGATCGATCAGCGCCCAACCGAGGAGGAGGCCGCCTGCGGCGGCGATGGCGGCGCCGCTGATCTCGGTGATGCCGTGGGGCAGGATCGAGACGAGCAGGAACGGCAGCTTGTGGACGGTGCTCATGTGGTACGCCAGCACGCCCGTCTGCGCGCCGGTCATCGCCATGAGGGTCGCGGAGAGCAGCCCGAAGCTCGCCGCGCCCACCGCGCCCGCGACGATCGAGACCTGCGGGTTGTGGGAGGCGTAGAGCGCCCACATCATCGCGCTCTCGCTGCCCGAGCGCGCCTCGAAGTCGCCCTTCATCCAACCTTGCAGGTTCGCGTCGCTCGACGGAATGATCGCGTCGCGAAAATCCGCATTGTTACCGGCGATAAAGAACGCGAGAAAGGCGCTTCCTACGAGTACGATAAGGCTGGCTAGGACGAAGGCGCGCCGACGCCGCACGGTCTGCGCCGCCCGGGCGATCGCCGCGACCAGCATCGCGAGCGCCGGACGGCGCGGGCGGCGGTACAGCACGCCGTACGTCCGGCCGACGAGGTCGTTGAGGGAATCGATGAGCGGAGGATGGTGGCCGAAGGTGCGGGCGTGGGCGAGGTCGGACGAGGCGGCGCGGTATCGCCGCACCATCTCGTCGAGCTCGGGGGTCGAGAGGTTCTTGGGGTCCGCGTCGGCCTTGGCGCAAAGCCACGACAGCCGCGCCCACTCCGCTTCCCTCCGCCGGACGAATGCTTCCTCGTTCATGCGCCTCCTCCTTCAGTTTAGCCTCCTTCTCGCCGCCGCGTCGGCGTTCGCCACCGGCTCGAAGATCGTGGAGGGTCGGATCGAGGCCGCGCCCGAGGGCGGCGAGGCGTGGGTGCTGCGGATCGGCGCGGAGACGGTGCCCGTCGCGCCGGAGAAGCGGACCCGCTTCTGGCTCAAGCGCGCGGTCGCGGAGGCCAAGGCGTTCCACGTCGGCGACACCGTCGTGGCGCGCATCGCGCCCGACGAGACGCCCGCCGCCCTGCGCGAGATTTCGGACAAGGAGAGCTGGATCTGGCTGGAGACGATCCGGAAGGGCGTGCGCGAGGGCACGGTGAAGGGGTTCGACGGCAAGCGCCTCACGATGGCGTTCGCGGACGGCACCGAGATGGCGTACCGCGCGACCGAGAAGAGCAAGATCGTGCTGGAGGGCAAGCCCGTCACGCTCAGCGATCTTAAACCCGGTCAGAAGCTTTGGCTCAAGGGGCGCACCCTGCCCACGCTCGACGTATGGCTCGTGAAGGCCTCGGATCGTGCCATTGTCGCGCCGCCGAAGAAGACGACGTCCAAGAAGGGCGCGGAAAAGGCGGCGCGGCTTCCTCCCGCGGGTCGGCTTGAGGGCGACATCTTCACGTACGGCCAGGGAATGAACATGTTCGACATCGACGTGAACGGCGTCAAGATGCACATCAACGTCTTCCCCGCCACGCTCTTCACCCTCGGCGGCGCGAAGTGCGGCCCGAGCGAGCTCCTCGCGGGGCGTCACGTGGTCGTGACGTACAAGCGCGACTCGTACGGGCGGATCGGCGCGTCAAAGGTGGATATCCGGTAAAGGAGATGGCGATTCTTGCGCACTTCCGCGTAACGTTGGCCGCGTAAACCTCGTCAGAGTGCCGAAGGTGCGCCGGCGCGCCTCTTCCGCGCCGGAGCGGAGGTATCCTGCGGTCGGCGCGGGAGACCGCACCATGCGTCACGCCTACCTTACCGCGCGCTCCGCGCCTTCGCACGCAGATGGCCAACGAGGACGGGATCCCCAGCTATCTCAGCCGCCTGACCCAGGTGCCCCTGCTGACGCCTGAGGAGGAGGCCGCCCTGACGCGCGCGGCCCGTGGAGGCGACATTCGGGCGAAGAACAAGCTCGTCGAGGCCAACATGCGCCTCGTCATCAACATCGCCAAGACGTACCGCAACAAGTCGCTCCCCCTGGAGGATCTCATCCAGGACGGCGCGATCGGCCTCATGCAGGCCGCCGAGCGGTTCGACCCCGACAAGGGGTTCCGCTTCTCCACCTACGCCACCCACTGGGTGCGGCAGGCCATCGGTCGCGCGATCGACAACAAGAGCAAGGCGATCCGCCTCCCCGCGCACATCTCCCAGTCGCTCCGCAAGGCCCAGAAGGAGCGCGACCGCCTCGTCCGAGAGACGGGCATCGAACCCACCCACGAACAGCTCGCCGCCGCCCTGGAGATCACCCCGAAAAAGCTCCACACCCTGTTCCAGTCGAGCCAGGACACCGTCTCCCTGGACCAGTCGATCAACGGCGAGGCGGGCGGCGTCACCCTCGCCGGCCTCATCCGCGACCGTGGCGAGAACGGCGATCCCGAGAGCCTCGTGATGGACGCGGAGGTCATGCACGAGCTCCAGCGCATCATCTCCGAACTGAACGAGCGCGAGCAGTCGGTCATGCGCCTGCGCTTCAAGTTCGACGGCAGCGAGGCGCACCTCCAGGATCAGGTCGCCAAGGAGATGAAGCTCTCCCGCGAGCGCGTCCGCCAGATCGAGGTGCAGGCGATCAAGAAGCTCCGCGCCCTCGCCCATCGCCGACGCCTGCGCGACATCGTGAACGGCTAAAGCGGCGGTCGCCGTGCCCCACGCGGCGGCCCACCTTCTGGTCGTCGACCTCGGCAAGGTGCGGGGCCTCTCCGACATCCGCCCCCCGCCAGGAGTTTATGGCGAACGGGCTCGCACACTCCCAAAGTATCCTCTTCTCGTGCTCCTCCCCCTCCTTGCGCTCGCCGCGCCGAAATTCGCCATCCTGCGGCACATCCCACTTCCGGGCGAAGGCGGCTGGGAGCGCCTCACCGTCGACCACGCCGCCCACCGCCTCTACATCGCGCGCGGCGACCGGGTCCAGATCATGGACACCGAGTCGGAGAAGGTGTTCGCCGAGATCGCGGACGTGCCCGGCGTCCACGGCGCCGCGCTCTGCGACCGTCCCCGGGTTGCCCTCGCCACGTCCGGGACGACGAACATGGTGGTCGCCTTTGACCCCGCCAACGGCGCGGAGTTCCGCCGCTTCGCCTTGGGCGCGAAGCCCGACGCCGTGATCTACGACTCGAAGACCAAGCGATTCGTGGTTCTCAACGGCAACGGTCGCAGCGCGAGCGCGATCGACCCCGAGCGGCTCTACGTCACCGCGACGATCCCGCTCGGCGGCAAGCCCGGCTTCGCCGCGCCCGACGGCCGCGGCGGCGTGTTCGTCAACCTGGAGGACACGAGCCGCGTGGAGCGGATCGACCTCGGCAAACGGAGCGTCACCGCAGGCTGGTCCCTCGCGCCGGGCAAGGGACCGACGGGCCTCGCGTTCGACCGCGGCCTCGTCTACAGCGCCTGCGCCAACGGCCTGATGCCGTCCTCGACCCGAAGAAGGGCACGGTTCGCACCGCGCCCATCGGCAAGGGTCCGGATGCGGCGGCGGTCGATTCCCGGCTGGGCCTCGCCTTCGCCTCGAACGGCGCGGACGGCACGCTGTCGATCCTTTCTACCAAGGACCTCTCGCCCGTCCAGACCCTGCCCACCGGTCCGGGCGCCCGCACGATGGCCCTCGACCCCGAGTCGCATCGGGTCTATCTCATCGCCCGCGTGGGCAAGGGCGCGGAGATCCTGGTCGTCGGCCGATCTTAGCTTTGGGAGTGCGGGAGCTTGCTCCCGCTTTCGTCCGCGAGCCCGCTCGCGCAAATTCCGCGGGCACCCTGTCCTCGCGCGCCTCGTCCCAACGCCATGCCCGAGGACAAGCTCAAGATCGTCGCCCTGGAGGAGCACTACCTCACCCCCGCCATCCGAGACGCCAACCTCGCCCTGCCGCCTGAGATTCGCGACCCCAGCGCGGGCGGCGCCCAGAAGGAGATCGAAGCCAAACTCCTCGACCTCGGGGAAGCGCGCCTGCAAAGGATGGACGAGGCCGGCATCGACGTCGCCGTGCTCTCCGTCACCACCCCCGCGACCCAGAGCCTCCCCGCCTCGCAGGCGATCCCCCTGGCCCGCGAGGCGAACGACGTTCTCGCCGAGGCCACGCGCCGCTTCCCCGACCGCCTCCTCGGCTTCGCCACCCTCCCCACTCCCGACCCCGCGAGGGCCGTCGACGAGCTGAAACGATGCGTCCAAGAGCTCGGCTTCAAGGGCGCGATGCTCAACGGCCGCACCGGCGACCGCTACCTCGACGCCCCGGAGTTCCTCCCCATCTTCCAGGCCGCGGTCGATCTCGGCGTCCCCGTCTACGTCCACCCGCAAGGCCCGCCTGCCGCCGTCCGGCAGGCCCACTTCGAGGGCTTCGGCGAGACGGTCGACCGCGTCTTCTCCATCGCGGGCTACGGCTGGCACGTCGAGACCGCCATCAACGCCCTGCGCATGATCCTCTCCGGCCTCTTCGACAAGTTGCCCGAGCTCCAGGTCGTGCTCGGCCACTGGGGCGAGACCC
This sequence comes from uncultured Fimbriimonas sp., assembly GCA_964245875.1. Lineage (GTDB taxonomy): Bacteria > Armatimonadota > Fimbriimonadia > Fimbriimonadales > Fimbriimonadaceae > Fimbriimonas. The sequence continues at coordinate 3,070 of CAXTOO010000059.1, read as the reverse complement.
TCACCTTCTACCTGGAGCGCGCCGACGTCGTGAGCCGCGTCGCGAACCTCGACCGGCCCGTCGCCCAGACCTTCCGCGAGAACTTCCACGTCACCCCGGCGGGCCTCTACAGCGTCCCCATGTTCCTCCACGCGATGGCGACGATGGGCGCGGACCGCATCCTCTACTCCATCGACGACCCCTTCCAGCCCGCCCCGAACGGCAAGGCCCGCGCCTTCCTGGAGAACGCCCCCATCAGCCCGGCGGACAAAGAGAAGATCGCCTGGGACAACGCCGCGCGGCTGCTCCGACTGTAGCGGCAGAGCTTGCCCTGCGGGAGAGTTACGCCTTCGCGTAAGGCGGGAAGAAGACGGAAGGCCGTCGCAGCGCAAGCCCATGCCGCGACAAGAAGAGCCGTCCGATCGCCCCGATGGGTGGCACGGGTCGCCGGATGCCTCGTGCCGGTCGCCCCGTGCGCATCGACCAAGGCACGGGGCGGCGGGAGCACGAGCCATCTCCCTTGTCCCGCGCCACCCAGCCGGGCCTGACTCCGAGACGGATCCCCGATCGTAGCGATGGTCTCCAGACCATCGTGCCTCTCAGGTTCGGCTCAGGGTTTGCCCAGGAAATAGGCCTGCACTTCGTTGGCCATGCGGTGGATCGCCGTCATCTTCTCGCCGGTCGTCGTTGCGATGAAGACCCCGAACTGAGCGCCGGGAACGATCCTCATCTGGGTACAGTCCCAGGCTCCCCTCCCGTCTGAATTCTGGCCGTTGTGAGTGATGGCGGTTCCAAACCGACCTTCCTGCCAAGTTTCCCATACGGGTGATCGAGTGCCACCGAAGGGAAAGCTCCGGTAAACCCGCGCCACGTCGCTTCGAAGAAGCCCAGGCTGGCCATTCCACCAGAGGACATGCGCCCGCATGAAGGTGCAGGCGTCTTCGACAGTCGTATAGACGCCCCCTTGGGGTGCGGCGGATGGATGTTGCTCGTTCTTGGGCGTCGGTTCGAGAGGCGCTTGCTCTTTCCCGTCTTTGACGGGGTAGTAGCAAGGCTGGTTTGGTGCCTGGGCGGTCGCGGGCATCCCGACGCCGCTGTTGCTCATTCCCAGCGGCTTGAACAGCAGATCGCTCATCGCCCGCTCGTAGGAAAGCCCGGTCGTCGCCTCGATGATCGCCCCAAGCGCCGTGTATCCATTGTTCGAGTAGGCATAATGACCGATCGGAATCACTGGCGGTGCGGAGAAGTAGTCGATGGCGTCTTCCGCACGCGCCCGTCGAGCGAAGGTCTCGGCGCCTTCTCCTGTCTTTTGCCGAGCGTTCGTGGTGCCAGGATTCGGTAGCCCGGCGGCATGGCAGAGAAGATGAAGAAGCGTGACCTCACCGTATCCCTCGTCCATCCTTTCCCGAAGCGCCGGCAGGTAGGTCTTTGGACTCGCCTTCAGATCGAGCTTGCCTTGACTCGCCAGAAGCATCACGAGGGTCGCAGTCATCGGTTTCGTCACTGAGCCGATGCGGAACTTGTCGCCCAATCCTGCTTTGGGACCGCCCTCACCTCGCTGCAAACCCGCGACGGCACCGTAGCAACGCCCCTGGTAGTACACCGCGACGTAGAGGGCGGGCAGTCGTTCTTGCGTGCGCTGCGCCGAGACGTAAGCGTCAAGGTCGGGCAGCCGAGCGACCGTCGGAGAAGGCGAGGAATGGATGGCCGTCGAACAGGACAGGACGGAGAACAACAGCATCAAGCATGATTCTACAGCGAGGGCGGCGATGGCTGTTGCACCGGGTGCTGCGGGTAAAGCCCGAGGGTTCGTGCGGGCGTTACCCATGCCTTGAGGACTTCCGGAGCATGGGTGGCGGCGTCGTGGGTTCTCCGTCCCTTCATCGCTCGGCGCCTGGCTCGTTCTCGCCGGAACGCGCTTCCGCCTCTCGTGGGTGGGCGAGTTCGTGGGCCTGGGCAACTGCGGCGCGCAGGAAGGCGGCGGGCGGGAAACGGAAGTCGGTGCGCTCGGCTAAGAGGAGAAGACACGCCTCAAGGTCTGTCCAGCCCCGCGCGTGCGCCAGTTGGAGGACCCCGAGCGTCCCGGTGACGGTGAGCCCCTCCCGCCGCGCGAGGTTCCTCGCCGGGCGGTCGTCGCAGAGCAACAGGGCGCCGCGCTCCTTGGCGAGCCGAATGGCGTCCCGTTCGCCGGAGCCAGGGCCGGGCGGGGAGTCCCCGCCCGTCGGGGATCGCAACGTCAGCCATTCGGGCGGGCTCTGCGCCCAGGCTCGGATCGCAGAGGGCGTTCCCGCTCTCCCGAACTCCTCCATCACGGCGGGAGGGACCAGCACCTCGCCATAGAGTCGTTGAAGAAGCCCTTCCTCCCCGATCTGCACGAGGAAGCCGAGGGGACCGTTGTCGGAGACGACGATCATCGGCGGTCGAGGGTCGCCGAGATCTTCCGGAGGTCCGCTTGGTCGAGTTCGAACTCCTCCTCTCCGATCGTCACGGGGACCCCTCTCGCCTTGATCAGCGCGAGCGTCTCGAAGTACCCGAGCCCCAGCGACTCGGCGGCCTGACCCGTTGACAGGAGGTTGTCGCCCACGGCCGCGAGGACGAGCGCCTCGAGTGCCCACCGCCCGAACTCGGGGGCGCGGCGGCCTTCCGCGAAGGCTTCCGACAGGGTTGGGGGTATCTCCAGGGTGGTGGCGGCACCGTTCATACTTTGTCCCTTCTACGTCGTTGGGGCTACGATCCTCCTGCGCGGATCGGACGTAGACGATCCTCAAGGGCGACCGGTCCACGCCTCGCGCTTGCGGGCGAAGTGCGCCTCGACCTCTTCGTCGGTAAAGGAGTCGCCCGTTGCGGACTGCGCACCCACCGAGGGTGCGGCTACAACGCTTCGCGTTAGGGGAGGGCCACGATCTGGAGGGGCTTGACGCCGGGCGCCACGGCCTTCCGAACACCTAGACGGCGGCACCGGAGTCAAGCCGCGCGGGCGGCGCTCATTTCGCGGAGGCGGTCAAGCACGAAGCGCTCGGCAGGGATGTCACCTTGGGTGCGGGACCCCCTCAACGAGGGCGCGACGCTCGGGCCACGCAAGGCGCAGGCC
>CAXTOO010000058.1:0-16843 GCA_964245875.1 uncultured Fimbriimonas sp. | reverse complement strand
TTCGGGGCGTTCTCCGTGATGACGTCGAGGATGTCCGGCCCGAGCCAGGGTTCGCCCGTCTGGCTTGCACTCTGGAACGCGAAGGTCCAGTGCGGAATGCCCAGCTTGTCCGCCACGAGCTGCGACGTCTCCATCAGCTCGCTCTGGTAGGGATCGCCGTTCGCGACGATCTTGACCGGCAGCGAATGAGCCGAGAAGATGACGAGCGTCTCCTCGGGGTCCCAGCCTTCGAGCAAGGGCGCGATCCTCTCCGCGAGCGCGTCGATGAACTCGGGCAGGGCGCCCCAACGCTGGACGCAGTCGAGCCGCATTTCGGGCCGCGCCTCGTCGCGCGCGCCGAAGGCGTAGTGCTCGTACGCGGCGACGCTGTAGGTGGAGAAGTGCGGCGCGAGGACGATGCCCACCACGTCGTCGCAGCCCAGGGCCGCCAGCTCTCGCGTGGCGTCCGCCACGAAAGGCGTGGTGTGCTTCGTCCCGATCCGCATCTCCGCCTCCATGCCCCGCTTCGCGAGCCCCTCGTGGATGAGCTTCGCCTGCTCCTCCGAGATCGCGGTGAGCGGCGAGGGTCCGCCGATCGACTGGTAGCGCCCGACGAGGTCGTCCAGCGCCTCCTGGGAGGGCGGCCGTCCCCGCCGGATGTGGGTGTAGTAGGGCAGCACGTCGTCGATCGACTTGGGCGTGCCGTAGTGCATGACGAGAAGTCCTCGTTTCATAAAGCTTCGGCGATTCTACGCGCCGCCTCCCGGCCTTGTCTTAGGCAATCGGGAATGCCGACCCCTCGAAGACTGGTCCCGGCGATCGCCACGCCCTCCGGAAGGCGGGATTCGATGGCGGCGACGAGGTCGAGATGGCCGACCTCGTACTGCGGCTGGGCGTCCTTCCAACGGTCGACGCGGGAGAAAAGCGGTTCGCCGCTGATCCCGAGCAGGCGCTTGATCGCATCGAGCGCCGCCGATGGCTCGCCGTCGCCGCGCATGAAGAGGCGCATGAGGATGGTGTCCTCGGGGGCGCGAAGGGGCCACTTGGCGCTGCTCCAGGTCGCGCCGGTGACGGGGAACGGCTCGGTGGGCGGCACGAGGAAGCCCGTGCCCTCCAAAGGACTTCCCACGTCCTCGCGCCGGAACGCGAGGGTCAGGATCGTGCTGGAGCGATGCCCGATCCTTTCCAGGCCGACGCCCGGCAAAAGGACGGCGGCGCGGTTCGCCGGCAGGGCGACGAGGGTTCGGTCAGCGTCCGGCATTGCCTCAAGCCCCGCGTCCAGGTGGACGCGGGTCCGCGCGAGGCTTCGGACGAGCGCGTCCACGAGCGCCTGCATCCCGCCCCGGAAGGAGAGGAAGGTGGCGGAAGATTCCTCTTTCGTGGCGATGGTCTCCAGACCATCGTGCTCCTTGTCTGAAGGACGTACCCTACGCTCCCACTCCAGATAGGCCGGGAAGAGCGCCCTCATGCTCAGCCGATCGGGGTCGCCGCTGTGCGTCCCCGCCAAGAGCGGCTCCGCTACGAGGCGCGAGAACTCTGGACCGAAGCGCCGGGTGAAGAACGACCGGATCGACTCGTCCCTTTCGGTCCCGACCGGCTGCTCGGACTCACGGAGCGCCCGCGCCTTTCCCTCGTCCGAGAGGAACGCCGCCTCCGCGACCGCCTCGGGCCGCACGCCGTTGAGGGTCACGAGCCCCGCCGGAACGCGGTGGAGCGCGCCGCCGACGAGCATCCGGAACTCCTTCGCCCGCGGCTCGACGATCTCCGGCTCCAGGCCGAGCTCCCGGACGAGCTCGAGCACGCCCGGCTTGCGGGCGAAGAAGCAGTCCGGCCCCGCCTCGACGAGCAGGCCGCCCTCGGCGTCGGTCCGCAGCTTGCCCCCGAGCCGGGGCGACGCCTCGTAGAGGTCGATCTCCGCGTCCGAGCGTCGCTCTAGCTCGTAGGCCGCGGCGAGTCCCGTGATCCCCCCGCCCACGATGGCGACGCGCCTACGCACTTTTCACCGTCTCTACCAGCCGCGCCACGTTCTCCAGCGGCGTCTCGGTGAGGATGCCGTGGCCGAGGTTGAAGACGTGACCGGGCAGGCCGCGCCCCTCCGCTACGATCCGCCGCGCCTCGCGCTCGACCGTCTCAGGGTTGGTGTGCAGCACGGTCGGATCGAGGTTGCCCTGTAAGGGAACGCCCGGCACGAGCGACGCCGCCTGCGTGAGCGAGCACCGGAAGTCGACGCCGATCACGTCCCCACCCGCTTCGCGCTGGATCGGCAGCAGCAGCGGGTTGCCCGTGCCGAAGTGGATCACCGGCGCGCCGAGCGGCCGCAGCCGTTCGAAGATCCCCCTCATGTGGGGCAGGAGGGACTCGCGGTACGCCTCCGGCGAGAGCGAGCCGACCCACGAGTCGAACAGCTGCACCGCGTCCGCGCCCGCCCGGATCTGTGCCGCCAGATAGTCCGCGACGACGTCCGAAAGAAGCTCCATCAGCCGGTGCCACAGGGCGGGATCGCCGACCATCATGGCCTTCGTGCGCCGGAGGTCGCGCGAAGGGCCGCCCTCGATGAGATAGGAAGCGAGCGTGAACGGCGCCCCCGTGAAGCCGATCAGCGGCACGTCGCCGAGCTCCCGCTTCAGCCCGCGGATCGTCTCCATGACGAACGGCAGGCCTTCGTCGGGGTCGAAGCGGTGGACGCGCTCGAAGTCGCCTGCGGTCCGCACCGGCTCGAAAACGACCGGCCCGACGCCCTCCTTGATCTCGAACGGCGCGCCCATCGGCGTGAAGGGCACGGTGAGGTCCGAGAACAGGATCGCCGCGTCGAAGCCGAAGCGCCGGATCGGCTGGAGCGTGGCCTCGATCGCCATGTCGGGGGTCGAGACCGCCTCCAGCATCGTCCGGCCCTTTCGGAGCTCGCGGTACTCGGGCAGGTAGCGGCCCGCCTGCCGCATGAGCCAGAGGGGCGGGCGGGGCGTGGGCCTGCCGCGGCAGGCGTCGAGGAACAGGCTCACGCGCGCACCTCGCGCAGGGCGTCCTCGAAGGCGTCGATGGTGCGGTCGATCATGGCGTCGTCGTGGGCGGCGTTGAGGAACCAAGCCTCCAGCGCGCTGGGGGGGAGGTAGACGCCTCGCCGGAGAAGCGCGTGGAAGAGACGCCCGAAAAGTGCCTTGTCGGTGGTCTGCGCGTCGTCGAAGTCGCGCACCGGCATCTCGGTGAAGAACACCGAGACCATCGAGCCGACCCGCTGGACCTGGCCGGCGACCCCGGTCGCCTCGATGGCGAGCTCCAGGCCCTTCTGGAGGCGCGCGCCCGCGTCTTCCAGCCGATCGTACAGCGCGTCGGTGAGGCGCGACACGACCGCGTGCCCCGCGGCCATCGCCAGGGGGTTGCCGGAGAGCGTTCCCGCCTGGTACACCGGCCCGAGCGGCGCGACCATCTCCATCAGGTCCTTCCGCCCGCCGTACGCGCCGACGGGCAGGCCGCCGCCGATCACCTTGCCCATGAGCGTGAGGTCGGGCGTGAGCGCGTACCGCGCCGTCGCCCCGCCCCGCGCCACGCGGAAGCCCGTCATCACCTCGTCGACCACGAGGAGGCAGCCGTGCGCGTCGCACAGCGCGCGGAGCGCCTCGTGGAAGCCCGGCACGGGCGGCACGAGGCCCATGTTGCCCGCGACCGGCTCCAGGAGCACCGCCGCGACCTCGCCGGGGTTCGCCTCCAAGAGCCGCCGCACGTCCTCGGCGTCGTTGTAGCGCGCGGTGAGGGTGCCCTTCGCGGTGTCGGCGGGCACGCCCGCGGAGTCGGGGAGGCCGAAGGTGGCGACTCCCGAGCCCGCCTTGGCGAGCAGAGGGTCGATCGCGCCGTGGTAGTTGCCCGCGAACTTCAGGAGCTTCGTGCGGCCCGTCGCGGCGCGGGCGAGCCGCACCGCCGCGAGCGCCGCTTCCGTTCCGGAATTCACAAACCGCACGAGCTCGACGCCCCGCTTCCTCGCGATCACCTCGCGAGCGAGGGTGATCTCGCCCTGGTGGGGTGCGCCGTAGCTCGTGCCCCGCGCGGCGGCCTCGGAGATCGCCTCGGTGACGGCCTCGTCGGCGTGGCCGAGGAGGATCGCGCCCCAGGACGAGACGTAGTCGATGTAGTCCCGACCGTCAGCGTCGGTGAGAGTCGCGCCCTTCGCCTTCGTGAAGTACAGCGGCGTGCCGCCGACCGCGCGGAAGGCGCGGACGGGCGAGTTGACCCCGCCGGGCATCAGCCCGATGGCTTCTTGGTATAGCTCCTCTGATCGTGTCATACGAGTCTCATAAGTCCTGTGGGTCCTATGAGACTTACCGGACGAACTCCTCGGGCGTCCGGTAGATGCCGGTGATGAGCGGCGTGTCGAGCAGGGTGTGGCGACGCGCCTCGGTGGCCCGAAGCTCGTTCACCAATTTGGAGAACTGGGGAAGATTCTCCATCTCGTAGGCGACGACGAACTCCTGATCTTGAACCCCGAATGAATAAAGCAGAAGCTGTTTGATCTCCGGATAGCCCTTGCCGAGCTTGATGTGCTCGTTCATCTGGCCCTGCCGAGCGTCCATGCTCATGAGGTACCAGTCCTTCGTCTTGCTGAAGGGGTACGCCACGAAGTACGAGGCGCGGGCGTCGTCGAACGGGTCCATGTCCTGTTCGCTCTTGCCCCGCGCGTACATGGAGACGCGCGTGTAGCCCCAGAGGCTCTGCGTGGGCCGGACGTGCTTTCGCCAGCCCTCGCTCGTCGCGTGGTAGCCGGTGAAGGCCGCCTCGGTCTCGCGGCCGTCCTCCGAGGCCTCCCAGGCCGACCAGACGAGGAAGTCCGTGTCGGATCGGGCGGGGAACACGGTGTAGAGGTTGGTCCGCTCGGCGACGGAGGCCGCCTCGTCGGCGATCCGGCGTCGGACCTCGCGCCGCTCCTCGTCGCCCAGGGCGAAGTAGGCGTCGGTGTAGGCGTAGGTTGCGTAGAGGTTCAGTTGTCGGTCGGCCATTAGTCGTTGATCCAGCGGGCGGCGTCCAGGGCGTGGTAGGTGATGACGAGGTCGGCGCCGGCGCGCCGGAAGGCGGTGAGGGTTTCGAGCACGACGCGGCGCTCGTCGAGCCAGCCGCGCTCGGCGGCGGCCTTGACCATGCTGTACTCGCCGCTCACGTTGTACGCGGCGACCGGCAGGTCGCTCGTCTCGCGGGCGAGCCGCACGACGTCGAGATAGGCGAGTCCCGGCTTCACCATGAGGATGTCCGCGCCCTCCTTGACGTCCGCCAGGAGCTCGCGGCGGGCGTGGCGAATGTTCGCGGGGTCGTGCTGGTAGCTCGCGCGGTCGCCGAAGCTCGGCGCGGAGTCTGCGGCGTCGCGGAACGGCCCGTAGAAGGCCGACGCGAACTTCGCGGAGTACGCCATCACGATCGTCTCCTGCGGCACCGCCTCGCGGAGCGCGCGGACCTGGTGGTCCATCATCGCGCTCGGGCCGACCACGTCCGCACCCGCCTCGGCGTGCGAGACGGCCTGTGCGGCCAGAAGCTCCAGCGAGAGATCGTTGTCGATCTCCTGCCCTCGGAGCACGCCGCAGTGGCCGTGCGGGGTGTAGGCGCACACGCACACGTCGGTCATCACCACGAAGCCCGGCGCGGCGTCTTTCGCCTCGCGCACGGCGTTCTGCACGATGCCGTACCTGTGCGAGGAGGCGCGGGCGTCATCGTGCTTCTCGCTCGGTAGCCCGAAGATCAGCACCGCCCCCACGCCCGCCGCCTCCATCTCCTTCACCTGGCCGCCGACAGCCGATAGCGGCAGGCGCGACTGCCCCGGCATCGAGAGGATCGGCTCGGGCTCCGTCGCGGTCTCGCTCACGAAGATCGGCAGGATCAGGTCGCTTGCGCGGACGCGCGTCTCCTGGAGCATCGTACGCAGCGACGCCGTCCGGCGGAGTCGTCGCAAGCGGTCAGGCAAAAAGCCCCTCCGAAGATGGTTCCCCTTGGAGCCGCGGCGAAGAAGCCGTAAATTCCGACAGTTCGTCAATGCGAGCGTAAGGGGGAACCGTGGGGGAGGGGGTTGTCACGTCTTCTGCTCGCTCTGACTCTCGCACCATCGCCTCCACCAAGCCCGGAATCGTGTACGCCTCTGCCATCACCGCCACCTCATAGCCTGATTCCCGCACGGTCGCCGCGGTGAGCGGTCCGATGCAGGCCAGCCGCGCCGTCCGCATCCACTCGCCCCGACCCTGCGCCGCCAGCGCGTCGCGCGTTCCGAAGACCGCTGAAGAGGACGTGAGCGCGATCCAGTCCGGGCACGCCTGCGGCAGATCCATCTCCAGAGTGGGCCGCACGATGCGGTAGGCCGCCGGATCGTCCACCGTCGCGCCGCCCTCGCGCAGCCTGCGCGGCAGGTCGTCCCGGGCGATGTCGGCCCGCGCCAGCAGGAACCGTCGACCGCGCACCTCGCCCAGCGCCGCCGCGACGGCCTCGCCCACGTACTCCTCGGGCACGAGGTCCGGCTCGCGGAACGCTTCGCGCGCCGCCTTCGCGGTGGACGGCCCGACCGCCGCGATCCGGCATCCGACCACCGCCTCGACGACGCCCAACGCCCGGGCGCGTTCCCGGAGGGCCTCGACGCCGTTCACCGAGGTCAGCACGAGCCAGTCGTAGCGGTCGAGGTTCCGGAGCGCCTCGTCCAGCGGCTCGGGATCGAGTGGCGGCGCGATCTCGATCGCGGGCAGGAGGAACACCGTCGCGCCGAGCGCCTCCAGCGGCTCCACCAGCCCCGCCGCCTGCTTCGCCGGCCGCGTGACGAGGACCGTTTGTCCGAAAAGCTCCCCTTCCCCCGTGTGGTTCGTCAGGGGGGAAGGGGCCGGGGGATGGGGGCCAGCGCTCAATGCTCCCCTCCCCCGTCCCGATCCCGCAACACTCGATTCACCACCTCGAACGCGCCGCGCGCGCCGAGCTCCCGCGCCAGCGCGGACCCGTCCGTGCCCTCGCCGCGCAACACCGTCCGCCCATCCGGTGAGGCCACCAAGCCGACGAGCGCCCCGTCCGCGGCCAGGGCCGCCACCGGCACCGAGCAGCCGCCGCCGAAGGCGTGGAGGAACTCGCGCTCCGCGTCCGCCGCCGCCTGCGTCGGGGCATGGTGGAGGAAGCGGACCGCCTCGCCCTCTCCCGTCCGCGTCTCCAGGACGAGCACCGCCTGCCCCGGCGCGGGGAGCATCGTGTCGGACTCGAGCGGATGCACCGTGAGCGAACGGTACTCCGAGGCGTGCCAATCCTCCAGGACGCCCAGCCGCTTGAGCCCCGCGACCGCGAGCACGATCGCGTCGTACTCGCCGACCATCAGCTTGCGCATCCGCGTGTCGACGTTGCCCATGAGGGGCAGGAACCGAAGGTCGGATCGCGCGGCGGCGAGCTGCGAGGTTCGCCGAAGGGAGCCGGTGCCGACCACCGAGCACTCGGGCAGCTCCGTCAGAGAAGGCCCGCGCGAGATCAGCGCGTCGCGCGGGTCCTCGCGCGGGAGGTAGGCGCCCAGGGTCAGCCCCGGCACGGGCGTCGTGGGCAGGTCCTTCAGGCAGTGCAGCGCCACGTCCACCTCGCCCCGCAGGAGCGACTCCTGGATCTCCTTCACGAACGCGCCCAGCACCTCCCGGTGGCCCTTATCGCCGCTCGTGCGCACCGTCACGATCTCCACCTCGTGCCCTGCCTGGGTCAGCGAGGCCGAGAGCGCGTGCGCCTGAGCCATCGCCAGCCGACTCCCGCGGGTGCCGAGGCGAAGCCTAACGGTCCGCCTCCAGCCCGAAGAGCTGCTCCACGACGTGCCGGTGCTCCCGCGCGGAGAGCTCGCCCTTCAGCCCGTCGATCGGCGCCTCTAGGAGGCCGATCGTCAGCCGCCGCGCCATCTCCTCGACGACGCGCATCTCCTTCTCGGACAGTCCGGCCAGACGCTCGCGCGCCCAGTCCACGTTGCGCGCGCGAATCTCGTCGCCCCGCTGCACCAATGCGCGGATCGTCGGCGCGGCCGTGCGCGCCGCGAGCGTCGTGTGGAAGCGGGCCAGCTCCTCGTCGAGGATCGCGAGGGCGGGCGAGAGCGCCCCGATCCGCGCCGCCTCGCCCGCCGCCGTGCGCAGGGTCAGCGCATCGATGTCCGTCACGTCCGCGAGGCCTCGCTCCGCGTTCGGCGGCACCCCCATGTCGACCACCGGCAGGGGCCAGCCGCCGCGCCGCGCCGCCACCCGGCCCATCAGCGCGCGCGTAAGGATCGGTGCCGGGACGGTCGCCGCCGCGAACACCGCGTCGGCCCGCGAGACCTCGATCTCCAGGAACTCCAAGGGGTACGCCTCCGCTCCGGCGAGCGCCGCGAGGTCCTCCGCCCGCGAGAGCGTCCGGTTCACGATCGCCACCTCCGCGCCCGCGTCGCGAAGCTCCAGCACCAGCCGCCGCGCGATCTGCCCGGCCCCCAGCACTACCGCCCGCCGCCCGGCGAGGCCACCCAGCCGCTCCCGGACGCCTCGCACCGCCAGCGAGGCGGTCGAGGTCACCGCTCGGCAGAGCTCCGTCTCGGTCCGCACCCGCTTGCTCGCCTCCAGGGCGCGCGTGCCGAGCAGGTCCAGCATCGGCCCGACCATGCCCTCTTCGCGCGCGAGGGCCCAGGCCGCCTTCACCTGCGCGACGATCTCCGTCTCGCCCAGCACCGCCGAATCCAGCCCCGAGGCGACGCGGAAGGCGTGGCAGGCCGCGCATCCGCAGAGCTTCTCGTAGAGGTGCTCGCCCAGCACCACCGGCAGCATCCCCGCCGCCTCGGCGAGCATCTCGACCACCGTCGCGCGCCCCCCGCCCGCGAAGTAGATCTCCAGCCGGTTGCACGTGGCGAGCACCACGCACTCGGTCAGGCCGCGCGCCCGCGCCTCGCGTAAGAAGGCACGCTTGTCGAGGGCGAACCGTCCCCGAACCTCCAGTGGGGCCGTCCGAAAGCTCAGGCCGACCATCCCAAAGGGCGCGTTCGCCGTCTCCGGCAAGGTTCGCGACGGACAGCGGGCGGGGCAGGGAATCGGTTCGGCGAGAGGGACGGGCGTCACCAGGGATAAGTTTCCCTCAACCCGAGCCTGAGTGACTTGACGTTTCTGACGATCTTCCCCCCGAAACGACGCACCAGCGGGAAAACGGCCCAAAAAGTGCCGATGCGCCGTGCCCCGAAGCCTCCCGGCGGTAGGGAAGGCCAGCCAAGACCGGATCGGGGTAAGGCTAGCCCGCCGAGAGTGCCATCGATCCCGCCCGGACCCTCATCTTGGAACCCACGGTCGTCCCCACCGACGAGAGGCGGACTCCGGGCCGGATGGCGTCGATCGGATAGGCGAGACCTTCCGCGCCGCGATAGCGGAGCGTCGTGCCGGCGGGAAGGCTCAGGTAGACGAGGCGCGGCGCACTGTTCCGCGTGGGGGCGTGGCCCGCGCGCCCGCTTCCGGTGAGCTCCAGCACGACGACCCCCTTCTCAGGATCGATCGCCGTCGCGATCCCGTCCCAGCGCGTTTCGCCCGCTCCGGCGACGAGCGAAGGGTCAGGATCGGGGTAGCGCGGAGCCGTCAGCCGCTGGGCCGAGGCGAGCGAGAAGAAGGGGTCGAGGACCGCGCCGCCGTCGTGCAGCTCAAAATGTAAGTGCGCCCCCACGTCCTCCGCGTTGCCCGAGTCGCCGCACCACGCGACGATCTCGCCCGCCCGAACGTGGTCGCCGGGCTGAAGGTCCGCCGGGAAGGCGTAGCGCGTGGACCCTCGCCCGTCGCCCGTCGTCCGTCCCCGGCGTGTCGTTGTTGATGTGGAGGTACCAGGCGGTGTAGCCGCCGTCTCCCTCAAGGGTAAGCATGCTGCTTGAGCCGACCGCGTCGCTGCGCCCGAACGACACCACGCCGTCGAACGCGGCGAGGAGCGGCGTCATCTTGGGAGCCATCAGATCGTTGCCGTGGTGGCGCCGCGCCCCACCGTCGCGCGCGAAGAGAAACGAGTCCCGCTCACGTCGCCGAATGGGCAGGGGGTAGACCATGGGGACGACCACGCGGTCACGGCAGACGCCGTCGTACTCGATCGCACGGTTCGCCCGGGTCCGGTTGACGCCCCCCGCGGCGGCGAGGACGGGTAAGGCGGCGGAGGTCGGGGCGTCGGGAAGGAAGGCGTCGAAGACCGTCCCCCGCGCGACGACGAGCCAGGCGTCGCTCTCCGGCACCACGGCGAGCCTTCGCGTGAGCGAACCGGCCGGAACCTTCGCGCGGCGAACCATGGCCCGCGCGAAGTTCGTCTCCCGACCGCGGGCGTCGATCTCGGCGTCCACGGACATCGTGACCACGCCGCCGATGGGATCGGCGGAAACGATCCGGCCGCGCCACGCCTGCGATCCGAACGTTGGTCGCGGCGCCGCTCCGAAGCGATCGGGAAACGAGACGCCCCGGTACAGGCCCGCGACCCGAGCCGCGTCCACCGCCACCTCCGCCGAGAGCCGTTCCGCCTCGCCCCCGAGCCTCGCCTCGGTGGCCGATCCCCCGCGAATGCCCAGAAGCCGACCTGGTCCCACCCAGCGCGGCTCGGCGGAGACGTCGAGATCGAGATCGCTCCAGCGATCGTCGAGAAACCCGTAGACGCTCCACCCCTTTTCGCGACGGGCGAGAAGGTCGGTCGCCCCGCCGGACCACCGGGCGGTCGTTCCGACCACCGCGCCAAGATCGCGGGCCGCAAGTCCGTTCGAACGGACGAGCCGAAGGTGGCCGTCCACCACCCCCGCAAGCCATCTTCCATCGTAGGACCACGAGACGCTTCCGGCGCGGGAGCCCTTGAGGAGCCTTCGTGCCCCCGAGCCGTCGATCGCCGCCGTCCAGACGCCGCCTTGGGCGCCGTCCGTCGAGAACGCGAGCCGCCCACCATCGGGACTCGGCGCGGGAGAGTGGGCGGCGGGCACGACGAGGCTCGGCGTGCCCGCCGGAAGAACGACGGCGATCCCCTTCGAGCCCTGCGTGAAAAACAGGCGCCCATCCGGGGACCATGCGGGGTCGGCGGCCTCGTCGGCGACGGAGAGGGGCTCCGAGCCTTGCTTCAGGACGAGCAGGCGACGGTCGGCCGCGAGGATCGCCAGGGTCCCTCCATCGGGCGACCACTCAAGCCGCCGCGCCGCGATCGGAACCCGGCGCAGCTCCTTGCCCGCCCCCGACAAGAGGACCACCGCCTCCTTCGTCGCGATGGCGACCGACGGCGAGGGGGAGGGTTCGAACGCAAGGATCACACGGCTATTGTACGCTTGGTCAAACGGGAAAAGGATTGCGGGAGAAGCCGTCCTGGTGCCAGTAGGGGTAAGCCTTGGGTCGGACGCTCGCCGCGTCGAGCCGCGCCACCTGCTCCGGAGAGAGGTTCCAGCCCACCGCCCCGAGGTTCTGCCGGAGTTGTTCCTCGTTGCGCGCGCCAATCACCACCGTCGAGACGGTTGGCCGCTGGAGAAGCCAGTTCAGCGCGATCTGCGGCACCGTCTTGCCCGTCTCCTCGGCGACCGCGTCCAGCGCGTTCACCACGTCGAAAAGGACTTCGTCGTCCACCTTCGGCCCCGCGTCCGCCACGGACTTGGTGTTCAGCCGGCTCGTCTTGGGGAAGGGCTGTCCCCGCCGGATCTTGCCCGTGAGCCGCCCCCAGCCCAGCGGACTCCACACTACGCACCCGACCTTCTGGTCGAGCCCCAGCGGCATCAGCTCCCACTCGTAGTCCCGCCCGACGAGCGAGTAGTACGCCTGGTGCGCCACGTACCGCGCGAGGTTGAATCGCTCCTGGTGGGCGAGCGACTTCATCAGGTGCCATCCGGAAAAGTTCGACACCCCCAGGTAGCGGATCTTGCCCTGCTGCACGAGCCGGTCGAGCGTCGTCGTGACCTCGTCGATCGGCGTCATCGCGTCGAATGCGTGGAGTTGGAAAAGGTCGATGTACTCCGTCCCGAGCCGCTTCAGCGAGCCCTCGACCGCCTCGATCAGGTGCGCGCGCGACGAGCCGACGTCGTTCGGCCCCGCCCCGAAGGTGAACGTCGCCTTCGTGGAGATCAGCACCTTGTCGCGCCGTCCCTTGATCGCCTCCCCCAGGATCGACTCCGCCGCGCCGCCCGAGTACACGTCGGCCGAGTCGAAAAGGTTGATGCCGCCGTCGAGCGCGACGTCGACCACCCGCCGGGCCTGCTCGACATCGTTCGCGCCCCAAGCCTTGAAGAACTCGCCCTCGCCGCCGAACGTGCCCGTGCCGAAGGAGAGGACGGGGACCTTGAGCCCCGATCCGCCGAGAAGCCGATATTCCATGGGGAGTCCTACGGACGTTGTTGGCTGTTGGTTGTTCGGAGGACCACCAAGCCAACTACCAATAACCAACGACCCCTCACACCGGCAATCGCCCGATGTGCGTCCCCCGCTCCGTGGCGTCGAGGATCCAGTAGCGGCTCTGGAGGCCCGCCGCCGCGAACGCCTCCTTCATCGCGCGCCCGATCCGGTCGTAGCCGTCCCGCGCGAACGCGATCATGCCCGGACCCGCGCCACTGAGGGCGACGCAGATCGCCCCCGCGTCCAGGGCCACCGACTTCGCCCCCGCCGCGCCGGGGATCGCCCCCAGGCGGTACGGCTCGTGGATGCGGTCGTTCATCGCCGCCCGCAGCATCGCGTCGTTGCCCGCGCGCAGGGCCTCCGCGACGAGCATGGCGCGACCGATGTTGTAGATCGCGTCCGCGCGGCTGTACTCCGGCGGGAGGGCGGCGCGGGCCTCGCTCGTGAGGTACCCGTACTCCGGCACGCAGACGACGGTCTTGAGCGGAACGTGGGGGATGCGCTGGACGAGCACGCCCTCCTTTTCGTCCGGCACCACCACGACGAAGCCTCCGAGGAGCGCGGGCGCGACGTTGTCGCCGTGCCCCTCGATCGCCACCGCGCGGGAGAGCACCGCGCCCAGATCGAGCGCGGCGGGATCCTCGCCCCGCTGGTGGTTCGCCCACGCCCCGGCGAACAGGACGCCCGCGAGCGTCGCCGTGGACGACGAGCCGAGGCCGCTCGCCGCCGGCACGGCGTTGTGGCAGACGATGCGGAACGCCTTGGGCGCGGCGTCGCCCGCCTCTTCGAGGAAGATGGAGGCGGTGAGGTTCGAGGCGTCCTTGGGAAGCCAGGACGTCCCCTCGCCGTGCGTCTCGACCACGACGCCCTTGCCCCCGACGTGGAGCTCGAAGGTGTTCCACAGGTCGAGCGCCAGCCCCATGCAGTCGAAGCCCGGCCCGAGGTTTGCCGTCGTCGCCGGAATTCGGACGCGGATCACGCCATCGCCTCTCGAAGCGAGTCCATCGTCGCCGGAATGGGGGAGGGAAGCGCCACCCCGTGGATGGTCGAGTCGGGATCCTTCAGCCCGTGGCCCGTCAGCACCGCCACGATCCGTCGCCCCTTAGGATCCAGTCGGCCCAACGCCACCGCCTTCCGCAGCCCCGCCAGCCCCGCGGCGGAAGACGGCTCGCAGAACACGCCCTCCAGGCGCGACACCATCCGGTACAGCTCAAATATCTCGTCGTCCGTTGCGGAGTCGATGTGGCCGTCGCTCTCGCGGATCGCCGCCAGCGCCTGATCGCCGCGCGCCGGGTTGCCGATGCGGATGGCGGTGCAGGCGGTGTCCGGGAAGGGCACGGGGTTTCCGTGGACGAGCGGCGCGGCCCCCGCCGCCTGCGTCCCGAGCAACCTCGGCTTTTCCCCAGCCTCGGTGAAGCCCATCCAGTAGGCCGAGATGTTGCCCGCGTTGCCCACCGGCAGGCACAGCCAGTCGGGCGGGCCGTCCAGCGCCTCCGAGACCTCCCACGCCGCCGTCTTCTGGCCCTGGAGCCGCGCTGGGTTGACCGAGTTCACCAGCGCGATCGAGCCGTCCGCCGAAAGCTCGCGCACGAGCCGCAGGCCGTCGTCGAACGAGCCCTGGATCGCCACGACCTTCGCGCCGTAGGCGATCGCCCCCGCGAGCTTGCCCATCGCGATCTTGCCGTCCGGGATGAGCACCACGCACCCGAGGCCCGCCCGCGCTGCGTAGGCCGCCGCGCTCGCCGCCGTGTTGCCCGTCGAGGCGCAGATCACCCGCGTCGCGCCCTCGCTCACCGCCTGGGTGACCGCCGCGCACATCCCCCGGTCCTTGAACGACCCGGTCGGGTTCAGCCCTTCGTACTTGAGGAAAAGCTCCGCCCCCGGCGCGATCGCCGCCCCCAGGCGAGGCGCGGGGATGAGCGGCGTGTTGCCCTCGTGCAGCGTGATCGGCGGCACGTCGCGGGTCACCTCCAGCCGGTCGCGGTAGCGGTCGAGCAGTCCTCGATAGGGAGTAGGGTGCATAGGGCCTATAAGAATTATTGGACTTATGGGTCCTATTCTGAACCGGAAACGAACCCGCTCTCCCGAGGAAGAATGCCCCAAGGACGCCCGATCCGCTCGTCGCGCAGCAACTCCGTTTCCTCGAACGGCGCGCCGTCGATGTACCGCACGTCCGCTCCCAGCTCCCGCGCCATCACCACGCAGGCCGCCACGTCGTACAACTTCTCCCGCATCGCGACCAGCGCGCGGTACCGGCCCCGAACCACGAACGTCCCCTCGACCACGAACGCTCCCGAGAGCCGCTGCTTGCCCGGAATCTCCGGCAGTAGCTTGGCGACCCACTCGTTGTAGCTCGTCAGCTCGTGCGCCAAGATTGGGCCGGTTGGGAGGTTCGGCAGCGGCTCGCCGTTCAGGAACGCCCCGCCGCCGTCCTCCGCGAGGTAGGTCTCTCCGAGGTCCGGCAGCGCGACGGCTCCCAAGGTCAGCCTTCCCCCGACCTCCAGCGCGATCGACACGCCCCACAGCAGCGAGCCGTAGGCGTAGTTGCTCGTGCCGTCGATCGGATCGACGAGCCATCGTCCACCCTCGCCCCTCTCGGCGAAGCCGAACTCCTCGCCCCACACCGTGCTCCCCGGCACGAACCCGGTCAGCCGCTCCCGGAGCCACGTCTCCACCGCCCGGTCGCCGTTCGTGACGATCGACCCGTCGGCCTTGAGCTCGCGCTCCAGTCGCGTCCGCTCGCGCTGGGCCATCGCCCCCGCCTCGTCCGCGATGCGCCCTAGTTCCGCGAGCCGGTCGGTCATAGAGAGAGTATAGAACCTCACTCCCCTTGGCTACTGCTGATTGATGGGCTGAGCCCTATGGAGAGCGGCGATTTACCGGACACCATCGTGCCACGTCGCCGAGCCGTCCCGACGAGGCCCTCGTCTTCATGTTTCCCTCGGTGTTCTCTGTGGTTTGTCCGGTAAGCCTCGCGGGGGCCAAACTAAACGCAATGTGGCAGGAAAGGGGAGTCCGGACACGCAAGCTTCGCCATTTTTGTTCGAGGGGCGAAAGGCGGGAAACCGGACAGGGCTTGACGAAACCTGCCGAAAGCGGTACAATCTCTTCTCGTTAGCGGGCATAGCTCAGTGGTAGAGCACTTCCTTGCCAAGGAAGATGTCGCGCGTTCGAATCGCGTTGCCCGCTCCAAAGATTCGACTCGAAAGGCCGGTCCTCACTCAGGATCGGCCTTCGTTTTTTGACTTCAACCTTCATCCATCGGCCAAACCCGTAGTCGCGGGATGGTTCGTGCCCGCGCCGCGAAGCGGTCCGCCAACTCGTCGAATGAACCTTGATGGCTCTTCGCGCCACGCCGCCCTTGATCCACCGCATCAAACTTGTAGGCGTCGGATGCCCTCGTGCCGACGCTCCCAAAGACCGATTCCGAAGGAATCGCGTGATGCCGCGCTGAGTTTCCTTTAGGCTTTCGGCGATCCAGTGTCTACCGGGGTAGCGTTCTCTCCAATCCGCCGATGCGTACCCTGCCCCTTCTCCTCGTCGCCCTCGCCGCCACCGCCTTGGGCCAGTCGACCAAGCCCGAATATCCCATCTCGACCTCGCGCCCGAGCTTCAGCGATACCCCCTCGCTGGTGCCCATCGGCCACCTCCAGCTCGAGTCGGGCCTGACCTCCTTCCGGCGCGGCGGCGACGATCCCGACCGAACCGACTTCGGCGAGGCGTTGCTGCGCTACGGCCTCTCGTCCCGGATCGAGCTCCGGCTCGGACTCCCGAACTACAACCTCCAGGCCGGACACGCGGCCGACGGCTTCGACAACACCCTGCTCGCCGCCTCGGTCTACCTCGGCAAGCTCGCGGGCTTCGACATCGGCATCATCCCGACCGTCGCCTTCCCGACGGGCAACCCGGATCTCCGGTACGAGCGGGTGACGCCTTCCTTCACCCTGAACGCCCAGCACGACCTGGGAGGCGGGTCGAACATCGCCACCACCTTAGGACAGACCTACGAGCGCCACGTCGCCCAAAGCCTCGCGACCCTCGTGGTCGTGCGGCCCCTCTGCGGCGATTTGACGGGGTTCGTGGAGTACGCCGGATACTTCGACCCGACCGCGCGGCCCGAGGAGTACGGCCATGTAGGGCTGCAATATCTCCCGACCAAGACCTCGCAGATCGATCTCCACGGCGGCGTCGGCCTGACCGCTTCGACCCCCCACGCCTTCATCGGCGCGGGCTACTCGGTCCGGTTCTGAGGAACCCAGCCCCGCCCCCCGCCGCCTAACCGCCATGCCCAATCCAGAGGAGACGAGCAAGGTCAACGCGGGGGCCGCCGGGATCCCGCTAGAGAGCGTCTCGCCCGCCGAGCAGGAAGAACTGGAAGCGGTCCAGATCAAGGAGGCGCTGGGCGACGATGCCGCGACCGAGCCTCTCCGGCAGGGTTCGCTGGGCCGCAAGGAACCGGCCGACACAACCGGCACCAACCCGAAGAGAACGCAGAACTCGCGCGAAAGCTAGCGTCCTCACCGGGACCGCCACTTCGATGCGTCGGACGTGCCCGCGCCGCGCAG
>CAXTOO010000057.1:3093-17174 GCA_964245875.1 uncultured Fimbriimonas sp. | reverse complement strand
AAGCCAGCATTGGCAGTCGACCACGTCGTCCAGCGACGCCCCGGCGACCGCCAAGGCGTCCTTGATGAAGCCGATCGCGTCTCCGAACGCCACCTTCACCGCATTGCCGCCGGGCTTGGCGGGCGTCGCGCCCTTGGCGGCGGCCAGACGGGCGCTGGCGGCGTTCCCCTGCGAGAAGCCGGTTCCGGTCCTTAAGACCGCCACCGTCGGCGCGGCGCTTCCCTTGACGGTGCCCTGCACCGATCCGTTCTGCGGGAGCGCGCCCGCCGCCTGCACGAACTGCTGGAGCATCTGGGCTGCCGCGTCCTTGTCGGCCTTGGGCACGTCTTTGGGCACTACCCGGCTTATCGTGCCGTCCTCATCGGGGAACTGAAGCGCATCGAGGGCGTTGCCGTCCTTGACGCTCTTGAGACGGTCCAGCAGATTGCCCATCGGATTGACGTCGATCTTCGTCCCGTCCTGAAGCTCGACGCGCAGATACGTGCCGGAAAGGTTCTGCGTCTCTTGGACCACCGTCAGCACGCCGGAGTTGTCGGTCTCCACGCTCACAGGCACGTCCGGCGAGAGCACGTGGTACACATCGTTCACGTACACGCTGATCGGGCTCGCAGACCTGAGTGCCACCTTCGCTCCAGGCTTCCCGACGTTGAACTCATCGGTAATCCGGAAGTGGGTGGTGAAGCTGCTGTACTCGATCACTTGGCTCGCATCGGTGCTGGGCAGCAGAATACTGCGCTGCCTCCACTCGCCGGTCACCGGGTCCTGCGTGAGCTGGACGATGTTCTTCCCCTTCGTGTGGGCGAACACGACGTTGTTGTTCTGGGACTTGTTCAGGAAGAAGGCCATCCCCTGAACGTCCTTGAGGATCCGCACGGGGAAGGTCCACGCCGTTGGAACGGTTTCCTGGCCGACGGGGCACCGCAGGTAGAACAGCTCGCCTTGGGTGTTGATGCCCCACACCGCCGTGCGCCCGTTGCTCGTGGCAGCGGCGAGGCTCTGGACGTTCGCCAGAAGAGCATGGCTCGCGATCTGAACGGCGTTCGAACCGTCCTTCTGGTTGTCCGGGGTGAAGAGGAAGAGCTTCCCGTCGCCTGCCGCGAAGAGGTTACTGAGCCCGTCCTTGTTGAGCGCCGTCGCCAGCGCGGTGGTCTTAGGTGGCACCGCCAGCCGCGCGGGAGAGGCGGCGAGGCTCTTGTTGTACGGGTTGTACAAGGGAGTGAAGATAAGCTGCTGCGAGCTGGCGATCTTGCCGAAGGTATAGGCTCCCGCCACCCGGTCGTTGGTCCTTAGACCCAGCGATGTCCAGATCGCTCCGGAGACGATGCCCGCCGCCACGTCCACCGCGATGTCGTGGGAATTCCACTTCGGCTTGCCTCCCGTCGCGCGGGGCGAGATGTAGAAGCGGTCGATGGTGCGCAGATTGACGTCGTGCAGGATGTCCACCAGGTAGTAGCTTCCCGCCGACGTCTGGATGATCGAGACGTTGTCGATCGCGATCTTCGGCCGAGCAGGCGTGGCGTCGAAGGGCACGGCGGTCCACACCACGCCGTCCGACCAGTCGCGGTTGGTGTTAGGATTGCCTAAGGACAGGTAAAGGAAGTCGGCGTCACCGACGGTGACCGCCAGGGCGATGTCGATCGCGCCGGTATCGGGATTCTGAGAGACGTCGAAGGCCCTGGCGACGATCTTGGCCCCGCCGTGGTTCTTTGCGAGGGCGGCTCCTAGATCGACCTTGCTCCAGCCGGTCGCGGTGGCGCGCGCCTCGCGCGTGAGATAGAAGGCGTTGTCGGTGCCGAGCGAGAAGAAGAGCGAGTCGCCGTCTTGGGTCTGGAGGACCTCGAACTTGCGGTCGGGCGCCATCACCTCGGCGTTCTTCCGGTTCTTCATCAGTTCTGAGTCGTGAGCGATTTTCATGGCGTTGGATGCAGGGAAGGCGTGAAAGGGCGTCCGGTCGCACTCGAAAGGAGCGACCGTGCCTGAGAGGGCGTCAGGAGGGCCTAGGATCCTCGACCGACCGGGATGGGCGCCGGGATCTTGATGCCGAACGGATGCTTCAGGAACATCGGTGGAGCCTGTTGTGCCGGCTTTGGCTGGGCCGTCGGGACGGCGGGCTTCAGCGCGGGCATGAGGCTAGGATCGACGTACGTGATGTGCGCGATGAGATCCTGGTTCTCGGAGAACGCCGCATCCTTGAAGGCGAACGTCTTGCCGCCCGGAAACACGAAGCTTTGGATCTTTTGGAGAGGGAAGCTCGTAAAACTCCTTGCCGCGACTGCGCGCGCCATGTTCCCGAAATCGACGCCCATCTTATTGAAGTTCAGGAAGATGTTGCTGAAGGCGTTGATGTTGGGATTGTCCGGATGGTCGGTGACCACCGGCGCCTCGGGGACCAGATTCAGCTTGCCCTGGCCGTCTACCGCAAGCCGGTAGACCTCCTTGACCTCTTTGTTCACCACGTTCCCGTCGTCTCCCGAGTGACACCGCTGAATGTAGAGGTTAACCACCAACTTTTGCGTGATGGTGATCGCGTTGCCCTCGAATTTGATGGACAGGTTGAACCACGTCTTGGGATGGATTTGGTCGTCCTTCGAGGGGCCAGACTTGTCCTCGGCCTCCGCGAAGTAGCTGTAGCTCAGCACGATGGGACCGCTGGCGGGCATGTCGAGGCTCGGATTGCCTCCTGAGGGCAGCTGGAGCGTGAACTTGTTCTTCGTCCAGCTGCACGAGCAACTGGGAATGTAGCAGTTCTGGCGAACGTAACCGTCCAACTGGGTTCGGAACCAGTTGGCGAAAGTGTTGCGGTTCACGGCGATCGCGCCGTGAAAGTCCGCCTGTCGGCCTTCCTCCACCCAGTTCCAGTTGAACTCCGCCCTTGCGGGAAGAGATTTGCCGTTCGTCATGCACAGGTAGTTCAGCGTCGCGAGGTCCTGCTGGGGAAGCGACGGGTTCCCCTGGCGCTGGCGGTTCGCGCCCATGAACGGCGTAATCCAGAAGTTCAAGTCCGTCGGCTTGAGGGTCGCATTGTCGGGGGTACGGTCGACCACGTTGTAGGCGAGTACCGGGTTGCCCTTCTCCTTGAGTCTTTGGAGATAGATGCTCTGATACTTGTCGCGAAGGAAAGAGATCACCGGAGAGTCATCCGGCATCCCCGCATCGCGGAGGCCGTCTGTCAGAAGCTTGGGGGAACCCTGGAGCTTGGCGTTGTTGAGGTTGATGAGGAGTTGCTGAACGCTGAACGCGTCCTTGCCGAGGTTCTTCATCTGGTCCTGCACGTCCTTAGGAAGCGAGGCGAAGTCCGGATTCGTTATGGCGTTCAGATCGAGCTTTACCATGCTCTCGAAAAGCCACGCCTGTCCCGGTTGCTGCTTCTCGTGGAGCCAAGTGGGGTCGTCGTCCTCGCTCGCTGGGATGTACTGCACGATCTCGAACTCGGAGCACATCTGGACGAAGATCAAGTCGTTGTTCTCCTTGAGCCTGACGATGTCAGGAACCTCGTCGGGAGCGTAGCCCGGAGGGATGCCCATCTTCGCGCGGATCGCGAAGCGGAACTTCACATCCTTGAGCTTCTTTATGTCCGCGCTCGAATTCGGGTCGGTGCCCTTAGGAATGCAGAACGGGTCGACGCAGCCCGGCATGTCCGTGCCCATGTCGACGATGGGCGTCGGCTGGCCCGCGACCTTCGTCCCCGCCCCGAAGCAGGCGACGATCACGGGCTGGGGGACGGTGTCGAGGTAGACCTTCATCGTGGCGTTGATGCTGGCCTGGGTCGTGGCTACGACGATGTCGTAGCCGTACTTGGGGTCGGAGAGGTTTGACTGGCTTGCGCTCATGGCATGGTCTTCAGGTTTCAATGCACGTCGAAAGCGAAAAGCACTACGAACGCCTTTGTGCCACTCGCTCTTCGAAGCCGAGCCGCAGAAGGGCGTTCGAGGATTCGGCCCAGTCTCAAGAGCACGTGGGCAAAGACCTGTCTTCCTACCCTCTTGCGGGAGTGGAGGACGGCCAAGGTCGGGCTAAGCGTCGCAGGGATCAGTTGGGCAAAGGGTGGATCCACACCGCGAGCGCCGCGAGGATAGCCGCTGGACCCAGAGGCGCGGCCGCCAAGAGGGCGGCCAACTGCGGCCAGGTGACCGGCCAATGCACGCCCTTCTTGCTCTTGTCCGCCAGCTCGATCTCGAGCTTCTTCATGGCGAACCCGGCGGTGAAGCCGGCGGCGATCACCGCGACAAGAGGACCGCCGATGAATCCCGCCGCATCGAGGGCCTCCTTCGCCAAGTCGGTCAGGTTAGGACCGGCGACCAGGCCGTTGATGATCCCCTGGGTCAGTTCCTCGTTCATCGTGAGATCGAATCCCCACCAGTGCTTGCTGAGATCCAGGCTGTAGCCGTTCGACGCGTTGAGGGCGTTCGCTCGGGGAAGCGCCTTGCCAACGAACGATTCCACGGCCGCGTTCGCGGTGGACGCGTCCGCGTGGACGAGCGCGCTGCCGGATAGCGCCTCCATCGTCGGGATCCCAGCGCCCGCGAGGACGGACTTGGGATCGTTGATGAACTTCTCGCGAAGGGCCGGATCGTTCGCCATCGAGGCGTCGAGGTGTTCGAATTTTGCTTCGTAGTCCATGCTTTCTTACCGCCTCCCGAAGGGTCGGGAGGTCACGCCGCCAGCTTCAGAGGCATTGTGCGACGTCCGCAGGGAGCAACGAACAAGCGAGGTCAGATCTCACGTGGCCCGCGAACGAAGGGAGATTCACAAAGCCGCTCCTTCAGGCGGTCTCCCACTGCTTCTGCTGTTGGACTCGACCGGCAAGCCCACAGAAAGCGTTGGGATCCTGGTCCCCGTCTCCACTCCAGGCAGCAGCGTCCACGGTGAAGCCATTCCCTTCACACGGTTTGAACGCCTCGCGCAGTCGCCGCCCCGAAAAGAAGAGGCCCGCGTCGACCATCGGCCGTCAGACAGGGCGGTTCGGGTCGGAGCGTCGGGGGCGTAGCCGGCGCCAAGGCCAATCCTGCGACGGAACAGCCCTCGATGGCTCAGGCTGGGGCGAACGTGTGCTGGGCGTCGGCCACGCCATCGCAATACCCGGCGGTCAAGTCGCACAGATCCGACGAGTCTTACAAGAACGACGAATTCGATGCAGAACGGAAGCCGCGAGGACGCTGGTGGCATCACAGGCGAATGAGACGATAGCGCCAACAGGAACGCTCTACGTCTACTTGCCTCTATAGGCCGCTGGCATCGGGCGTCATCCTAGACGGTGTTACGCACCTTTGAGCCAGGGCGCAAGAGACGCGAGCATGAGGGTGCAGAACACGGCGGCGTGCAGCCCCGCCAGGGGCTCGGGCAGCCGCTCGTAGTCCTTGGCGAGCCGCTTGAACCGAGACGACCAGGCGAAGGAGCGCTCCACCACCCATCGCCTGGGCAGCGGCACGAAGCCCGCTTGACCTCGGGCAACGAGACGATCTCCAGGGCGATGCCCTCCTTCGCGGCGGCCTCGGCCACCGCCTTGCCCGTGTAGCCCTGGTCCACGTAGGCGAGTTCGACCGTGTCGCCCGTCTCCTTCTGGACGAGCCTTGCGAGCTCGGCGACGGCCTTCCGCTCATCGACGTTCGCGGGGGTGAGGACCGGGGCCAGCAGGCACCCAGCGTGTCCACCGCCGGGTGAACCTTGCTGCCCTTGGTCTTCTTGTGGCCGTTGTAGCCCGCGCGGGCCTCGCTCTCAGGCCTGCTCCTCAGGACGCGCCCTTCGAGGACCGCCGCGGTGGGGCTCGGCTCCTTGCCCTGCTTAAGCCTGAGCAGGGCGCGAAGGTCGCTCGCGGCTGCCTCGAAAGAACCCCTGGCGAACCACCGCTGGGCCTGGCGATGGACGGCGTGCCACGGCGGCAGGTCGTTGGGCATCATGCGCAAGGCGCAGCCCGAGCGCGCCACGTAGCGCAGGCCGTTGAGCAGCTCCCTGAGCGGGTGCTCGCGCTGGGGCGCGTCCTCCCTCATCAGCGTCAGGCACGGCGCGAGAAACGCCCACTCGTCGTCGGACACGTCGCTTGGGTAGGGCCTGCTTTACGCACGGGAGTCCCGAAGTGCGTAACACCCTCTATGAAAGGCAGGTTAACGCCGAAGGGCGGTCCTGTAGGAATACGAATAAACCTGGGAAGCTCCACTGAATCCTGCCTTCCAGCATTGGGCGATCGAAGAATGCCCCCAGACCGTGTGAGATCGGATCCTCGGGATTCGTTTCCTTTCCTGCGAGCACGTTGCGGACGTACTCGCAGGAAAGATCCAATCATGGCTATCCCGATCACACAGAATCCCGTCTTCGACGATCCCATAGCCGAGTTCGACTCCATCCCTGCGAAAGGCGAGTACCACACCGATTTCAGCTACTTCGATACGGGTATCGGAGCCCACATCCAGGGGATGGGCCACTACGCCGGCTATTTCGTGTTTACTCACAACCGCGAGAGAAGCCAGGGTTACTGGGGCATCGGAAAGCCTAACGGCGATCTCAAGCGCTTCGACTTCTCTTTCTTCAAGGATTACCGCCACCCGGGAGGGCTCCAGGTTATCGGTGATTACGCCGTAGTGGGAATCGAGCGCAGCGAGTCCAACAACAACGAAGGACTGGTGGCCCTTTTCGACCTCAGACCGATTAAGGACGGGAAAGAGTCCGGGTTCTTGCCTTGGGCCTCGTCACGCGTAAAAACGGAGGTGCCGCGTGCGTGGGCATCACGAAGGTCGAAAGCCACTACATTCTCGCCGTGTACACGAGCAAGGACAGCAAGATCCACGTCTACAAGTCTAATGACAAATCGCTCGATGATCCCGGATTGAGTTTTGGAGAGGAGGTGTTCTCGTTCGGCGTCAGTTTCAGTGGTAAGGGCGTCGGCTACGACAACCTTAACCTCTATGCGGACAAATCCGGGGCGGTCTACATGATCGGTATGCGCGGGGAGTCCAGCGGCTCGAGCTTCGCGGACTACATGGAACTCATCGCGATTGATACGGCCCAAGAGACCTACAGCGTTCTCCGAAGCCGCCATATGGCAACCGAGAACCACCAAGGAATCACCGGACCACACTTCCGATACGGCGCCGGAACGGTTCTGGTTGGCCCTATCCTCAACCTCAAGCAGTATGTCTGGCTGTTCTGTTCCGGTCGGCTCTTCATGGCCTTCCCGACCAAGACGCAGATGAACTTCTTCGCGAAGGTCGAGATGGGGCCAGTCCCCCCCCGTCGATCTAAGCGACTTGCGCGGCTCCACCAAAAAGGCAGGCGCAAGGCGTCTCCAAGTCTTATCGACTTGATCCAATGGACGGCCCCAGAGGGAAGGGCCGCACCCCAAGGAACCGATGGCGAAGAGCTCTCATGGAAAGACGAGGGCCGAACTAGGCTGTGTCCAATCTCCCAACGCAGGAACGTTAGGATTCGGAGTCGCTTGGCGCGACCTGTCCGAACACTACGGACGGCTGCAGGCGGTGCGCGCTTTAGGCGCTGGGCCAAGGAGAGCTCTTCGCTACAATGCTGAGGCGGCTGCGCCTGAGGCTCGGGTCGTGTCCCAGGGAGTGGTGTAAGAAGCGTCGGCTTCCTTGAGGGGAGCCATCCCGTCTTTCGGCTTCGATGAGAAGAACGAGGAGGACGAAGATGGCAGAGGAGATTGTGACGCTTCCGGCGGCGTTGGACACGCCGGAGGGCAAGGACATGGTTCGAGAGATGCTGGCCGAGATGGCGCGGCTGACGATGGAGCGCGAGGCGGAGGCGCGCTGCGGGGCGGGCTACGGCCAGAGGAACGGGGCTCGCGAGAACAGCCGGAACGGCTACCGCACTCGGCTCTGGGACAGGCGGGCCGGGAGCGTGGACCTCAGGGTCCCGTGCCTGAGGCAGGGCTCCTGCCTGCTGAGCTTCCTGGAGCTGCGGCGCACGGCGGAGAAGGCGCTCGTGGCGGTCGTCCAGGAGGCGCATCTCCAAGGGGTCTCGACTCGCGCGGCGGACGACCTGGTCAAGGCCTTGGGAGCGTCGGGCGTGAGCCGCAGCGAGGTCTCCCGCCTGTGCGAGGAGGTGGAGGCTAGGGTCCGCGAGCTCCTCTCGCGCCCCCGGAGGGCGAGCTTCCCTTCCTCTGGCTGGACGGCACGTACGTCAAGGTGAGGGACCGGCGGGCGGATCGTCTCGAAGGCCGCCATCCTCGCGGTCGGGCTCTCCGCGGAAGGGCGTCGTGAGGCGCCCGGGATGAGGGTGGGCCACGCCGAGAGCGAGCCGTTCTGGACCGAGCCGCTGCGCGACCTCCTGGACCGGGGGTTCCGCGGCGTGAGGCTGGTCGTGTCGGACGCCCGCGCGGGACTCCGCAAGGCCGTCGAGCGGTGCCTCGCCTGCTCGCGGCAGCGGTGCCGGGTCCACCTCGTCCGGAACCTGCTGGCGCACGTGCCCCAGGGGCGCAAGGAGCCCGTCGCGGCCACGGTGCGGACGGCCTTCGCGCAGGAGGGGCAGGCCGAGGCCCAGAGCGTGTCGGCGGCAGGCCGCCGACACGCTCTGGGCCTCGTTCCCGAAGGTGGCCGGGCTCATGGACGAGGCGGAGGGCGACGCGCTCGCCGACATGGCGCACCCGCGGGAGCTCTGGCCCATGCTCGCCTCCGACAACGGGCTCGAAAGGCTCAACCGCGAGTTCAAGCGCCGGGCCGACGTCGTGCGGATCTTCCCGACTGAAGGGAGCGTCGTCAGGCTCGTCGGGGCGATCCTCATGGGGCAGCACGACGAGTGGCAGGTCGCGAGGCGGCAGGCCAGCGCGAAGGCGCTCGTCGGCCATGACGCCAAGAACGACGCGCTGCTCGCCCGGGGAGCAGGCGGGTAGCATGGGCGACCGAGAGACGGGAAGCTCTTACACCACTCCCTGGGACGCGACCGAGGCTCGCGGCGGACGGGTACCTGGACTACTCGAGCAGCTAGGCTGTGTCCTCAAATCCACATGAGGATGGCGGCGAGGTGGAGCATGGCGAGATGGCTCTTCGCGAGCTTCTCGTAGCGGGTGGCGACGCGCCTCTTCTCCTTGAGCCTTCCGACGCACCGCTCGACGAGGCTCCTCTTGCGGTACGCCTCCCTGTCGAAGCGCGGGCTCGCGCGCTGGTTCGACTTCGTGGGGATCACCGCGCCGACGCCCTTGGCGCGCAGCAGGCGGCGCGGGCTCGGGCTGTACGCCCTGTCGGCGGCGACCCTCTTGGGGCGCGTCCTGCGCCCGACCCCGCCGCCCTCCATGAGTGGGCGCAGGAAGGGCGCGTCGTTCCTCTGGCCGCCGCTCAGCAGGAAGGGGACCGGGCGCCCCTTGCCCTCGCAGCGGAGGTGGAACCTGGTCCCCCAGCCTCCCCGCGAGCGCCCGAGGGCCTGATCGCCGCCCCCTTTTTCGCGCCCGCGGCGCTCTTGTGGGCGCGAACGACGCTGGAGTCCACGTGGTGGAGAGACCAGTCCAGGTCCCCCGTCGCGTGCGCCTCCTCCTGGAGGGCGCGCAATGCCCGCTCGAAGACGCCCGCGTCCCGCCAGCGCGAGAAGCGCGTGTGGACGCTCTTCCAGGGGCCGAAGCGCGGGGGCGGGTCGCGCCAGGGCACGCCCGCCGCCAGCACCCAGAGCACGGCGTCGAGCATGGGGCGGTTGTCCTTGGCGGGCCGCCCGCGTCGACCCCGGTCGGGAGGGAGCAGGGGGCCGACGCGCTCCCACTGGGCGTCGGTTAGGGCGAATCTCTGGGCCACGCCCCTCCTACGCCCAGACGCGGAATTTGAGGACACAGCCTAGTGGACTCGACCAGCGTCCGCACCACGAAAGCGGCGGGCGCGATCGCTGGACGGCGACGGCTCGAGGGGGGCTCTATGAGGCCAGACTGGCGAAACTCGACCGTTCGACTTGCAACTTTGAGCGCTCGGACGAAATTGGGGCGAGCGGATCGGATCGTCACCTGCCTGTCGAGGTCGATGTCGCGAACGACTCTCCTGCGCCCCCGAGTGCCATGCGGCGAACCGTCTTCTAAGAGCGTGTAGAGAAATTCACTTCCCCTTGCCGAGCCTTCTCACCATGACGCCGATCATCGCGAGCAGCACGTAGGCGGTCGAGCCCTTGACGGTGGCCTCGTGGTCGCACCTGAGCCTTCGGTTCCTCACGATCCAGCCGAAGGTCCGCTCGACGACCCAGCGCCTGGGCAGGACCTCGAATCCTTCCTTCGGCTTCTTGACGACCTCCAGGTCCACGCCCCGCTCCCGCGCCCAGTCGACGAGGGCGCCCGAGTAGCCGCCGTCGGCCCACACCTTGGCGAGGCTCGGGAAAGCGGCGCGCGTGGCCTCGATCAGGGGCTTGGCGCCGTCTCGGTCCTGAACGTTTCCTGGATGGACCAAGACCCCCAGAACGAGTCCAAGGGTATCGACGACAAGATGGCGCTTGCGTCCTCGAACCTTCTTGCCAGCGTCGTAGCCTCGCGGCCCCCTTTTTCCGTGGTCCTCGCGCTCTGCGAATCGACCACCCCCGCCGTAGGCTCCTTCTTCTTGCCCGAGGCCTCGCGGGCCATGTCGCGCAGCCTTCCGTGGAGCGCGTCGAGCGTGCCGTCGTCGCGCCACTTCCTGAAGTACCACCAGACCGTCGCCCACGAGGGCAGGTCGTGCGGGAGGCGCCGCCAAGGGCAGCCCGTGCGAAGGAGGTAGAGCAGCGCGTTCGCGATCTCCCGCATCTCGACCCGCCGCTTGCGCCCCTTGGGCCTGTGCGGCGGGAGCATCGGCTCGAGCAGCGTCCACTGCGCGTCGGTCAGGTCCGTGGGATAGGGCTTGCGGTCCACACCGAGTTGGACGACGACATTCCTCTACACGCTCTTAGGCGCCATTCACGCGCGTCTTCGCCGGGGAGCAAGACAATAAACCGGAGGGCGCGTGCTCCTCAAGATCGTCGCGCAGGCGATGCCCGAGGAGTCAGTCGGATCAGCCGACGCTTGATTCCTAGAGGGGAGAACGACTGATCGTCCGAGAGCCTGATCTGCTTCTCTTCGTCTGCTGCTCGTGGTCATAGCGCTCGACGGATGGACGAAGGCGGGCCTGGTAGTGGATACTCTATTGACGTCGGAGAAGACAATGATGAGAACGAATCCTCAAGAGGATGAAGAGAGCACGGAAAAGCCCTCGTGCGCCGGGCTGCAATGGCTGTACTATGGCGATCTCGCCCCCGACGATTTCATGTGGAGTCTGAAGGCGAAGATCACCGATTGCCTTCCGTTGCTTGAGCGTCCGACGCACTGGGTGGACCATCTGACCCCGCCACTGGAATGCGACCCACCTCAGCTGCAAGACCGACCGGGTACGGTGCGCGGTCGCGAGAGGCTCCGGCTGGTGAGTCCCTTCACCATGCAGATGTCGCTCGCGCAGGGTGACAACAAGACGTTCCTGAACGAGAAGGTGCAGATCGCGGGGATCGGCGAGACCGGTATCCTGCGCATGGTCGTTTCGCCAGACACGGCCGTTCCCTTGAGCGTCGAGGCGTCTCGAACTCTCTCACTCGGACTCCCTTCCGACCCGGGCGACTACTATGATTCCCTTCTCGGGATCATGCAGTCGCATCCCCCGCAGGACGGTGGTTCGTTGTTCCAAGTGATTGACGACGTCCAGAACGGTCGATGGTTCGGACACCTGCAGATCTACGACAAGGCGTGGTTCCCGGAACATCAGGGGGAAGAGGAGCGTAACCTTCGCGTAAGGTGGATCGCGATATATCTCGTCATGCGCGTCGCCAATCCGGCACTGTACGTCGAGTTTCTGGAGCGCCTTAACCCCGAAATCGTTCGCATCGGCCCGAGGGATTCCCAGAAAGGGTGGTCTTTCGAACCCTCTCCCGACGTTTCGTTCGCCTACTTCGGCGCGGAAGAGTCGGACGATATGGTCTGCGACGTGGTCGGTGGCTACGACGAACACGACGAAGAGGACCGCCCAACCTACATGGTCCAGAACGCGACTGTGAAGAACTACAAGACCCCGCTACCTAGCCGGGAACCTTAAGGCGGCACGTCCCTAGCCGCGACCCTCTCCAAGACTTCCCGGAGGAGCTCGAGGGGATCGGTCGTCGCAAGGCGGTCCGCGCGCCTTAGGGCAGGGTGACCTTGGTGCCGCTCGCTCAGTTCGGAGCGACGATGCTCCGCCGCCCCCAGCTGACGGGCGCCGATTTGGCGAAGGATGGTCTCCGCCGCGATGGCGCTCAGGAGGGCTCCCTCGATGCTTGCCCTCGACTCTAGGACGCTGGAGAGTCCTAAGGCCGCCAGCGCCGTCTGGCACAGGCGGTCGCCGTCCATCGCGGCAGAGGTCGCGGCCGCGAAACAGGTCTCAGCCCGGGCCGCGTCGCCGAGCCGCCGCCAAACGTGGCCCAGCTGGCTCCACACGTAAACCATGGAACCGGCTGCGGACGCGCGGCGCCCCTTTTCCTCCGCAGCCAAGGCCGAAACGCGGGCATCGTTCGGTCGCCCGCCCTCAAGCTCGGTTATGGCGCGAACGGCGGCGGCGGTGGCCTCAAGGTCCGGCCGTTCCAGGCCGATCAGCGATCGTTCCGCGTCCGAGACGAGGTCGAAGGCGTGCCCGAAGCTCTTGGCGATGCGCGCCTCGTACGCGAGATCGAGGGTCGCGTCGACCAAGCCGGCGATGTCGTCCATCTCCCTACACAGGGCCGCCCGACTGATCCACGCGCGCGCGCAACGTTCCGCGTCGCCCGACCTTCCGGCGAGCGCGCCTTCGAGACCCAGGAGGTCGGCGCGGAGCCGACGATCCCCCCGGCTCTCCGCCGCCCGGTAGCCTTCTCGGGAGAATCGGGCGAAGTCGGACGCCATGCCCGCCTCCATGAGCGGCCGGCACAAGCATTCCGCGAGCGGCGCGGCGACTTCATGGAGCCCTTGGTCCGAGGCGTAGGCCAGCGCGGCGCGGAAGTTCGCGAGCTCGGCGCGGATCGTGCGCGTGGCGTCGATCCAGCGCCCTTCGCGGGCGAGCTCCGCAGCGGCGCGCGCGACCTTGACGTAGTGGTCGGCGTGGCGACGGAGCGCGAGAGTCCGGTCTGTCGTCGCGGGCCCGCTTGGGAACGTGGCCGCGACGTAGTCGCGCACCAAGTCCAGGATCGCGAAGCGCGTTCCTCCGACCTCCTCGGCTCGTCGGACAAGCGAGCCCTCGACGAGACGCTCGAGACCGTCGAGCAGTTCGAAGCGGTCGTCGGGATAGACCTCCTGAGCCGACGTCCAATTGAACCCACCGGCGAAGACGCTCAGGCGCCGAAGGAGCTCACAATCCCCCTCCGCAAGCAAGGACAACGAGCGCCCGATCGCGATCCCGACGCTGGAGGCCGCGCCTCCAAGAGCGCGGATCGGACTTTGGACGAGCAACCGATGCAACTCGACGACGCCCACTAGCCGGGCGCGTCCCGCCGCCGCGGCCAGCGCGAGCGGAACCCCGCCGAGAATCGCGCAGACCTCGGATGACGCCTTCGCTACGTTCGGGGACGCCCGCGCGGGGTCCAGTCCCGCGATCTCAAGGAACATCGACTCGGCGGCTCCGCAAAGGACGCCGAAGGCGAGCGGGCCGACATCGATTCGCTCGATTCCTGGAGCGTCGATCCTTTCGCGGCTAGTCATAAGCAAGGTCGCCCCCGTCTCATCCTGGAAGGCTCGAATCAAACTGGCTCTGCCGGGCGCCGACAGTCGGTCGACGCCGTCGATGACCACGAGCGCCGTGCGCTCGCGGAGCGCGTCGATGACGCGCTCCCGATGGTCCTCACCGGCGCGGGGCGCAAGAATCCTGGCAAGCTCCCACCAGACGTCCTCGTCGGCGTCCATCTCGCCGCAGTCGATCCACCACGCTCCTCCGGGAAACGAAGCGTGCGTGTGGCGGGCTGCGGCGAGCGCCAGGCAGCTCTTGCCGATCCCGCCTTCTCCGGTGAGGAGGACGGAGCGACGGTCTCGGAGCGACCGTCCGATCTCATCGAGTGCCCTCTCTCGTCCGAAGATCGTGTTCCCCTGAATAACGGGCAGGTTGTTTGGCGAGGACGCCGTCGAGTCGAACGCCCTGCTGCCAGCGACCGCGAAAGGGGCGTCGCACCAGAGG
>CAXTOO010000057.1:642-3083 GCA_964245875.1 uncultured Fimbriimonas sp. | reverse complement strand
GGTCGCGAGGACCTCGGTGCAGGACGGACCCGCCGTCGCAAGACGAGCCTCCGTTAGGGCGTGGTCTACCTCCATGCCGTCCAGAAGGGCGCCGTAAAGAGAACGGGAAAACAAGGGGAGGCTGGCGTCGCGCACTGGGCCTTGCATCGCAACCACGGACGCCACGCCCGCTCGCCTGAGGGCGAGCGCAGCGGAACGGGGGGCCGCGTCCGTGTCGCAGGCGGAGAGGACGGCTAGGCGGCAATCGCCCAGCGCGAGCCACCCACCGATACTCTCGATCGGGGTCGGAACTCCTTCGCCGTGCCGTCCGTGAAGGACGAGCCGCGCTCCGGAAGGGCTCGTTTCCGCGTGCCCAGAGAAGTGGAGAACGTGAGGCTTGAACTCTAGGATCGCGCGTCTCAGTTCCCCTGGTGAGGCGTCGAACAGGGTCCTCATAGAGACGGAACCGTCCTTGACGCGGCCGCACGCCTCCTGGATCGCGCTCAGCTCGGTCGCGAGCCAAGCGAGACGAGGATGCGTCGGGGAGCCCGGATCGGCGCTCGATACGAGGATTCTCGTCCCGTGAGGGACGGACTGAGGGAACGAGCCGTGGCCGGAGCGCCGCAGAAGGCTGACGTCGGGCTGGAGCGCGAGCACACCATCGACCGGGTCTATGGGAGAGACGGCGCGCAGGCGAAGGACCTCCCAAGGAATCCCTGTCAGGAACTCGCCGGTTGCCTCGATGTAGAGACGGAACCGGGTTCGTCGTCTCCTAGATTGCGCCACGGCGTTCTGGAGCCGGCGCTGCAGAGGGTAAGGCATAAGCGCAAGCCCGAGAGCGTCCCCGAGCGCTTCGAGCTCCGACGGGGAACACTCGACCGACCTGAGCCAGGCATTCCAAAGGGCGACCGCCTCCTCGATCCTCTCGCGCCTCAGGGCGAACGTCGTGCCGGACGAAGCCACCAAGAGGGGCACGCCGTCGCGCTCCCCGAAGACCAGGCACCACTCATCGACCGGGTCTTGAGCCACCTTAGCCAAGCGCCCCGTCGTCCAAGATGCGCCCCTTGACCATGGAGCCGAACGGCAGAGTCCCGTTCGGAAGATCGATGGCGTCAATGCTTAAGGTCGAGACGGTCTCCATCTCGGAGATCGACCACGTGCCGAGCGAACACTCGTAGGTGCCGACGGAGAGAAGCAACCTCAGTTCCTTTCCTTCGTAGGTCGCACGAACGTCCTCTGGAATCCTTACCGCGACCGTAAGGCGATCGTCGGAGACCTGCGGCGGATCGGCCATTTCGAGCACCAGCAGATCCCCTTCTTCATCGATCACCCAGAGGGCACCAGGCTCGCGGCCCTCGGCCTCCTCTCCGTCGACGCGCAGGCGGAAGAGGCCGCTCGGCAGCGAGCCCATGGGGAGTCCCGTCGCCGCGCCGAACCGTGGGACGCGGAATTCCCACCTTCCTCCGTGCAGACGGGCTGTGGCTACGGGAAAGCCCCCGCCAAGGGGATCGATCAACTCGATCCTCGCGGCGCGCCCCTCCGCCTGGGCTCCGTGGACGGTGACCTGCGCGAGGAGGTCGCCTTCGGAGCCCACCAAGGCCTGGAGCCCCGCCGTCCTCCTCTGCGCTTCACCGCGGGACGTGGCGAAGCGCGGGGCGGCGAACGCAACCTGGGCGTTGCGGACAATCGTCCTCAGGACGTCTCGAACGCCGACGAACCGCGGTTCGCGCGATCCAGCGACGGAGTCCCAGTGCTCAGGAGTCAGCGTCAGCGCAAGCTCGACGACCGCCCGAGCGAGATCACGTCCCTGGGGATCGGGAAGGGAGGTGCCGGTGCGATGAAGCCCCACGAGGCGCCTTCGGGCCTCCGCCGAGCGTGATATGAGGCTCGCGGTTCGTTCCAGATCCTTCGGATCCGTTGCGCCGCGCAGGAGGTCGAGCAGGGCTGCGTCTTCCAAGAGCTCCGACCTGGAGTCCTCCCGCGCGAGGCCGTCCAGCGCCTCCACGGCCCGAGGGGAGAGGTCACGGCCCGGATCGAGGCTCATCGACGCGCCGCCGTGAACGCGAGCCGCTCGACAATCTGCTCATGGGTAGGTCGGGACGCACAGCAGGTGTCGAAGGCCGGCCCTCGACACCTGCTGTGCAAGTCATCGCGCCTAAGGACGATGTCCCTCCAGACAGACTCGTCGGCAGAAGGCGCTGACCTGCCCAGGGATACGTGGCAACGCTTCACCCAACGTCGGACCTGGCCGGCGCGCCTGTTCTGGACTGAGCGGAAGGCTTTGCGGCGAGACGCGCCGACGCTTCTCGCCGCGAAGCGAGGCCATACGATCCTCGACATCATCCGGACGTCTCTCTGGGCATCTTTGCTCGGGAGATCCCGCCGGATCGCCATCTGTGCGATCCACTCGCTCATGGACGGCCGGAGGCAGCCTCCGGGCAGTTCGGGGTGGCGCAAGCCTA
>CAXTOO010000057.1:0-632 GCA_964245875.1 uncultured Fimbriimonas sp. | reverse complement strand
TGATACGCCTCCTCAGCACAATGTTGAGCCAGCGAGCTTGGCTCGGGCGTCTCGCGAGAGCCTTGGGTAAGTACGGCCATAGGAATCTTCGGCAAGCGGCGTCGTGGCTCCGCTTTGCGGAGCCACGAAAAGAATACGTCAAGACAGGCCGGAAAGCCTGTGGTCGTGTCCCAGGGGTTGGTGTAAGAAGGCTGCGCTTCCTTAGGGGAGGCCATCCCGTCTCTCGGCTTTGATGAGAGGAACGAGGAGGACGAAGATGGCAGAACACAGTGTAACGCTTCCAGCCGTGCTGGACACCCCGGAAGGGCGCGACGTGGTGCGGGAGATGCTCGCGGAGATGGCCCGCCTGACGATGGAGCGCGAGGCGGAAGGCCGGTGCGGCGCGGCCTACGGGACTCGCGTGGCAGGCCGCGAGAACAGCCGCAACGGCCACCGGCCGAGGCTCTGGGACACGCGGGCCGGGGCCGTGGACCTCAAGGCGCCCCGGCTGCGCAGCGGCTCGTGCCTGCCGAGCTTCCTGGAGCCGAGGCGCACGGCGGAGAGGGCGCTCGTCGCCGTGGTGCGGGAGGCGTACCTGCAGGGCGTGAGCACGCGGGCCGTGGACGACCTGGTCAAGGCGCTCGGCGCGAGCG
>CAXTOO010000056.1:0-17344 GCA_964245875.1 uncultured Fimbriimonas sp. | reverse complement strand
GCATGGTCGCCGGCGGAAGGGTCCGGCAGGCGGCGAACATCATGCACGGCAAGGCTTCCAGCGTCTCGCACGACGGCAAGGGCCTGTTCGAGGGAATGCCCAACCCCTTTTCCGCGATCCGCTACCACTCCCTCGTCGTCACGAGGGACTCCGTGCCCGAGGGCTTCGTCGTCACCGCCGCCGCGGACGACGACGGCGAGGTCATGGGCCTGCGTCACGAGACCCTCCCCATCGAGGGCGTCCAGTTCCACCCCGAGTCGGTGCTCACCCAGGACGGCCTGCGCATCGTGGAGAACTTCGTGAAGACGGTCGCGAAGGCGCGCTGACCATGGCGAACGACGGCCCGGAGCGACCGTGGGCGTTCCACCTCGTCGTCGAGGTCACGCCCGAAGCCATCGACGAGATGGGCCACGCGAACAACGTGGAAACTCTCCGCTGGGTCGAGGCGGTGGGCCGGGCGCACCTCGCGGCGGTCGGCTTCCCGCTCGAACGTCTCTTCGCCGTCGGCGGCGCATTCGTCGCCCGGCGGCACGAGATCGACTATCTCCGACCGACCTATCTCGGCGACCGCCTGGTCGTCCGCACGCGCGTCGCCTCGATGGGCGGCGCGCGCTCCGTGCGCGAGGTCTCCATCCTGCGGGACGAGGACGAGGTCGCGCGCGCCCGCACCGACTGGGCCTTCGTCGACCTCGCGACCGGCCGCCCCCGGCGCGTGCCGGGCGAGATCATCGCCGCGTTCGCCCTTTAGGGCGGTCAACCTTCGATTGTCGGCTTCCCGTAGTCGCGGGATGCACTCGTGCCCGCGTTCGGCGAAGCTGTACACCATCGCCATCCCGACCGCCGAGTAGTTGCCGATGGGGCTGCCCGTGTTCGTGAACGTCCCGCCGATGACTACGTCGCCCGCCGAGTCGATCCCGAGGTTCAGGGGGCACGGACACCCCCGCGCTGTTACGCGGAGGGCACCAGGGGATGGCCGTCGGCGTCCAGGAAGCAGTCGCCCTCCGCCGCGAGCTTCCTGGACGCCCGCGTTCCACCTGCCGGTCCCTAGGAACTTGGAGCCACTCTCGGGAGTGGCTCCAAGGACGAGGACACTAAGATGTCGTACCGAAATGGGCCGGCATTCTGTAGCGGCAGTGCTTGCCCGGCGGGAGCCTTCCGCCTTCCGCTCCTGAGTCGACGGAGAGCGGCCCTCGGCTCAGGGCTTCTACCACAATGAGCCGTTTATCAACAAGCTCTAGGGAACGACCGTGCGGATGTCGGGCTCGAGCCCCGCGGGATCGGTATCCCCGAGGTCGTCCTTGAGGTTCTCGCCGACGCTGTAGACCCGGAACTCCGCGCCGTCGGGCAGGTAGCCGAACGTTCGGCCGTTGTAGGGGTCGATCGCCCACGGACGGCTGACCCGCTCCAGACCCTTGGGCGCACGACCGGTGGACTTCGCCACCCGGCGAAGCTCGGCCTCCAGCACGAGGAGACGAAGGCGCGCGACGGAGCGATCCTCCAGCGCGAGGAGCGGACGACCGATGAGGAAGAAGTTGCGGGCGAAGGCGCGCTGGGCCCTGTCGCCCCTGAGCTTCACGTCCAAAGCCTGGGCCCGACGGGAAGCGGGAAGCCCGGCGGCTGCTTGCCAGGCGACGGCGAGCCGGCGGCGATCCGCGTCGAGGGCGGCGAAGAAGACGGCCCGCTTCGGTCCGTGAAGCTCCTTCACCGATTCCACGTCGCGGAACTCCTTGCCGAGCAGGGGGCGGAACCGACCGTAGCCACCTTTCTGGTAGGCGTCCTGAAGGCTCTGGAGCGCGAGGGCGGCGTCGCCGTCGCCGTTCGCGAGGCTCTTCTCCAAGGCGGGCCGCCGGAGCAGCCCTGCCTTGACGGCGTCGGCAAGGTGGTGGAGTCCCGCCGGATCGAGGCGCGCGAGGGCCGGAACGACCGCCTCGCGGGCGTCGTTCGCGATCTCGACGCCGAGCGTCCGGTCGGCCGGCCCGCCGCCGCACAGGTCGTTCGCGAAGCGGAACGCAAGCGCGGCGTCGCCGACCGCGTTCTGCGAGGAGCCGCCTTCCAGGTCGTCGTCGATGCGCCACCGGAGCGCGCGTCCGAGGAGCCGCCACGCGGCCCGTCCGGGCAGGGGATCGCCGGGAAGGGCGGGCACGTAGCGGAACTCGCAGGGTCCCCTCGCCGAGGCGATGCGTCGGAGCGCGGGGGCAAGGACCCTCAGGAGAAGCCTTCGCTGTCGAGGCGGAAAAGAGTTCCGGTGGAGCGGAGGAGGGGAGAAGGATGCGACCGCGGCCTCAGTCTCCCCGGCGGCGAGGACGTAGGCGTCGAAGGCGTTGTTGCTCGCGCCGTTCGGGACGTAGGGGACCGGCGCGGCGGCGTAGGTCGGGTAGGGCGCATCGGCCGTTCCGCGGCAGCCGGCGAGCACGAGGACGAAGGGGACGAGGAGTCGGGGGGCGCCTTCCATGGGCCTGGTCCTATTGTGGACGGAAACGTCAGGCTAGGCGCAAGATCGGGACGACCCCCGAGGCGAGAAGCCGCTCGTCGCGGGTGAGGAGCGGGACGCGGTGGACGACGCTCGTGGCGGCGATGATCTCGTCGGCGGGATCGCTTCGGAAATCGAGGCGAGCGCGACGGCGGCATCAAGAGGCCAGATGCGGCACTTCGAAAGGAACTCGCTCGTGGCGGGGTCCTCCAGACCCCGCCCGATGCGACCGCGTTGGTGCAACCTGGCGATCTCCCAGAGCACCATCGCGCTGACGCCCCGCGCGTCGCCCTCGACGGCGGCGATCTCCTGCGGCTTCAGAGCGCCGGCCAGATAGTGGACGACGATGTGGGTGTCAAGGTTCAGCATCCCAATCCATCCCGGTCGAAAAGAGATCGTCGTCCTTGTCGAACGCAAGGCCGGGAACCGCACCGTAAAGATGTCGATGTCCGAAGTCCCTGGGTAGAGCGTCGCGACCTTCTTCCCTCGCTTGGTGATCCCGATCCCCTCCGCAGGAACGTGGTCCAGGATGTCGAGACACTTAGCCTTGAACTCTGTCGCCGTTATGGTCTTCATTGCCGGTCATCATGACCGATCATCCCTTGATGAACCCATCCAGGGCGTGGGTGGCGATCTGGGCAAAGAGGGAGAGTAGGATAAGTTGTGCTGTCGCTCGCCATTGTGCTCGCGTTGGGCGGGCTGAAGCCCGCGTCCTCGGCGGAGACCGAGTATCGGAAGGTCGAATACCGCATCCCCATGCGCGACGGGACCAAGCTGTACACCGCGGTGTACGTGCCCAAGGGCGGGACCGACTTCCCGATCCTCATGGAGCGGACGCCGTACGGCTCGGGACCCTACGGCAAAGACGCGATCCCCCGGTTCGAGCCGCTGTACGCGGGGGCCGGGTACGCCTTCGCCTCGCAGGACGTGCGGGGCACGTACCAGAGCGAGGGGACGTTCGTGAACGTCCGGCCGCAGCTCAAGCCCGGCGAGAAGGGCGTCGACGAGTCGACCGACACCTACGACACGATCGACTTCCTCGTGAAGAACGTGAGGGGCAACAACGGGCGCGTCGGCCTCCGGGGCGTCTCGTACCCGGGCTTCTACGCGGGCGTCGGCGCCCTCAGCCGCCACCCGGCCCTCAAGGCCGTCTCACCCCAGGCCCCCTGCACCGACTGGTTCCGCGGCGACGACGTCCACCACAACGGCGCGTTCTTCCTCCAGGACAACTTCGCCTTCTCCGCGTGGTTCGACATCCCCCGCAAAGGCCTGGAGACGGATCACCGCGGCATCGACCTTCCCGAGAATCCGGGCGGGGCGTACGGCTTCTACCTCGACGGCGGCACCGCCGAAGGGCTGGAGAAGAAACACCTCAAGGGCCGCTCGCCCTACTGGAAGGAACTCGTCGAGCACGACACCTACGACGCCTACTGGAAGGAGCGCGCGCTCCAGACGAAGATGACCGACGTGAGGTGCGCGGTGCTGAACGTCGGCGGCTGGTACGACGCCGAGGACCAGTGGGGCGCGCTGAACCTCTACGCCGCGACCGAGCGGCAGAACCCCGGCGCGGAAGACTTCCTCGTGATGGGGCCGTGGTCGCACGGCCAGTGGGATGGTGCGGCCCTCTCTCTAAACGGAATGCAGTGGAGCATGGACACCGGCGCGTGGTACCGCGAGCACGTCGAGCTCCCGTTCTTCGAGCGGTACCTGCGCGGCGCGGGCGAGAAGCCCGCCGAGGCGACGATGTTCGAGACGGGCACGAACGCATGGCGGACGTTCGACGCATGGCCGCCCAGGGGCCTCGCGCCCCAGACCGTGTACCTCGCGAAGGACGGCAAGCTCTCGGATGCGGCTGCCCAGGAGGGGAGCGACGTCTACGTGAACGACCCGAACGCGCCGACGCCCTACCTCGCCGACCCCAGGCGCAACGAACGACCGGGCGACCTCCTGGCGCAGGACGAGACCTGGGCCTCGAAGCGGCCCGACGTGCTGACCTACGTCGGCGAGCCGCTCTCGAAGGCGACCACGGTCGCGGGGCCGGTCGACGCCGACCTCTGGGTGACCACGACCGGCACGGACGGCGACTTCGTGGTGAAGGTGCTGGACATCGCGCCGAAGGGCGAGCCCCACGCGGGCGAGATGCGCATGGTGCGCGCCGACGTCATGCGCGGGCGCTTCCGGAACTCCCTGGAGAGGCCGGAGGCGATGGTGCCTGGGCAGCCGACGGAGATCCGGTTCCGGATGAACGACGTGCTGCACACCTTCAAGCCGGGCCACCGGATGGCGGTGCAGGTGCAGTCGTCGTGGTTCCCCCTCGTGGACCGCAACCCGAACCGGTTCGTGCCGAACATCGAGAAGGCGAAGCCGGAAGAGTTCCAGAAGGCGACGGTGCGGGTCGAGCTCGGTGGATCGAGGGCGTCGCGCATCGAGTATGGCGTCCTGCCGTAGTGCCTCCATCCTGGAGGCATCTCCGGCTCTCGTCGCCCCGGCTTCCAGCCGGGGACTCTAACCCTTCCGGCACACGTACATCGCCTCGACCTCGTCGAGGCTCAAGGGCCGCTGCGCCCAGTGCCCCGCCGTGCCGCCCCACACCGCGTCGACCCGGAACCCCGCCTGTGCCAATAGCCGCACGACCTCGGGCGGGATGAACAGCCGCTCGTAGATCCGCACGATACGCGTCCCCTCCGGCAGATCCCACTCGTCCTCGTAGTTGGAGATCATGGTCGCGGGATCGAAGCGGCCCTCGTGGACGATCGCGTCCTGCATCTGGCGGATCGTGGCGTACCCGTTGAGGGCGGTGAGGAGGAACGGGGCGTTGGGCCGCAGGGCGTTCGCGGCGCTCCGGAAGATGCCCAGGTCGTGCGCCTCGGCGTCGTCACCCTTGCCGATGAGGCCCGGCCCCCCCTCGCAGAGGCAGATCGCGGCGTCGAACCGCTCGTCCGTCGCGAAGCTCACCGCGTCGGTCTGGAGGAAGCGCACGTCGAGACCGTCGATCGCCGCCTTCGCGCGGGCGACCGCCAGCATCCTCTCGCTGAGATCGACGCCGAGCACCCGGAAGCCTCGCCGTGCGAGCTCCAGGGCGTGGCGGCCGGTCCCGCAGCCGACGTCGAGGACGCTCGCGCCCTTCGACAGCGGGAAGATCGAGAGCAGGAAGTCGATCTCGGCGACGGTGTGCTTCGTAAAGGGGTTCTCGTCGTAGTGCGGCGCGTGGGCGTCGAAGAACGCCTGCCAGGGCGAAGCCATTCCTCATTGTGGCGTGGGTGGCCCGCCCGCGTCGTTGCCAGACTCCATGGCCAAAGGGGTCTTCGTGTTTCCCCTCCACCACGCGACGTGAACGACTTTATTGCTACCGCGATAAGAAGAGGCGCGACGTGGTTTACAAAACTCTTCCGAGAAGTAGACGTAGACGGATGGCTACTGAAATCGACATTGGAACCCGTGAGGGATGGATCGAAAGAACGGCGAAGCTGTTCGAGGCGGGCGACTACCCGGACAAGGGGATCGCCGTGACCGAGGAAGACCTCGCCGCGCTGGCGGCGGGCTTCGCGGGCGAGGTGCCGGTGCTCATCGAGCACGCGGCCTCGCCGCTGGAGCTGGGCTTCCTCACCGCGGTCGCGCGGCAGGGAAGGGAGCTGCACGGCACCGTGGCCTTCAGCCCGGAGGCCGACGCCCTCGTGCGACGCTCGGGGGCGCGGGGCCTTTCGCTCGGGCTGTCGCCCGACCTGCGGGAGATCCGCGAGGTCTCGCTCGTGCGTCGCCCGCGGGTCGCCGGCGCGGGGCTCTTCTCGGAGGGCGGCTGCGTGGCGATGGTGGGGGAGATCTCAGAACCCCTCTCCCCTCTAGGGGAGAGGGGTTCCCGCGGGATGCGCTCCGGTGCGCCCCAGGTGGATGGGGGTGGGGGGATGTTCGATCCCCCCTCCATGATCTTCAAGGCTTGGTCGCAGCACGAGAGGCTCGATGGTCTGGAGACCATCGCCGCCGTGGGGGAACCATCTCCAGAGCTGGGCCGCCTCGTCCGCGAGGGCCGGATGGTGCCCTCGCAGGTGCCGTTCGCCGAGGCGATCCTCGCCTGTGAGGGCGTGGTGGAGTTCAGCGGCGACCGCCTTCCCCTGCGCGAACTGCTCATCGCGATGCTGGAGCGGCAGCCACCCCTCGCACTCTTCGGACAGACCGCCCCCATAAGGGCAAACCCCGAAAGGCCCACGACCATGCTCCCCGAAGAGGCGGAGTTCTACCGACGGCACTTCCCCGGAGTGTCCCTGACCGACATCGCGGAGGCGAAAAAGTAAATGGCACAGCTGATGGCAAGCTACGAGACGTACGAGAGACCCGGACTGGTCGTGACCTACAAGATGGCCGCGATCAAGGTCTGGAAGGGCGGCATGGTGGGCGTCGACGCGACGGGCTACCTGCGGCCCATGAACCCCGCGACCGCCTCCATGAAGTTCATGGGCATCGCGAACGAGACGGTCGACAACTCTCTCGGGAACGCGGGCGATCGCACGGTGAACGTGACGAAGACCGGCTCCTTCGTGATGAAGGCGGCCTCGGGCTACGTCCCGACGATCGCCGAGATCGGCAAGGAGGCGTACGCGGCGAGCGACTGGGAGGCCAACTCCTCGCCCACCGGCCTCACGAACCCGTACAAGGTCGGCACCATCGTGGCGGTCGAGAACACCGCCACCGCCGGCTCCGGCGTCCGCGTCCGGATCGACAACTACTCGGTGTAGTCCGGACGTGGCGATGGTCTCCAGACCATCGTGACTTTGAAGTCGCAGGATGCCTCGCAGCCGCGTGAGCCTCAGGAACGACCAAAGGCTCTCGCGTCGGCACCACCCACTCCACCACCACTCACTCCTCACCAAACACCACCTACCAACCCATGGCACTCACCAAATCCGACATCCCCGACCTCCTCCTCCCCGGCCTGCGCGCGGAGTTCGCGCAGGCCTACCGGAGCGAGCTCGACACCTCCGTGGCGGAGCGCCTCGCGACCGTCATCTCGACCACCATGCCCGTCCAGAAGTACGCATGGCTCGGGGCCGTGCCCCCGATGCGCGAGTTCCTTGACGAGCGCCGCCCCAGCGGCCTCTCCTCGAGCACCGTCTCCATCGAGGACAAGACCTTCGAGTCCACCATTGCG
This sequence comes from uncultured Fimbriimonas sp., assembly GCA_964245875.1. Classification (GTDB taxonomy): domain Bacteria; phylum Armatimonadota; class Fimbriimonadia; order Fimbriimonadales; family Fimbriimonadaceae; genus Fimbriimonas. The sequence goes on along the minus strand of CAXTOO010000056.1, from coordinate 9,731 downwards.
GTGGAGCGCAAGGCGGTCGAGGACGACCAACTGGAGCTGATTCGGCTGCGCGTCCGCGACCTCGCGTTCCGCGTGGCCGCCCACCGCCAGCAGATCGTGGTCCAGGCCCTGAGCGATGGCTTCAACAGCCTCGGCTACGACGGCGCGGCGCTCTTCTCGGCGGCTCACCCGGTGGGCGGCGGCACGTTCAGCAACCGCACCACGAGCGCCCTCTCCGCGAACGCCCTGGCGAGCGCGATCAACGCGATGATGACCGTGCCCGACGACGCGGGTGTGCCGATGGGCATCGTGCCCGACACCCTCGTCGTCGGTCCCCAGCAGCAGTGGAACGCCCTGGAGCTGGTCGACTCGCCGGTCGTCGTCTACAAGGGCAACGCCACTGACAACGCGCCCTCGACCCCCTACCGCAACGCGCTGAATGGTCGCGTGAACGTCGTCGTCTCGCCGTTCCTACAGGGCGCGAGCGCGAACTACTGGTTCCTGCTCGACACCAAGCGACCGATCCGCGCGGTCATCCTCCAACAGCGCAGCGACGTCCCCGTGGAGTTCACCGCCCTCGACAACGGGAGCGCCTCCGAGGCGGCGTTCATGCGCGACCGGTTCTACTACGGCGTCCGTGGCCGCTACAACGTCGGCCTCGGCCTCTGGCAGACCGCCTTCGGCGCGATTCTTTAACCGTAGTGCCTCCTTCCAGGAGGCATCCCCGGCCCTCGTCGCCCCGGCTTCCAGCCGGGGCCCGCTTTCACGTGTGTCCGAGCCGTAGTCGCCAGATGGTTCGTGCTGGCGCGAGAGCCTGTCGGCTTGTGCCCGTGTCCAAAACTGTAGCCGCCGGATGGCGCGCGGGAGCCTTCCGATACCTGCGCCTCACGAACAGGGCGGCACCTCCAACGCCCACCAGAAAGAGGCCGAACGAAAAGTCGACGCCGCCTAGAACCTGGGCCGACTGCCCCGACGCCTGGTCTACGGTCCCTCCTCCGTGGGGATAGGGTCCTCGCGCATCGAACGTCACGACGTCGGTTCGTCCGCTCTCGATCACGTGCCAGCCCCGCGCAGCGAACACGATCCCGCCCAAGACGGCGACGAGCCCTCCGTAGTGCGTGAGCTCGCTTGGCACCGCGAACCACGCGTTCCGCTTCAAAGCGCGCAGCCTCGCTTTCGATCTCTTCGACCTTTGGCTCACCAGAGCCGATTCTACGACACCCGTCCGCCGGTCCCAGGACTGCGCTGGACCCCTAGCGAAACACAGATGAACATCACTAACTTGCTGAACGTCCTCCGCGCCCTCGGCGCCGGAGGCCTCGTCGGCGCGCTCGCGCGCGTCGACACCGCCGCCGAGGCGGTCGACGGCGTCCTCGAAAGAACGCCCGAACTGGCCGAACTGAAGAGCGCGCTCGACGCGCTGAGGAAGGCGCTACGGAACCGCTAGCGGCGGCCGCCGGGATCGTCGCGGGGGCGTACGGACTCATCCGTTTCGCCCTCGGCCAGTCCCGCGACCTCGCTGACCGATTCCTCACGACCCTGGAACGCACCACCGAGCGGCAGGAGGCGTCGCACGAGCGGCTCGCCACCGCCATCGACTCCCAGGGCAAGGTGCTCGAGCGGATCGCCGAGCGGGTGAGGCGTTGAGCCTCACCGTGACCGTCGCGGCGGTGCGGGCCAAGGCAGGCCTCGCCGACGCGACCTACGACGCCGCGATCACCGCCCTGATCGCCGAACAGGTGCCCGCCCTGCAGGCGGCGCTCGTGCCGGTCTTCGCCCCCGACGCAGACCTCGGCGCGACGGAGATCGTCGCCGCCGAGCTGCTCGACCAGATCGGTCGGGCCGAAGGCGGCATCGCCCTCGGCGATCTAAGGAACGAGGTCGTCTCCACGGAAAACCTCAGAAATCAGGGCCTTGCGCGGCTCGCGCCCTACCGGCTCGACCTCGGCGCGGTGCGCGCCGCCGGGCCAAGGGTGTGCCCCTCGTGACCCGCCTCCAGGCACGTTTCAAGACGATCGTCGTTCGTTATGGCGAGGCCGTTGGCGCCGCGCCCGGAATGGTGGTCCCGCTTGGCCTCGCCAAGGCGCGCGACTACCTCGCAGACGACGAGATCGCCGCCGCGACCCGCCCGATGTGGCTCGTCACCACCGCCTTCGACCATCCCGCCGCCGAGGGCGACACCCTCGCGTGGCGGACCCGCTCGCTGAAGGTCAAGCGCGCGATCGACGTCCGCCTCTCCGGCGCGACGATCACGCGCCTCCTGGTCCTGGTCGCGATCTCGCCGACGACCGGCGCGACGTAGAACTTTGGGAGAGCGGGAGCTTGCTCCCGCTTTCAGCCAGCGAGCTTGCTCGCGCATTCTTCGCCTGGGCAAACTGTACTCGGAAACGGTTTTCTCGAAGGCTCCAAGCATACGCGGGGCTTGCCTTGCGAAAATCTCCCGTTAGAGGTCGTTTCACAACCTGGCTACGGGCCTCCCCTTTGCGTCTTCGCGCCTTTGCGAGAACCTGGAACGGAGGGGGATGTTACGGATCGTAGGCTGGGAAACGACCTCGAACTCTGCCGGGGTCCTGGTGCCGCGGGATGCACTCGTGCCCGCGCCGCGGAGCGGTCCCGCTTCTCATGCTCCTGTAGGCGTCGAAAGCCTCTTGGAGCGGCAGGGCTTGCCCTGCGAGAAACTCCCGCTCAACGCGCGCTGGGCGTCGGCGGGAGATCTGCGCTTACGCCCCCTGGCCGACGGCCAGGTACTCGAACGCCGTGACCTTGCTGCCCTTCGCGGATTCGCTCAGGTACTGCGACACCGACTTGCTCGGGTCGAGGTAGAAGGGCTGCTCGAGCAGGACGACCCGCTTGATGTACTCCTTGTTCACCCGACCGGAAGCGATGTTCTTCGCGATCTTCTCGTCCTTGCCCTCGGCGATCGCGCGCTGGGTCTCGATCTCGATCTCGGAGTCGATCTTCGACTGCGAGAGCTCGCTCTTGTCGAGCACCTCGGGCGGAAAGGCGACGGCTTGGATCGCGACCTTGCGGACGTCCTCGCCCCCCTCGCCCGACGCGACCACCGCCGCGCCCTTGGTACGGTCGTGGTGCACGTACGTCAGGACGCTGCCGCCCTCGGGGGCGACGAGGCGAACGTGCTTGGCCACCTTGATGTTCTCGCGGATCGTCGCCACGGCGGCGTCGGTCGTCTCCTTCAAGGCGGCCTCGTCGACGCTCGCGCTGTCGCGGATCGTCTCCGCGATCTTCTGCGCGAGGGCGATGAAGTCCTCGTTGCGCGCCACGAAGTCGGTCTCCGACTCGAGGACGACGCCGCCCACGGTCTTGCCGTCCTCCGAGACGGCGAACGCGACGACGCCCGCGGCGGTGTCGCGACCCGCGCGCTTGGCGGCGGCGGCCTTGCCCTTCTCGCGCAGGATGCTCTTGGCCTTGTCGAAGTCGCCGTCGGCCTCGTCGAGGGCGCCCTTGCACTCCATCATCGGGGCATCGGTCTCCTCGCGGAGCCGCTTCACGTCGGCGGCGGTGTAGTTTGGCATTGCTTTTTATTCTTGGTTGGTGTCTTGCTTTGCGCCTTTGCGAGAACCGATCTCACGTTGGCGCGAAGGGAAAGGGCCTTAGACCTCGGCGGGCTCGGGGGCGACTTCCACGGCGGCCTTCTTAGGCTCCTCCATGTCCGCGCCGAACGCCTTGAGCAGCTCGGCGTCGATCGGCGTCGAGTAGTCGAGGTCGTTCTCCTCGCCGGACGGCTCCACGTCGCCGCTCAGCTCGCCCGTGATGTTGTCGGGCAGCGGGCGCGCCTCGAGGATCGCCTCCATCACCTTCGACGTGACCAGCCGGATCGCGCGGATCGCGTCGTCGTTGCCGGGGATCACCACGTCGGCGAGGTCCGGGTCCACGTTCGTGTCGCAGATCGCCACGATCGGGATGCCGAGCTTCTTGGCCTCCTTCACCGCGATCGACTCCTTGTTGAGGTCGACGATGAACATGATCGTCGGGGCCTGGGTCATGTTCTGGATGCCTCCGAGGAACCGGTCGAGCTCGTCGCGCTCCTCGCGCCGCTTCAGGGCCTCCTTCTTGGGAAGCCGGTCGAGGAAGCCCTCCTTGTCCATCCGGTCGAGCTCCTTCAGGCGCGCGACGCGGCCCTGGATCGTCTTCCAGTTGGTGAGGGTCCCGCCAAGCCAGCGCTCGGAGATGTAGTACTGGCCCGACCGCTCCGCGGCCTCCTTCACGGCGGCCTGCGCCTGCTTCTTGGTGCCGACGAACAGCACCGTCCCGCCGTCCTCGACCACCTTGTGGACGTAGTTCAGCGCGTCCTCGAAGAGCTTGATCGTCTGGTGCAGGTCGATGATGTAGATCCCGTTGCGCGCGCCGTAGATGTAGCGCTTCATCTTGGGATTCCATCGGCGGGTCTGGTGTCCGAAGTGGACGCCGGACTCCAGCAGTTCCTTCATTGAGAGTTCAGGCATTGTTTTCCAGGTTGTTCCTCCGGACCGCGGTGGGTTTTCGCGCGAGAGACCCCCGTTGACGTGCAAAGGGGGACCTGGTCCGCGCGACCGGGCCCGTGTGTTCTTTTGAACTCCCCGATTGTACCTCCCCAGCGCGTTCTGCGAAGGAGGCTCGCGACCCTGCGCGCCGATCAGGAAACAAGCGTTGCCGGGTCAAGCCTCTCCCTCGGATCGTTCCAAAGCCGCAGGCATTGGACGCGACGAACGAGGATTGACGGAGAACGCACCGCGCCTCGGTAGACCATGAAAAGCCTGGAAGACGTTGGAAGCCCTCCAGGCTATCGGATGCCTCAGGCAACTGCCGGAACCGCAACTCCAAGACAGTTGCGAAGGGGCGGCCTACTGGCCGCCCTGACTGCCTCCGCTGCCCGTCGTCGCTGGCTCGGTGGGGTAGTTCGCGCCTGAGTATCGGTCGCCCGGATTGCCCTTGGGAGCCTGGACGGGATCCGCCGGGGGGGAGCCGCATCCGGCCAGCAGGGCCGGAAGCACGAGGACGAGGAGGCCGCGACGCATCAGTCCTCCTCGACGGTGAAGCGCTTGTAGGCTCCGAAGGTCGGCTTGTTGTTGTCCGTCACCTTCTCGGTCGCAGCCCCTGGCGCGACCGACTTGGCGTGGCCGTCGGTCCACACGAAGTTGGCGCGGTCCGCATGGCGGAACACGACCGCCCCCTCGAAAGGGTCGTTGCCGCCGTTGAGTCCAAGACGCGAGATCCCGTTGATCTTCGTGATCGTGGGCTGGTTGCCGATGCTTTCCCAGGCGCACTGGTAGCTGCCGTCTCCGTCCGTGACCCAGGCGGTGCCCGAGGGATCGCCCAGCGAGCTCTCCGTCACCAGTCCGTTGCCCCGGTCGGACGCCGCCGGGGTGCCCGGCCCCGTGCCCCAGTAGCCGTTGGCGGAGCAGTAGCTTCCCCAGCGCCGGGTCTCAGGCTTGTCGAACGCGGTGGGTGAGCGCTGGGTCAGGTTCTCGCGGTAGATGTACTTGCCCGGCTCGCCGATCGCCTGGGAGGGGTCAACGAAGATGGCCTCGCTCTTGACGTAGGGGTAGATCGCGTCCATCCACTTGTAGGCGACGCCCGCGTCGGGACCCTTGGTCGGATGGCTCTGCCACCAGAACTCCCAAAAAGGATTGCCGTCGCCGTACCAGTTCTGCGGGTACGCACCGTCGTAGTCGTTGACGTACTGCATCGTGGCCAGTCCGATCTGCTTTTGGTTGGAGAGGTCGACCGAGGACTTCGCGGCGGCCTTGGCCTGCGCGAACACGGGGAAGAGGATGGCGGCGAGGATCGCGATGATCGCGATGACCACCAGGAGCTCGATGAGCGTGAAGGCGCGGTGCGCCGGACGATAGTTCTTCATTGAATGCCTCGACACGTGATCGGTGGGCCTTCCGTCATCTCCGACGCCGTCCTAAGTAGACCAGAACGGACTGGAACAGTCGATCAGCTACGAAGGGATCGAGAGGGCCTACCCCACAGGACCATTTTAACCATCTTTGTCCGCCCGGAGCAAGAACTGGGCCTACTGAAAATGAATATTCGCTTTCAAGCTTTCATTCGGATCTGGTCCGGTTCTATCAACCGGTTGTCGAACATAACAGTGGAGCTGATGTCGATCTTCTCGAGGATCCACCGTTGCGGGCGGATCGCGGGCGAGATCCCTCCGGCCATCCTTCAGTGCTGCGAAACGCTCCAGATGGACGCGAGAAAGCAGGTCGCAGGGATTGCATGGCCTTGGGCGCTCCTGATTGTGGATCCTCCTAGAGGACGGCGTATGCTCTCCGGCAGCTAGCGTCGAACTTGGAATCCTTTTTCCATTGGGCGTCGTCTGTGCAGTAACATGAAGGGACCAATGAAGAACCTCGCCCTCGTCGCGACGCTACTGGCAGGCGTCCTCGTTTCCGGATGTGGAGAACAAACAGGGGACCCGATGAAGGGCGCCAGCACCGGTCCTCAGCCTTCGTCCGCCGGCAGGCTTCCCGAACCCTCGAACAAACCGAAGGCGGCTTCGACTCCTCAGGGGGACAGCTTCGGTCGAAGCCGCTAGGCGGTTCCAAAGACGATCTGCCCTGCGGGACGGCAGATCGTCCGATCATGGATCGAAAGCCTGCATTCGGCAATGTGCCTTGACTCGAGGTCCTAGCGGAGAAGGTCGCCTTCCGCACAGGAGGCGACCTCCTTCGCTAGGACGTTCGCTGTAGAGGCGCCCCATGTCCGTCAACCTCGGCAAGGCAGAGCCTAAGTCCGCCGAAAAGACCCCATAGGTGTTTCCGAGAGAGGCGGGAGGCTTGGCGAACACAGAAAGGCCAGGGCCGAACGAGACGCCCTCGCATTCGACGCCTGAGGCGAGTCGCCGAACGAAGCCTTGGCTCTGTTTTGTGATTCCTCCTCAAGAGGCCGCAGGCTTTAGTCTGCAAGGATGCTTCGGGCTTAGGCGCGGAAAGGGGCCGATTGGATTCACGGGACAGGCCGAGGCTGTGCCTCATGAATCCAATCCGGACTGACGAGTGCTACAGAGCACGATCCCGGAGGGGTCCTCGGGGATTAGGCGGGGGTCGAAGACCCCCGGAGAAGAGCAACCCCCACGCAGACGCCCCGGAAGGGGTCGCACCGGTGTTCACGAGACAAGCCTAGGCGGTGCCCGATGAATCCCAGCAAGGTCGAAGCGGTGACCGGCGGCACGGTCCCGGAGGGGCCACAGAAGGCAGCCGGGGATCGGAGACCCCCTGCTACCGCGTCCTTGTGCGACCCCGTGGGGTCGCACAAGGACGATTCCGATTAACCGAACGCGGCCTAGTCCTGCTCGGGCGTGATCATGCTCAGCGCACCCGTCGTGGGGGTGTTCAGCGCCTCGTTCTTCTTCAGCACGGCGCCCGGCGCGAAGGACTTCGCATGACCATCGGGGAACCCGAGGTTCGAGCGTCCGTTGTTCTGGAACATCATCGCACCCTCGCCTTCGGCATCTTGTCCGGTAGGCCCCCGCTCGTTCCAAGAAAGAGACTGCGAGTTGCCGGTGCCGACAACGCGTCTTGGCTGGGCATCGCGGTCAGGCCAGGACAGCTGGAACGCGCCGTTGCCATCGGCGAAGAGGATCGTGCCTGACGGATCGTCGATCGACGTGTCCGAGCGCGGCGTGGCACCGTCGACCTGGAGGGTTGAGCAGGTCACATCGTCCCCGTTGCCCCAGTATGCGGCGATGATCAGATAAGAACCGTAGAGGCGACCGGAGGCGGGAACGTTGTTCTTGCCGTAGTTCTGGGCCTGGACGTACTTGCCGCCTTCGATCCCTCTGAAGTTCGAGATGTTCGCGGTCGGACTCTTGAAAATGGGTTCGCTCTTGACGTATGGATAGATCGCGTCCATCCACTTGTAGGTCAGAACGTTCCCAGCGGCATCGACCCGCGTTTCCTGGTAGCCAGCGGGACCGTACCAGTTGCGAGAGAAGACGTTGTCATTGTCGTTCGTGTACTGTTGGTAGCCGAGCGAGATCTGCTTCACGTTCGACAGGTCGGCAGAAGCCTTTGCGGCGGCCTTGGCCTGCGCGAACACGGGGAAGAGGATGGCGGCGAGGATCGCGATGATCGCGATGACCACCAGGAGCTCGATAAGGGTGAAGGCGCGACGCGCCGGACTATAGTTCTTCATTGAATGCCTCGATTCATGGTCGGCGGACCCTCCGTCATCTCCGACGCCGTCCCACGTAGACCAGACTGGATCATCCAACCCGCTGCGAGAGACCTAAGAAGGCCGCACTACGACTTCATTATAGGCCAAACCACGCCTCTGTGGCAACGGATTTGGAACCCTGACGACCCGAATCTCCCTTTTCATAGTATTTTCACCCTCGACTGGTCTAGTCGGTAGACCAGAATCGGCTACAATGGCCGCTAGAGATGTCGATCTCCCCGAGGATCCACCGATATGAGCAGATCGCGGGCGACATTCGTTCCGCGGTCCTTCGCGGCGCGTACGACCCGGATGGCCGACTGCCCTCGGAACGCCGGCTCGTGAGGGCCTATGGGGTCCAGCGAAATACCGTCCGCCAGGCCCTCGGCGTCCTCGAAGACGAGGGAAGGATCGAGTCGGTGGGCAAGAGCGGATGGTACGTCGCCCAAGGCCCGCCTCGATCCGGAAGCGTCGCCACCGAGGGCGGACGCATCCTCCTCGTCACCTTCCGCCGCCACGCGAGCGCCTCGACCGACACGATCGCTCACGAGCTCAGTCGAATCTGCACGTCCTCCGGCATGCAGGTCCTGCGCTACGACTCAGTCGCGAAGGAGCCGTCGACCCACGCCGCCACCGCCGAGGATCTCGCGTCGCTGGGGCCTGCCGGCGTCGTGCTCTGGCCTCACGGCCCCGTCGACGCCGGCCTGCTCATCCGCGTCCAGGCCATGACCCCCGTGGTGCTCATCGACCGCCGCGTCTTCGGCTTCGCTTCGGACAGCGTCCTCTTCGACAACGTCGGCGGCGGTCGGCTCGTCACCGAGCATCTGATCGCCCAAGGCCATCGTCGGATCGCCTTCCTCGGAGACGAGCCCTTCGTCGAGTCCGTTCAAGGTCGCTGGCACGGCTATCGGCAGGCTCTGGAGGCGGCGGACATCGTTCCGGACGACAACCTGACCGTGCTGACCCAGGGACAGCACGAGCCCACGCTCGCCGCCACCTTGCGTGTTCTCGTGCGAAGCCTGTCCCATCCGCCGACCGCGGTCGTGTGCTCCAACGACAGCGTCGCTTCACGCCTGATGCTCTTCCTCCGAAGCGAGGGGCTGAAGGTGCCCAACGACGTCGCGGTGACCGGATTCGGGAACGAACGCCCGAACTATCTCGATCTGATGCACCTGACGACCGTGGCGCAGTCGTTCGTCGAACTCGGTCGCGCCGCCGGAGAGCTGTTGATGGAACGGCTCGCCGACCCTTCCGCGTTCCACGGCGTCCACCGCGAGCTCCTCCTTCCCATGCGTCTCGTCGTTCGCAGTTCGAGCGGCCCGAACATCGCCTCGGCACTCCCCACCGCCCCTGAGGAGGGCGTCGCAAAGCCATGAGCGGGATGTTTCGTGCCCGCTGCCAAGCGGTCAGCCTCCCCGCGCCGCAAGGGCCCATCCCCTCCTCCATTAAGGCTTTGTAAAGCTTCTGTTAAGCCATCGTCAAAACGCGCCGCGACCCCGCACACTTGCCACGAGACTTTCTCATGAAGCGCGCGTTCACCCTCATCGAGCTCCTCGTCGTCATCGCCATCATCGCGATCCTCGCCGCCA
>CAXTOO010000055.1:0-17474 GCA_964245875.1 uncultured Fimbriimonas sp. | reverse complement strand
TCGTGGTGCGCGGCAGCGCGCCCGCCTGCACGTCCAAGACGGTCAGCCTCGATCCTGCCGTCGCGGCGCCGATCCTCAAGGGCCAGAAGCTCGGTGAGGTCGTATTGCGAGATGGCGACGGCTTCGAGCAGCGGGTGCCGCTCCTCGCGCAGGGCGACGTTCCCGCCGCGCCGAGCGTAGTAGCGCGGATGACCCCCAGCGGGAACAACACGAGGCTCTGGGTCGGCGGCGCGCTGTTCGGCGGCTGGGCGATCATGAAGGGCCGTTCGAGAAGGGTGGTGCGGCGTGTCGTCCGGCGGGCCTAGGAAGCGCGGCGCGGGCGGCGCCCGTAGGACCCCCTCCCCCACGGTTCCCCCTCTCGCTCCTCAAGGGGAACCTTCTTCCGGAGGGGAGAGATTGCACGTCCGAATTGCCCGGTCGGGCTTCTCCTCGCGTCGCGCCGCCGAGGGCATCATCGCCGACGGTCGCGTCACCGTCAATGGCGAACCCGTCACCGTGATGGGCGTGAAGGTCGGGCCGGAAGACGACGTGGCGGTCGACGGAGTCTCGCTCACCGTCGCGAAGCAGTACACCGTCATCCTGAACAAGCCCAAGGGCGTGGTCACCACCCTCAGCGACCCGCAAGGGAGGCCCACCATCGTGCGCCACCTTCCCGACTACGGCGTCCCGCTCAAGCCCGTCGGTAGGCTCGACATGGACACCGAGGGCGTCCTGCTCTGCACGAACGACGGCGAGCTCCACGCCCGCCTCTCGCACCCGCGCTACGGCATCGAGAAGGAGTACCAGGCCATCGTGGAGGGCGTTCCCGACGACAAGGCGCTGGAAACGCTGCGCAACGGCGTGTTCATCGAGGGACGCAAGACCCACCCCGCCAAGGTCGACGTGATCCACACCGAGCCGCGCTCGACCTCCCTGCGCATCACCATCCACGAGGGTCGCTACCGGCAGGTGCGGTTCATGTGCGAGAACGTCGGCCATCCGGTTCTCTCGCTCAAGCGCACCCGCTACGGCCCCTACTCGGTCAGGGGCATGAGGCCCGGCGAGGCGGTGCTGCTGGGCAAGAAGGACGTGGACATCCTGCGCAAGTCGGTGGGTCTGCCTCCCGCATAGTGCGATGTTTGGACCATTCGCCTGTTGTAGAATATCGCCATGACGGCCATGCTCTCCGAAGTCGGCCAGGAGCCTACGCCCTTCGTCTGGAGCAACGAGCGGTACCTCGCGCTCGTCGAGTCCGGCGTGATCGAGGAGGGAAGGGGCGTCGAACTGGTCGACGGCCAGATCATCACCACCATGCCCCAAGGCGAGCTCCACCAGTTCCTCTTCTTCGCGCTTCAGGCCGCCTTTGAGTCGATGCATGCTGCGAGTAGGGGCCTTCGGACCCAGCCCACGGTTCAGATCGCCGAGGGACAGACCTACGATCCGGAGTTCGCCCTGCTCCGTCCGGAAGCCCTGCGTCTGCGCCGACTTCCGCGTGGCGACGAGGTTCTCTGGGTCGTCGAGGTCTCCGTCTCCAGCCGCCGCATCGATCTCGGGCCCAAGAAGGCGGCCTACGCCCGCGCGGGCATCCCCGACTACTGGGTGGTCGACGCCGTCGAGCGCGGCGTGCACGCCTTCTCCGATCCCCGGGACGGCGCCTACCAGAACGAGCTTTTCGTCCCGGCGGGCGAGATGCTCATCGTCCCCGCGCTCGGCGCGACCCTCGACTCCGCCGACGTCTTCCCGCTCGCCTAGCCCTACCGGGAGGTCGCGCGGCGAGGGACATCGGCAACGTCCGGTGCGGGAAGCATCTTTGTGAACGTATTGGTGGAACCGGCGCGCCGATTTCCCAGTCCGCGACACGACCCCGCGCCGCATCGTCGGACAGGATAGCCCTCTTGCGCCTTGAAACCTACGCCCAGGACATCGTCGACACCGTGCGCGAGCCGCTGCTCATGCTCGACGCGACGTTGCGGGTCCATTCCGCGAACCGCGCCTTCTATCGAACCTTCCACGTCCACCCCGAGGACACCGAGAACCGCCTGATCTACGAGCTCGGCAACGGACAGTGGGACATCCCGGACCTGCGAAGGCTGCTGGAGGACGTCGTGCCGCGAAGCCTTTCGTTCAACGACTTCGAGCTGGTCCACACCTTCCCCGGCATCGGTCGCCGCGTCATGCTGCTCAATGCCCGCCGCCTCAAGGCGGGCAATCACGGCGAGCTCCTGGTCCTCGCGATGGAGGACGTCACTGAGCGCCGCCGCGCCGAGGAGACGGCCGCGAAGATCGCCGCCGACCTCAAGGCGGTCGAGACGTTCTCCAGCGACATCGTGGACACCGTCCGCGAGCCCCTCCTCATGCTCGACCGGAACCTGTGCGTCCACTCCGCGAATCGCGCGTTCTACCAGACATTCCAGGTGACCTGCGAGGAGACGGAGAACGAGCTGATCTACGAGCTGGGCAACGGCCAGTGGGACATCCCTGCGCTCCGTACCCTCCTCGAGGACGTCGTGCCCAACAGCGCGTCGTTCAACGACTTCGAGCTGGAGCACGTCTTTCCCGCCATCGGCCGGCGCGTCATGCTGCTCAACGCCCGACGACTGAAGGCGGGCAACCACGGCGAGCTTCTCGTGCTCGCGATGGAGGACGTCACCGAGCGGCGGCGCGCCGAAGAGGAGGCCGCGAAGGCCAGGGAGGACGCCGAGAAAGCCAACCGCACGAAGAGCCTCTTCCTCGCCAACATGAGCCACGAGCTGCGCACCCCCCTCAACGCCATCCTCGGCTACTCCGAGATGCTCCAGGAGGAGGCGGTGGACGGGGGCGTCGAGGGCTTCCTGCCGGACCTTCAGAAGATCCACGGCGCGGGAAAGCACCTGCTCGCGCTCATCAACGACATCCTCGACCTCTCGAAGATCGAGGCGGGCAAAATGGAGGTCTACCTGGAGACGTTCGACGTTCCCAAGCTCGTCGCCGAGGTCGTGGACACCATCCGGCCGCTCGCAGGCGCGAACGGCAACGTCCTCAGCGTCGATTGCCCGCCCGATTTCGGCACGATGCACGCCGACCTCATCAAGGTGCGGCAGTGCCTCCTCAACCTCCTCTCCAACGCCGCCAAGTTCACCAAGAAGGGCGCCCTTTCGGTGGAAGTCGCGCGCGAGACCGTCGACGGCCAGGAGTGGGTCTCGTTCCGCGTGGACGACACGGGCATCGGCATCACCCCCGATGGACTCGCGCGCCTGTTCCAGACCTTCACCCAGGCGGACGCCTCGACCACCCGCACGTTCGGCGGCTCGGGCCTCGGGCTCGTCCTCACGCGCCGGTTCTGCCAGCTCATGGGCGGCGACGTGTCGGTCGAGAGCGTTCCGGGCGAGGGTAGCGCCTTCACGATCCGGCTTCCCGCCGTAGTGGGCGGGGTCGTCGTTCCCCCGGAGTCCCCCGTTGCTCGCTAGACGAACTGGAGGCACCCACTTTGGGAGTGCGCAAACTTGTTTGCGCTTTTCCCCGGCGAACTCGTTCGCCCCTTCGAGATAGATCTCGAAGGGGAAAGTGCGAATGAATTCGCACTTCCAAAGTCAGACGGCGAAGTCGTCGGGCACCGCCACGGTGTCGGTCTTGAAGGAGCAGACGGTGTCGAAGAACGGGCGTTCGGCGCACTGGGCGAACCACTCGGCGGAGCACCAGGGATACTCCTCTGCGCGCGCGACGAGGCCATGGCGTACGGGGTTGGTCCGGACGTAGTTCAGCCGCGCGAGGTACGACTTCTCGAAGCTGATGCGGGTGTCCCACCGCTGGTACCAGACCTTTCGCCCGCTCGTCCCGTCCAGGCGGTTGACCGCCACGGCGGTCGCGCCGTGCAGGCGCTTCATGAGCGCGGTGGAGGCCCCGTCCTCCTGCGGCGAGAGCGCCACGAGATGGTAGTGGTTCGGGAAGACGGCCCACTGCTGGGGTTGCCACCCCAGTTCTGTGCAGAGCCCCAGGAGGGTCTCCTCGAGGAGCGTGAGCCGCTCCGGCGAGGCGAAGAACGGCGCGTGGTGCAGGGTGGCCGCAGTGATGATGTACGCCCCCGGATGGGTGACCTCGTGCGACGGAGCGTGGGGCCAACGTGACATGGCAGCGGAAGCATACTTTGGGAGTGCGCAAACAAGTTTGCGCTTTTCCCCGGCGAACGAGTTCGCCGGGGACGCGATAAATCGCGCGGACGAAAGCGGCGATGAATCGCCGCACTCCCAAAGGGCTGCGCCCTGCGGCACGCGCTTTTCGATGGAGGGCGAGACGCCCCCAGGCTAGAGAATCAGGGCGTTTCGAGACGGATAGCGTCCTACGAGGAGATTCGCGCGGCCACGACCGCCTGGGTGAAGGCGTCCACCGTGCGCGAGAGGCGTTCCGTCGGGGCGGGCAAGCGCGAAGGGCATCAAGATGGGGAGTCCCCTCGGGGCTAGTTCCAGGATCTGCCGAGGAACGAGGCGCCCAGCCACAAGTCGCAAGGGGGCGATGGTTCACGATGGCCCGGAAAGCCCAGGGCCATCGTGAGCAACCGTTTGCCGTCGCCCCTAATCGTAGGCCTTTCGTCCTCTTTCCCAAACTTGTGTTACAATAGGATCGCAATGGAGACGCGCACGCCGCCGGTTCAGCATAACAGCCCTCCGCCTGCCTGCGCGTCCGGCCTGGTCCTTCGCGTTCTCCTTCTCTCCGTCCTTATTGGAACGGCCTGAGGGGTTGCGCGGACGGACGAAGAGTCGAGAAGCCCCCGGTCAGAAACGACCGGGGGCTTTTTCTTTGGGAGAAGGGACCGATGAATCAAAGGTGGAGACGGGGATGAGAAGCGGGGCTTACGTGGTGATGGAGGCGCTGGTACGCGAGGGAGTGGACACGATCTTCGGATATCCGGGGGGAGTGGTGCTGCCGCTCTACGACGAGATGCTGAACTGGCCGCAGGTGAAGCACGTCCTCGTGCGGCACGAGCAGGGCGGCGCGCACATGGCCGAAGGATACGCGAAGGCCACCGGGCGCGTGGGCGTTTGTTTGGCGACCAGTGGGCCAGGTGCGACGAACCTCGTCACGGGCATCGCGGACGCGATGATGGACTCGGTGCCGATGGTGGCGATCACGGGCAACGTGAACACCTGGGCGATCGGCAAGGATGCGTTCCAGGAGGTCGACATCCAGGGCGTGACGATCCCCATTACGAAGCACAACTACCTCGTGACGAACGTGGACGAGTTGCCGGGCGTCCTCGCGGAGGCGTTCTACCTGGCGCGCACGGGCCGCAAGGGGCCGGTCTTGGTGGACATCCCCAAGGACGTTTTCCAGGCGATGACGTCGGTCGAATTTCCCGCATCCATCGAGAGGAGAGGCTACAAGGTGCCGGGGGCGCCTTCGATGGCGCAGGTCGAGGCGGCGGCGGCTTTGATCAATGCGGCAGAGCGGCCGGTGATGATCGCGGGGGCGGGGGCCTTGTGGAGCGAGGCGTTCGACGCGCTGCTGTCGTTAGCCCAGAAGACGAACATACCGGTGATCAACTCCCTGCACGGGCTGGGCGTGTTCCCTCGAGACCACGAGCTGTCGCTCGGCATGATGGGGATGCACGGCGAGGCGGTGGGCACGCTCGCGGTGCAGGAGTGCGATCTCCTGATCGGCCTAGGAATGCGGTTCGACGACCGGCTGACGGGGGCGACGAAGAGCTTCGCGCCGAAGGCGAAGATCGTCCACTTCGAGATCGACCCGAGCGAGATCGACAAGACGATGGCGACGGCGGCGCCCGTCCAGGGCGACCTGCGGCAAGGGCTGGAAATGTTGCTCCCGCTTGTCGAGGCGCGGCCGCGTAGCGCGTGGAACGAGCGAGTTTCATGCTGGCAAAAGGAGTTCCCGCTCGTGGTGCCGGAAGGACGGTTCTTCGCCCGCACGGCGATCAAGGCGCTCAACGACCACACGGGGGGCAACGCGGTGGTGGCGACGGACGTGGGCCAGCACCAGATGTGGACCGCACAGTTCTACAAGTTCAGAAAGCCGTTCAACTGGATCTCATCGGGTGGGCTGGGAACGATGGGCTTCGGCCTCCCGGCGGCGATCGGCGCGAAGTGCGCGCGTCCGGACGCCGAGGTGTGGTGCGTGTGCGGCGACGGCGGCTTCCAGATGACCCTTCAAGAGCTGCAGACGGCGGTGGAGTACGGCGTGAACGTGAAGATCATGCTCGTGAACAACGGCTACCTCGGCATGGTGCGCCAGTGGCAGGAACTGTTCTACGACAACCGGTACAGCTCGGTGGCGATGGGTGCGCCCGACTTCGGCCTGATCGCGCAGGCGTACCGGATGAAGTACGTTCGTTGCGAGCGGTACGAGGACATGGACGCGATGATGGAGGAGGCGCGGGCGCACGAGGGTCCCGTGCTTTTCGAATGCGTTGTGGAGATGGAGGAGAACGTGTACCCGATGGTTCCCGCGGGCGGCAGCAACAGCTCGCTCATGATGGATCCGGCCCTCGCGGTGATGGCGAACGCGCTGAAGGAAGAGGTGGCGGCGTGAGAATGCTTCCGGGCACGCACAAGCCGCCGCGGAGGGAGCCGGACGTGCAGACGATCCTGTCCTTTCCCAAACCCTCGAAGGAGAAGCCGCAACAGATCAAGGATCACGAGGAGAAGAAGCGATGATCGGCACGCCGCTCGTCGTCGGCGCCCCGACGACCCACACGATCTCGGTGCTCGTTCAGAACGAGACGGGCACGATCAACCGGCTGGTGTCGATGTTCCGCCGCCGAGGGTTCTCGCTGGCGTCGTTCAACGCGGGCGACTGCGAAGACCCCGGCTTCTCGCGCATCACGTTCGTGGTGAACGCGGACCAGAGCGAGCTGACGCAGGTGCTGCGGCAGGTCGAGAAGGTGATCGACGTGGTGGAGGTCGAGGACCTCAAGCCGGGTCAGCACGTCGGACGCGAGGTGGCCTTGATCCGTCTGCGGCCGCAGGACGATCACCGCCGTTCGCTGTACGACATGGCGCTCCGCATGGGAGCGAAGACGCCCGAAGCGACGGGGCGCGAGATCGTGGTCGAGTACACGGGCGAGCCGTACAAGATCGAGCAGCTGATTGAGCGACTGCGCCCATACGACATCGTGGAGATCGTGCGCAGCGGGCTGGTGGCGATCAAGGTGGAAGGTTGACGCTGGGAGCGCGCGTGGGCGGACGGAGGCGCAATCCCCGAAGCTGATGGTGCTGGCCGTCCTGCTCTTTCAAGGGCCTTCGGTATGGCTTCGCGCAAAGCTGGAGGAGATCCTGGCGAAAGACC
This sequence comes from uncultured Fimbriimonas sp., assembly GCA_964245875.1. Taxonomy (GTDB): domain Bacteria; phylum Armatimonadota; class Fimbriimonadia; order Fimbriimonadales; family Fimbriimonadaceae; genus Fimbriimonas. The sequence continues at coordinate 10,220 of CAXTOO010000055.1, read as the reverse complement.
ACCTCCCAGCGATCTCGGCGTCGATGGTATCGGGCGACAAGATTTTTGCCTGTGCTGTGGTAGGCGACCGGGTGTATGGGAAGGCTAGCCCGGCGCGGCTCGATGACCGCTTTCAGATCGGCTCGATCATGAAGGTGATGACGGCGACGCTCGTGGCCCGGATGGTGGACCGTGGGGTGATCCGATGGGACTCGACGCTAGAGGAGATGTTCCCGGAGCTGCGCGGGCAGATGGAGCCGCAGTATCGAGCTGTCACGGTCGACCAGCTTCTGTCGCACATGAGTGGGATGCCCTATCAGCCGACCACTCCGGAAGAAGTGACGGACGCCGCTGGGGGAGATTCGCTTAGTCGTCGTCGATATGAGTACGTGAAGGCCGCGATGAAGGATCCTCCCGAGGCTCCACCGGGAACGAAGCAGATTTACGGCGGGGGGCCTATCTTGGTGGCGAACTGCCTGGAGCGAAAACTCGGAACGACATACGAGAGTTTGATGCAGAGCGAGGTCTTTCGTCCCTTGGGCATGACGCGCTCAGGTTACGGCAATATGTCGAGCGCGGGACAGATCGATGGTCCTTGGGAGCATTCCTGGAACGGCAAGGCTTTGCAACCGGTTCGTCCGTCTTTCAGTTTCGACCGCGAGTCTCGCTCGTGCGTCGGGCGAAATGGCTATTCGACCGCCGAGGACATGGCGCGGTTTGTCCTGGCGAATCTTAAGCGCTCTTCGGAATACCTCGAGGCATCGATGTGGACGCATCTGCACACGGCCTTGCCGGGGAGTGCCCATGGACCCGGCTGGATCGTGACGAAGGACACCTGGTGTGGCAAGGACGTGATCTGGCACAACGGCTCGAACGGCAAGAATCTCGCGCTCCTTTCGATTTCGCGCGATCGCAACGTGGGGTGGGCGGTGATGATCAACGCCGAAGGGCCGGGCGCGGGTTCCGCCTACCACGAACTCGAAGTCGCGATCAGCGACTATCTTCGGGAGAGGGGTTCTTGAGGGCGGTCGCCCACAGCTTCCTTCCAACTCAAAGCGATGAATCGCTTTCACTCAGTTCACAAACAACGCACAAGACATGGCAACCATCTACTACACCCAAGACGTCGACCAAAACATCATCTCCAGCCTCAAGGTCGCGATCGTCGGCTACGGCTCGCAGGGCCACGCGCACGCGCTGAACCTCAAGGACAGCGGCGTGAACGTGCGCGTCGCGCTCTACGAAGGCAGCAAGTCGAAGGAGAAGGCGGAGGCGGCGGGCCTCATGGTCATGACGGTCAACGAGGCGACGAAGTGGGCCGACGTGCTCATGTTCTGTACGCCCGACGTGCCGATGGCCGACATCTACCGCGAAGGCGTGGCGCCGAACCTGCGGGATGGCCAGACGCTGCTGTTCGCGCACGGCTTCAACATCCATTACGGCCTCATCGAGCCGCCGAAGGGCGTGAACGTCGCGATGGTCGCGCCCAAGGGTCCTGGTCATCGTCTCCGCTACGAATACGCGCACGGCGCCGGAATGCCCGCGCTCGTAGCCGTGCATCAGGATCCGACTGCTCAGGCGAAAGCAATCGCCCTCTCGTACGGCTGGGGCATTGGATCGGCGAAGGCGGGCATCCTGGAGACGACCTTCAAGGAGGAGACCGAGACCGACCTCTTCGGCGAGCAGGCGGTGCTCTGCGGCGGCCTCAGCGCGCTCATCAAAGCGGGCTTCGACACGCTGGTCGAGGCGGGCTACCAACCGGAGGCGGCGTACTTCGAGTGCCTCCATGAGACGAAACTCATCGTCGACCTCCTCTACGAGGGCGGACTCTCGTACATGAGGTACTCGATCTCCGACACCGCCGAGTGGGGCGACTACACCGCCGGGCCGAAGGTGATCAACGCGGAGTCGAAGGCGGCGATGAAGGGCATTCTGGACGACATCCAAAACGGCAAGTTCGCCCAGGACTGGATCCAGGAGAACAAGGACGGTCGCCCGAAGATGAACCGGTACCGCGAGGAGGGCCAGAGCTCCACGTTGGAGACGGTCGGCAAAGAGCTCCGCGCGATGATGCCGTTCTTGAAGGCCAAATAGAGTGGTAGTTTACTATTGGTTGTTGGTTCCTGTCGAACAACCAATAACGACCCTACCAACAACCAACCATGGCTGGTGAACTCGCCCTCCTCAAAGCCGCGCTCGACCTCCTCGGGGCCGAGCGCGTGCTCAAGGCGGCAAAGGACGCCTACGCGAAGAGCAAGTGGGCGCGCGACGCCGGGAAGGTCAACGCGGTCGAGCGAAAGATCGACGCGCTGACCCACGAGACGGGGCGGCTCGCGCGCAACCTCGCGACCGACGCGGTGAAGCCGGAGACGGACCGGCTTCTGACACGTTTCGAAAAGGACCTCGCCGAGCTTGGACTGACGACGGAAGAGGCGATCGACCTCAAGCGTTCGGTGGCGGTCCAGCTGGAGACGAGCGTCCTGGAGCCGATCGCGGAGGCGCGACGGCTCCAGGGCCGTATCGAGGGTCTGGAGCGGGAGAACCTGGAGAGCGCGCGGCGGTTGACGGCCCTAGAGCCGCTTGCCAACCGAACGTTGGAGGCGGAGAAGCGGGCGGCGGCCGCCAACACGATGGCGGCCGTCGCCCTCGGCGCGGCAGGACTGTCGCTTGTCGCGACGATCCTGCTCGCAATCGCACGCCGGTGACCCGAAGACTATCTCGGCGGCGCAGGAACGCCAGAGGCCGCAGGCGGCGGAGCCGACTGGAGCTTCTTGATCTCCTCCGGCGTGAGCTTGCGCGTGAAGTTGTCCTTGAGCGATTGATCGTCCTTCTTCCCCAGCTCGCCATCGCCAGAGCAGCCGGCGAGCAGGACGACGAGGAGGGCGAGGGCGAGGGGGCGATTCACGGTCTACGGCACCTCCGGCGAGGCGTACTTGAGATACTTGGTGCCGCCCGCGGTGGTCACCGACTGGCTGTGCAGCGCCTTCCACTTCTGCGCCTTGGCGTGCCCATCGGTGAAGACGGAGACGTTGATGCCCTCTGGGAACTGGCTCGGGTTGGTCTCGTCGCCGGGATAGACGCCCGCCTTCTTGCCGTTCTCGCCGATGCGGCCCATCGGGCCGGTCGTCGCGTTGCTGTCGCCGTACAGGTTGTACGGGGCATAGGTCCACATCTTCGATGCGCGGTCAGGCTCCCAACCCCCGGCCCACATCAGGTCAGGGGAGGAGGCCTGGGTGATCAGCATGGTGTCGGCGGGCCGCGCGACGGCAGTGCCGCTGAGAGAGGGAACACCCCCGGGGGTGTACCAGCCGGCGATGAAGTTCACGGCCGCGGCATTGGGACTGACGTTCGCACCGCCGATCCCATCGTGCCCCCAGGGGACACCCCCCGTCAGCTGTCTCGCGCCCTCTACCGTGTTGCCGATGGAGCAGCCCCAGGTCTGTTCCGGGTTGGTCGGACAGTAGATCGAGGCAACGCGTCGGGTCGGCATTCCCCATTGGCTGTTGAGGAGCAACGGGCTGTCCGTGAGCTTCGCGGGGGTGAAGGGGTCCATCAGCATGGCGTAGCTCTTGATGTAGGGCTGGCAGAGAACCGCCCAGGAGGTCAGCGCGAAGTCGGTGTCGTTGAACGACATCGCGGGGCTGAAAAGATCGTCCGCGTCGCCCGCGTAGAGCAGCTCGGCGGTGCCGAACTGCTTGGCGTTCGACAGCACGGACGTCTTCTTCGCGGCGACCTTGGCCTGCGCGAACACGGGGAAGAGGATGGCGGCGAGGATCGCGATGATCGCGATGACCACGAGGAGCTCGATGAGGGTGAAGGCTTTGTGGGTCGATACTTTCATGTGACGTGACCTACGGCGACGCTTGGACACAGGACAGAAGCGCCAATCGTGGCGCCGGGAGCCACTCACCATCGGAGGTTCGAAGGCCTTCGAACCGGAAGGAGCCGCCTCGCAAACCCTCAATGGCGTGGGGCCATCGTCTTCGCAATTGTAAGCCACTATCACGAATACTCACGTAAGATATGCGATCTTGCGGTCAGAGAGACAACAACGTCACGGATAAAGGCTTATCCTCGACGTGTCACCCTTGAGCGGTGTCGCCGCTCGTCGCCTTGACCGGCCTCTCCGTCGTTCGCGAAGGCCGGACGATCCTCCATGAGCTTTCCCTTTCCTTCGACCAGGGAGAGCACACTGCGATCTTGGGGCCGAACGGCTGCGGGAAGAGCACGCTCATCAAGCTTCTCGCGCGAGAGATCCACGCGCGCGCCGGACGCGGAACGTACCGCGTCCTCGGAAGGGAACGGTGGACGCAGGCCGAGCTGCGCACCGTCTTGGGCGTCGTGTCGGCGGAGCCGCGGGAGCCTCTGATGGGTGATCCGACCGGCCTGGATCTCGCGATCAGCGGCCTCCTCGGGACCTACGGCGTTCTGGTGCAACATGGGGTAACGACGGAGATGGTCGAGCGAGGATGGGAGGCGCTGGCGCAGGTGGACGCCGTACGCTTGGCCGAGCAAAGCTTGGCGACGATGTCGGCGGGCGAGGCGCGGCGGTGCTGGATCGCCCGCGCGCTCGCGCCAGGACCACGGGCGCTCGTGATGGACGAGCCGACGGCGGGTCTCGACTTCGTGGCGCGAGCGAGATTCCTGGAAACGATCCGGAGCCTCGCCGCCACGACCACCCTCGTCTTGGTCACGCACCATCTGGAGGAGGTCGTGCCAGAGATCGGGCGGGTGGTCCTGATGCGCGAGGGACGGATCGTGGCGCACGGATCGCGGGAGTCTGTTCTCACGAGGGAGGCCGTCGCGGCTGCGTTCGGCTCGCGCGAAGAGGACGTGCCCCTGTAGGGGCGGGGCCTGCCCGCGACGGCGTGTCGATCTCGTCCTCGGCAGACGCTGAACCCTAGCAGGGCAAGCCCTGCCGCTAAATCGGGTAGCGGTACTCGCCCTCGTACACCTGCTCGGCGGCGCCCTCGACCTCGGTCCCGTTGCTTGTAGAATCCCAGGCTACGAACACGGTGCCGCCGGGATTGTCGACCCGCACCCGGCCGCCCCGACCCTCGTAGCGCAGGTGGTCGACGGCCGCGGCGGTGCTGCCGGTGCCGCAGCCCTGCGTCTCGCCGACGCCTCGCTCCCAGATGCGCAGACGAAGATGGTCTGGTCCGACGACCTGGGTCCACATGACGCTGGTCCGCTCAGGAAAGATCGGATCGTTCTCCAAAACGGGACTCTCGGAGAAGAACGCCGCGTCGTCCGGCAGGGCGTCGACCCACAGAACGGTGTGGGTCGAGCCGGTGGAGAGACAAGAGCCCATGCGTCCCCCCGGGAGTACCGCGCGGAACCGTTCCGAGCCGAGGACGGGAACCCGCTCCGGCTCGTAGGTCGCGCCGCCCAGTCCCGTCGTCACCCGACCGCCGCCGATCCTGACGGCGACCTCTCGCCCGAGGTGCTCGATCGTAAACGCATCGCCGACCCAGCCGTGCGCGTGGGCATGCACGGCGGCGCAGCGCAGGCCGTTGCCGCAAAAGTCCTCTGTGCCGTCCGGATTGAACATCCGCAGGCGCGCCCGGCCCTCACCGAGCGGCTCCGCCGCAAGCAGACCATCGCCGCCCGCGCCGAAGCGCCGGTCGGCCATCGAGATGGCGAGCCGCGCCAAGAGGCCGTCGAGGTCCGTCGCCCCCGCCCCGGGCGCGACGAAGCACTCCGCGACGGGCGCAGGAGCGACGAGCGACCGCTCTGCCTCGCCTCGCGCAAGGAGGTCGCGCAGGTCGGCGAGATGCACGAGGGGAAAGTCGTTGCCGATCGACTGGAGCTTCCAGAAGGGAATGCGCACGGTCACCGTAGTACGATTAAACCCTTGCTGAAGTACCTCCTGTTCCTGCTCTTCGGCGTGCCCCTCATCGTCTTGGGCGCAATGGCGATCGGGCGGGCGATCGGCTTTCGAAAGTAGAGCCTACGCCGCGGGCTCCGTCAGCGACGGCACCACGTCGTCCGCCAGCGGCGGCAACGCGGAGAGGTCGTCCAGCAGGAACTGGTGCAGGAACTCGTCCGTCGTGCCCCAAAGCACCGGGCGTCCCGGCACCGGCTTCCGGCCCGCCTCCCGCACCAGCCGCCGCTCCGCGAGCGTCCGCAGCGCGTGGTCGCTCTGCACCCCACGCACCTCCTCCACCTCCACCGTCGTCACCGGTTGCCGGTAAGCGACGATCGCCAGCACCTCCATCAGCGAGCGCCCCAGCTTTCCTCGCTGGGGCTGGAGAAACCCCGCCACCAGCTCCGCGTACTCCGGCTTGGTCGAGAGCTGCCAGCCGCCCGCCAGCCGCACGAGCTGCACCGGGCCGTCCTTCCGCAGTCGCGAGGCCAGCACGTCCAGCGCCTCCTCCGTCGCGCCCTCCGGCAATCCCATCGTCGTCCCCAACGTCGCGGAGTCGAGCGGCGCGTCCGCCACGAACAGCAGCGCGTGGAGCCGGTCCACCGCCGTCAAGCCCGCACGAACTCCACGTCGTCCGCGCCCAGCCGCGCCCTCGCCTTCCCCACCCGCACCAGCTCCAGCAGGCCTAGGAACCAGTACACCGCGTCCTCGCGGGTGAAGGGCGACACCAGAAGCCGCTCCAGCGGCGTCCATGCCTCCGACAGGGTCGCCGCCACGAGTTCGATCTGCTCCGTGAGCGAACGCCGCGGGCGACTTTCCGACTCGAACACGTCCGGCTCGGCCCGCCGCAACAGCCGATCGAGCGCCCGCGCGAGGTCGTTCGGCGCGACGTCCGCGAGGGTGTACGGCAGCTCGTAGGGGTCGGGCCCCGGCCCCGCGCCCCGGAAGAAGAGCAGTTCCCGCTCCGACTGCCCCGCGCGAAGAATCGCGATCGCCTCCGCGAAGCCGCCGATCGTCGGCTCGATGGGCTCCATCGGCTCGTCCATCTCCGGCTCCGCCTCCGGCACCGGCAACAGCCGCCACGCCTTTCGCTCGAGCAGGTACGCCAGTGCCGCCAACGCCGTCGCCGCCTCGTTGAGGTCGCGCTCCGCGTCCGACACCAAGAACGCGAGGTACGCCTCGCACACCGGTCCGAGCGGCACCCCGAGAAGGTCGACACGGTGGTCGCGCACGAGCGCGAAGAGCGTTCCGAGCGTCCCCTCGAAGGCAGGACCGGCCACGTGGATCGGCGGCGGCGCGACCACGCCGAGCGCGGTGAAGGCCTTCGTCGCCCCTCTCCCCTCCGGGGGAGAGGGGTTGGGGTGAGGGGCGACGCTCATGGGCGACGGAAGTGCGCTCTGGAGGTGCCGGTCGGATTTGAACCGACGAATAACGGATTTGCAGTCCGTCCCCTTGGGCCACTTGGGCACGGCACCCTTCGTAAGGATCATTATACCGATGCAAAGCGACCTGGATCACTATCGCGACCACCACCGTCTGATCGTCCTCTTCGCCCCGAGCGCCCGAGACCCGCGCTACGCCCGGCAGGACCGCCTTCTGCGCGGCGAGACCCTCGGGATGCGCGAACGCGACCTCCTGCGGATCGCCGTGTTCCCCCGGCTCACGACCGTCGACGGTCGGCGCTCCACGCTCGACCCCGCCGCCCTGCGCCTCCGCTACGGCGTCAAAGAGGGCGACTTCCGCCTCCTCCTCATCGGCAAGGACGGCGGCGTGAAGCGCACCGCCACCAAACCCGTCGCTCCAAAGGGCCTTTTCGACCAGATCGACGCCATGCCCATGCGGCAGGCCGAGATTCGGCATCGCGGGTAGCGGCAGCGCCCCCATCGCCAAAACCCCTGTCCACAAGCCCGAAGCCCGACTGGAATGACCGCGTGACCCCCGAGCGCCGAACGTACGCGGAGTGGACGCTCCGGTTCGCCGGGGCACCGCCCGCCGTGGGCGCCTTGCTTCCCCGTGACGCTGTTCTGCGCCCTTTCGGCGGCGGGCTTCTACTGGCTTCCCAACTTCGCCAACATCCTCATCATGCCGTCCCAGGCGTCGGGGTTCGTCCTCCGGCTCTACCGTCCCTTCGTCCGCCGCCGGGTGCTGCCGATGCGGGACCAGCCCGCCGCGTTGCCTCAATACGCTGTAAGGATGTTGCTCTCTCGCGAGTCGGTCTACGGGACCGATGAGGGCCGCGCGAGCTTCGTGGACGTCTGGCTCGTCGTACAGGCCCGCGGGTGCGCCTTCAGCGTGCGCGCTACGGACGTCCGCCAATCCGTCTCGTTGCTGTCGCTGGTCTTTGCAAGCGCTGCGCGGTCGTGCGCAGTCTGCTTTCCTGGTAGGTATCACCGAGGCCGCTCTTCTTCGCACCGTCCATTCCTGGCGCGACGGGAACGCTGGAAAGCGGCATCATAGCCTCGCAGTAATTGCGGATGTTCCACCCGCGAAACGTACCGGGACTAAAATACGGAAAAACCCAGCATTTTTACTGTGTACCTTGCGGAAGAATATGGGCATCATGTGCTTTGTGCGCCGCGTTCTGCTTTCTCTCCTTGCGATCGTGTCCGTCGCTTCTGCCCAACCGGTCGTGCGCGGCCCAGGATCGGTCACCGGCCATTACCAGCTGCGCATGCCCGAGGACGCCGTGCGCGTCGCGCGCCTCTCTGGCAAGCGGTCCACCTTCGGCCGCCTCTCCCTCCACGTCACCAACCGCTTCACCCTCGAGGTGGGCGACACCGTCCGCCACGGCCGGTACCGCGTGGACGACGACCACCTCACGCTGTACGTCGAGGACGGCACCATCATCGGGGGCCTCCTGCGCGGCGAGCTCATCAACCTGGAGGGACTCACCTTCGAGCACGGCTCCGAAGCCCGCAGCGCGCGCCGCTTCCCCACCGACGCCTCGACCGGTCGCCTCCGGCGCGTCGATGGCGTCCTGACCACCGGCGATCCGTCGCCCGTCGAGACGCCGACGGAACCGCCGGCCTCGCGCACGATCCCTCTGCCGCCTCCCGTCGCAGTCTTCACGCCCGACCCGGTCGTGCCCGTCGTTCCGCCCGCCGCCCGTATCCTCCCCGCGCGCCGCGTCCTGAAGCTCGACGACTGCGCGGGTGTCTGGACCGTCCGCGCGAAGGGCGTCGAGAACAGGACCCAGCGCATGGAGCTGAAGGCCGACGGAACCTTCCGCTTCGTCATGGCCGGCGCGACGAGCGAAGGCACCTGGGCCTGCGAAGGCGACGAGATCGTCCTGACCTACACCAAGGTCGACGGCCTGCCCCTCGAAGAGGGCGCGTCCGGCAAGAAGCGCCTCCCCGTCGCCGACGACAACAGCGCCTTCCAGATCGACACCTACCGCTACGAGCGCGCGACGACGGACAAGTAGCCCTTGTGCCGCCTTCCAGGCGGCACCTCCGGCCTCTCGTCCCACCGGCTTCCCGCCGGTGGACCGGTATCCTGCAACCGTGCGCCGGACCCTCGCGATCGTCGCCTTCGCCCTCGCCTCGATCGCACTGTTCGCCTACAGCCTGCAACCTGCGGCGAAGGTGTCGTGGTATGAGGCGCTGGGCTTTAGTGCCGGCGTCCTCGCGGTTTGGCTGACCGCCCGCGGGAACGTCTGGAACTTTCCCATCGGGATCGCCAACAGCGCGCTCTACGTCGTGGTGTTCTTCAAGCAAGGCTTCAACGCGGACGGCGGGCTCAGCGTCCTCTACGTACTGCTCGGTTTCCAGGGTTGGTACCTGTGGCTGTACGGCGGTGCTCTCAAAACCGAGTTGCCGGTCACGCGCGCGGATATCCGAGACGCCCGACAGACGCTTGCGTTCCTTGCGGTGGGGCTACCGATTCTCCTGCTCTACACGCACTGGCTCAACGGAGCCGCGCCGTTCCTCGACGCCTTGCTCACCGCACTGAGCCTGGTCGCCCAGGTGCTGCTTAACCGCAGGCGCCTCGAGAACTGGATCGTATGGATCGTCGCGAACGCGATCTACGTGCCGCTCTTCTACTCGCGCCAGATGTACCCGACGTCAGTCCTCTATGCGATCTACCTGGCACTCGCTCTATCAGGCTATCGCCAATGGCGGAATGACGCCGTCCCGCGGGAGCCTGCCCCTGCGTAGATGGCTCCACAACCTCGTCATTGGTAAGTTCCCTCCCACCTCACCCCGGCCACTGGCACCCGAAGGGCGTTTGGGCAGCGCCAAAGGACCTCGTGGAGGACCTGCTCTCGCCTTCAGGAACGCGAAGCGTGTAACCGTCAGCTTGCAGACTGCCCCTTAACTCTGAACCTCTTCGAAGGGAGGTTGCGGCTCTGCGTCGAACACGGCGTTCTCGTACA
>CAXTOO010000054.1:0-17953 GCA_964245875.1 uncultured Fimbriimonas sp. | reverse complement strand
ACGAGGGTCTCGCCCTCGACGCCGAGAAAGCTCAGGGAGAGGATGTGGGGCACGGCGCCGTCGCCGCCGTTGACGCGGTAGTCGGTTGTTGGTTGTTGGTACGTGAGTTGTTGGAGGATGATCGAGCGGAGATTGGTTGCGTGAGCATGGTTTTCCTCCAGACGGTCGGCGGCGAGCGCGCAGGCCGCGCCGAAGCCGACGACGCCCGCGACGTTGACCGTTCCTGCCCGTCGACCGCCCTCCTGCTCGCCGCCGCGGTGGTAGGGATCGAGGGCGCCGTCGGCGGCGAAGAGCGCGCCGACGCCCTGAGGTCCGTAAAGCTTGTGCGCGGAGAAGGCGGCGTAGTCGACGCCTTCGAGGTCGAGCGGGATCTTGCCGAGAGCCTGGGTGGCGTCGACGAAGCGCCGTTCGGCCGGAAGGTCGCGGGCGTCCCAGCGGGCGCCGATCTCGTTGTTGACCGCCATGACGGCGTGGATGGTGGATGGTGGATGGTGGATGGTGGGGAGCAGTCGCAGACCGTCGTTCGGGAGCACTCGGTAACCTCGCGCTAGGGCCGGTTCGCGGACGGCGGCGTGCTCGAAGGGGGAGATCCAGCCGCCGTCGAACTGCGCGAGCACGGCGTTGCACGCCTCGGTCGCGCCGCTCGTGAAGACGATCTGCTCCGGCTCCGCGCCGACCAGGACGGCGACGCGCTCGCGAGCGAGCTCCACCGCCGCCTCGGCGCGGCGACCGAAGGCGTGGAGCGAGCCCGCGTTCCCCGCGAGGCCCAGGTACGGCTCCATCTCGGCGCGCGCCTCCGGCGCGAGCGGCGTCGTCGCGGCGTGGTCGAAGTAATTCGCGAGGTCGAGCATCGACCCTCTACTCTACGCCCATTCCCGGTTGGAGGCCGGGGCGACGTGAACCCTAGGCGGCACTACCTGGGGTTCACGTCGGCGGACCCGAACGTCCCCGCGCGGGATGCTCGACGGGAGCGGGATGGGGTTCGCGAACAGGTACTCCACGAATCCGCCGGAGGTCCAAACGAGAGGGGTCTGCCGAGCAGGCCCATCGCCTCCTCGCGCGTCGCCAGCCCGCACGGCGTCGTCGTCTCGGATCGGCCAACGCGAGTCACTCATGATTGGGAACGCCTACTCGGCTCGCCCGAATCGCCACCGCGCCACAAGCGGCGGTGGCCCGACGCACTCCACCGCATGCCTGACGGATGCCGAGAACAAGCCCCTTGTCCGCTTGGGGGAGCTGGACCGAAGCAACATTCCTAGAAGGAACCAAACGCGTCGACGGCACGTCCCACATCGTGTTTGACGCAGGTCGCGACAAGGTCGTTTCCGCTTCCGTCAAGCCTGTGCGCAGCTTTCGCGGTTCGCCGGAAAGAACGTTCCATGCCGCCCTGTTGCGGTCGTCGCCTTTCTTGCGTCCCCTCCAAAGCCATGTTCATCCATCTCGTTCCGGGCATCCCTCCGGGAGTCGTCGGCCTCAGTGCGCCGCCCGCGAGGATCGCGATCCACCTCGACCAACCTGGGGCCGCGATCCCCCACTCGCTCTACGGCGTCTTCTTCGAGGAGATCAACCAGGCGGGCGACAACGGCCTCTACGGCGAGCTCCTGAGGAACCGAGGGTTGGAGTCGATCTCCGGCACGGGCGCCCCTGCGGAGACGCCGAAGGAGATTCCGGGTTGGCGTCTCGATTCTGGCGTGACGATCGTTGCGGGCGGCCCGAACGAGGCCCACTCGCACTCCTTCTCCATCCCGAGAGGGCTGAGCGTGACCAACATCGGCGTGGCGGGCATCTCCGTCGTCAAGGACGAGAAGTACCACGTCACGCTCTGGGCGAAGGGCTCCGGCAACGTCGGCGTCGGCTTCGGCCAGAGTCCCATCAAGATCGGTCGCGCCGGCGAGCGCTGGAAGCGGTTCGAGAAGACCCTCAAGTCCGGCGGCACGGTGCCGAACGTCGGATTCGCGATCACCGCCATGGACGGCCCGATCCAGGTCGCCTACGCCTCGCTCATGCCCGAGAAGCTCTGGAAGGACCGCAAGAACGGCCTCCGGACGGACCTCGCGGAGAAGGTCGACGCCCTGAAGCCGGGCTTCGTCCGCTTTCCCGGCGGCTGCTTCGTGGAGGGGGGCGACCGCTTCGCCGACGCTTTCGACTGGAAGGCGAGCCTCGGCCCGGTCGACGCGCGAAAGGGACTCGCCCGCTCGACGTGGGGCTATCCCGTCACCTACGGCCTGGGGTACCACGAGTACCTGCAGTGGTGCGAGGACCTCGGCGCCGCGCCGCTCTTCGTCGCCAACGTCGGTCTGAACCACGCGCAGATCGCGCCGCTCGAAGGCATGGACGCGTGGGTCCAGTCCGCGCTCAACGCCATCGAGTATGCGAACGGCCCCATCGACTCCAAGTGGGGCGCGGAGCGGGCGAAGGCGGGCCATCCCGCGCCGTTCGGCCTGAAGCACGTGGAGATCGGGAACGAGAACGGCGCGTGGGCGCACGGCGGCGACGCGGCCTACGCGCCGCGCTACAGAATGATGGTTGAGGCCATCAAGGCGAAGTATCCCGAGATCGTCACCATCGCGGACAATGCCGTTCCCTACGCCGCGGACATGGTCGACGAGCACTACTATTCCGACCCGAAGTTCTTCTGGGCCAACGCGACGAAGTACGACGGCTACAGCCGGAGCGGGCCGAAGATCTACGTCGGCGAGTACGCGGTCACGCAAGGCGCGGGCAAGGGCAACCTGGACGCCGCGCTGGGCGAGGCCGCGTTCATGACCGGCATGGAGCGCAACGCCGACGTCGTGCGCATGGCCTCCTACGCCCCGCTCCTCACGAACGTCGGCAACCAGCAGTGGGGTCCCGACGCCATCGTGTTCGACGCCAGCCGCTCCTTCGGAACGCCGAGCTACTACGTCCAGCTGCTTTTCGCGAACAACCGTCCCGACCGGAACGTCGCCGTCAGCGTTCCGAGCCTCCTCGCCGGCGCCCCCGCGCCCGGCGGCGGCGTGGGCCTGATGACCTGGAGCACCAAGGCGGAGTTCACGGACCTGACGATCTCCGCCGGGGGCCAGACCCTCTACACGAGCCACGGCGTCCGCGCCTCCGGCTTCGCGAATCCCCGCGGCGATTGGAGCGTGGGCCGCGGCGTCCTCACCCAATCCTCGCTCGATGCCGACCGCTCCATCGACGTGAAGGGCGCGGTCCTCCCTGCGGGCGACTACACGGTAGACGTGAAGGCCCGCAAGCTGGAGGGCAAGGAAGGTTTCTTCGTGGTCGTGGACAAGAAGGATGGCGACCAGCTTCGCTGGAATGTGGGCGGCTGGGGCAACACGATGGCCGGATTCGAGCGCAACGGGACGGTCGTCGGCGAGCGTGTGCCCTTCGCCGTCGAGGCGGGGCGCTGGTACGAGGTCCGCATCGAGCGCTTGGGCGACGTGGTGCGCGGCTACATCGACGGCAAGCTCGTCCAGGAGCTTCGAGAGAACGGCATCCCGAGCCTCGTGGCGGTCGCGGGAGTCGACGAGAAGGCGCGCGAGTTGGTCGTCAAGGTCGTGAACGGCTCGAACGACGCCCGCCCGATCGCGCTCGACCTTTCCGGAGGCGCGGTCGGCGGTGCCGCGAAGGCTATTGTGCTCACCGGCCCTGATCTCGCCGCCGAGAACAGCTTCGATGCGCCGAAGGCGGTCGCGCCGACCACGACGAACGTCGCCTGGGACGGCACCCTCACCCTCGAGCCCCGGTCGGTGACGGTGTTGCGGCTTCCTATCCGGTAAGTTGAGGGTACAGTCGGATGGCCGTTCGGGGCGTTGAACCCGGACGGCCTTCCGCGGCACCCAAGGTGCGGTCCAAACAATGCTGTCAACCCACAATCTCAAGCCCTTCGCCGCCCTGGCGCTCGTCGGTCTCGCCCTTGCGGGATGCGGCGACAAGTCGGCCTCCGCCGACGCGGCCTCAACGACCGGCACCACCGCGGCGGGCGAAACGAAGCCCTCGGCCGGCAAGCACCTCAAGCTCGCGTTCGTGACGAACAACGCCTCGGACTACTGGACCATCGTCCGCAAGGGCGTGGAGAAGGCGGAGAAGGACGACGGCAACCTGGAGGTCGACTTCCAGCTTCCGAAGCCTCCGGAGGCGGGGGACCAGAAGACCATCGTGGAGAACGAGGTCACCAAGGGCATGGACGGCATCGCCATCTCGCCCGCCGACGCGAAGAACCAGACCGACATGCTCAACGCCGCCGCCGCGAAGAGCCTTCTCATCACGCAGGACAGCGACGCTCCCCAGAGCAACCGCGTCTGCTACATCGGCACGGACAACCGCGCGGCGGGCGTGAAGCTCGGCGACGAGATCAAGAAGGCCCTCCCGCAGGGCGGCAAGATCGCGATCTTCGTCGGCTCGCTCGACGCGCAGAACGCCCAGGACCGCATCGGCGGCATCGAGGAGTCGCTCAAGGGTTCCAACGTCACCATCATCGACAAGCGCACCGACGCGGCCGACCACGCCAAGGCCAAGAGCAACGCTGCGGACATGCTGACGAAGAACCCGGACGTCGCCGCGCTGGTGGGCATCTGGAGCTACAACGGCCCCGCGATCCTCAGCGCCGTCACCGACGCGAACAAGGTCGGCAAGGTCAAGATCCTCTGCTTCGACGAGGAGCCGGACACCCTCAAGGGCGTGAAGGAGGGCTCGATCGACGCGACCATCGTCCAGAACCCCTACGAGTTCGGGCTTCAGGGCGTCCAGCTGATGGCGAAGTACCTCCGCGGCGACAAGTCGGTCTTCCCCGCGAACAAGCAGATGATCATCGACACGCGCGTCCTGCACAAGGACGACATCGACGCCTTCAAGGCGGATCTCGACAAGAAGCGCGCCGGCTAAGGATGCTCGAGGCGCGCGGACTGGTCAAGCGGTATCCGGGCGTCACCGCGCTCGGCGGGGTCGACTTCTCGGTCGGCCCTGGCGAGGTCGTCGCGCTCCTGGGGGAGAACGGCGCGGGCAAATCGACGCTCATCAAGACCCTCGGCGGGCTCCAGCAGCCCGACGAGGGCACCCTCGTGCTCGAAGGCAAAGAGGTTCGCATCGCGAACGCCGCCGAGGCGACGCGGCTGGGCATCGCCGTCATCCACCAGGAGCTGAACAACCTCGACAACCTCGACGTCGCGGGCAACGTCTTCCTTGGTCGCGAACCCACGCGCTTCGGCCTGCTGGACCGCCGCGCGATGGAGGCGGGAACGCGGGCGCACCTGGGCGCGCTCGGCCTCGCCGTCGAGCCGAGCGCGCCGCTGCGCGACCTCTCCATCGCCCAGCAGCAGCTCGTCGAGATCGCCAAGGCGCTCTCGCTCGACGCGAAGTACCTCGTCATGGACGAGCCGACCTCCAGCCTCACCGCGGGCGAGACGGCGACGCTCCTGCGGGTGGTCGCCGACCTTCGCGCGAAGGGCGTGGGCATCGTCTACGTCTCGCACCGGCTGGACGAGGTGAAGGTCTGCGCCGACCGCGCGGTGGTGTTCCGCGACGGCAAGAACGCGGGCGCGCTCGCCAAGGAGGAGCTGACGACCGAGAACATGGTCCGCCTCATGGTGGGCCGCGACGTGGCCCGCGAGGTGGGCCGCCCCTACGAGGCACGGGAATCGAGGCTGGTCGTTCGTGGCCTCCGCACCAAACGCTTTCCCCAGCACGAGATCGCGTTCGAGGTGGGCCGCGGCGAGATCGTGGGCGTCTCGGGCCTCGTGGGCGCGGGCCGCACGGAGGTCGCGCAGTCGATCTTCGGCGTCCACCCGCGCGTCGCCGGAACGGTGACCATCGACGGCGAGGAGGTCCGCGCCGGATCGCCGAAGGAGGCGATCCGGCGCGGTCTGTACCTCGCGCCCGAGGACCGTCGCCGCGAGGGGGTCCTCACAACGATGACGGTGCGCGAGAACATCACGATGCCCGCCATGGAGCGGTATTCCTCGGTCGGGCTCATCAGCCGACCGAAGGAGAACGTCGTGGCGAACGCGATGAGGGATCGCCTGCGGATCAAGGCGCCCACCGTCGAGTCGGCGGTGCGCGGCCTGAGCGGGGGCAACCAGCAGAAGGTGGTGCTGGCAAAGTGGCTCTCGCTCGACCCGAAGGTCTTGATCTTCGACGAGCCGACGCGTGGCATCGACATCGGGGCGCGCTCGGAGATCTACGCGCTCATGCGCGGCCTCGCCGAGGACGGAGCGGCCATCCTGATGATCAGCAGCGACATGGAGGAGATTCTGGGATTGAGCGATCGGATCGTGGTCATGCGGGAAGGACGCCTGACGGGCGTGCTGACGCGGGACGAGGCGTCGGAAGAGTCGGTGATGCGGCTGGCGGTGGCGGAATGAGGGTGGATGGTTGTTGGTTGTTGGTTGTTGGGAAGTTTGTCACCCATAACCAACAACCCCTAACCAACAACGCTGGAGGCTCCCAATGAACGCCCGCGCCTTCCTCGCCCGCAGCGCCCGCGAGCTGGGCATCCTGCTCCTGATCCTCGTCCTCTCGGGCATCGCGTCGCGGCTCAACCCGAACTTCCTCACCGGCGGCAACCTCGCGAACATCGCGCGGCTCGTCGGCATCTACGGCATCTTCAGCATCGGCGTGGCGGTGGTCATCATCACCGGCGGCATCGATCTCTCGATCGGCTCGATGAACGCGATCCTCGCGGTCGTGCTCTCGATCTGGCTCGTGGAGAAGAAGATGCCGCCTTGGGAGGCGGTGCCGCTCATGGTGGCGCTCGCCGGAGCCCTCGGTGCGCTTCACGGCTTCCTTGTCACGAAGGTCCGGCTTCAGCCGTTCGTCGTGACCCTCTGCGGCTTCCTCATCTACCGGAGCCTCGCCCAGTTCGTCGCGAAGGACGAGACGAAGGGCTTCAGCGACGACGCGACCTTCGCGGGCCTGCGCCTCTCGCTCAAGCTGTCTCCGCTCGGGGTACCCGTCCAGTTTTGGATCATGCTCGCCCTGGCGATCGTGCTCGGGGTGGTGCTACATCGCTCCGTCTACGGGCGATACCTCTTCGCGGTGGGTCGGAACGAGGAGGCGGCGCGGTACTCGGGCATCGAGACCAAGCGCGTGATCGGCGGCGCGTACGTGGTGACCGCGCTCATGACCGGCATCGGCGCGCTGCTGCTCGCGTTCTACACCGAGTCGATCTCCCCCTCGTCGCACGGCAGCTCGTACGAGCTGAACGCCATCGCCGCGGCGGTGCTGGGCGGCTGCTCGCTGCGGGGTGGTGAGGGGTCGATCGTCGGTGTCGTGCTCGGAACGGTGCTGCTGGTGCTGCTCCAGAACCTCGTCAACATCCTCGGCATTCCGAGCTCGCTCAACCTCGCCGTCGTCGGGACGGTGATCCTCATCGGCGTCCTCGCCGACCGCGTTCTCAACCGCCGCGCCTACGCGTAAGGCGTGGAGCGCGGACGCCTCGCCCGCCAGCGGATCATTCTTAGCCCGATAGACGGTCTCCTCAAAGACGATCCATGAAAGACATCCCCGACGTCGAGATCTGGTTCGTCACCGGAAGCCAGCACCTGTACGGCGAGACGACCCTCCGCCAGGTCGCCACCCACTCGCAGGAGATCTCGGCGGCGCTCGACGCCGCCCTCCCCGTGCGAGTGGTGTTCAAGCCGGTGATGACCCTGCCGGGCGAGATCCGCGCGCTCTGCCAGGAGGCGTCGAGCGACCCGAAGTGCGCGGGGCTGATCCTCTGGAATCACACCTTCTCCCCCGCGAAGATGTGGATCGCCGGGCTGTCGAACCTCACGAAGCCGGCGTGCCACTTCCACACCCAGTACAACCGCGACCTGCCCTGGGAGTCCATCGACATGGACTTCATGAACCTCAACCAGGCGGCGCACGGCGACCGCGAGGCGGGCCATCTCCACACCCGCCTCCGCCTGCCGCGCAAGGTGGTCGTCGGCCACTGGAGCGATCCCGAGGCAATCGCCCGCATCGATGCCTGGGCGCGGGTTGCGCGGGCCTGGGCCGATATGCAGGATCTGCAGGTCTGCCGCTTCGGCGACAACATGAGGCAGGTCTCCGTGACGGACGGAGACAAGGTCGCCGCCGAGATGAAGCTCGGCTTCTCAACCAACGGCTACGGCGTGGGAGATCTGGTTGCGGTCGTTTCCCAGGTTTCTGACGACGAAGTCGATAAGACGTATAGGTGTTATCAGGACCTATACGACCTATCTAAGCTGACCAATGAACAGTCCGTCCGCGATGCTGCGAAGCTCGAGGTCGGCATCCGCCGCTTCCTCGAAGAAGACGGATTCAAGGCGTTCACCACCACCTTCGAGGACCTTCACGGCATCGCACAGCTTCCCGGACTCGCCTGCCAGCGGCTCATGGCCGACGGCTATGGCTTCGGCGCGGAGGGCGACTGGAAGACCGCCGCGCTCGTGCGCTTCATGAAGGTCGTCGGCGACGGCCTTCCCGGCGGCACGTCGTTCATGGAGGACTACACCTACCATATGGACCCCGCCCGCCCGCAGGTGCTCGGCTCGCACATGCTGGAGGTCTGCCCCTCCATCGCCGTGGGCAAGCCCCGCCTGGAGGTCCATCCTCTGGGTATCGGCGGGAAGGCCGACCCCGCGCGCCTCGTGTTCGACGCCCCCGCCGGACCCGCCCTCAACGCCTCGCTCGTCGATCTCGGCACCCGCTTCCGCCTCATCGTGAACGAGGTCGACGCCGTCGAGGTCCCGCCGATGCCCAACCTGCCCATGGCCCGCGCGCTCTGGGAGACGAAGCCCGACTTCAAGACCGGCCTCGCTGCCTGGATCCTCTCAGGCGGCGCCCACCACACGGGCTACAGCTACAGCGTCACCACCGAGCACCTGCGCGACTTCGCGGAGATCGCGGGCATCGAGCTCGTCGTGATCGACGCCAGAACGGAAATCGAGGAGCTGAAGAAGGAGCTCCGCTGGAACGACGCCTACTGGCAGCTTGCCGGAATGGGACGGGGCTGATGCCCAAACTCTCCCTCGGTCTCGACTACGGCACGAACAGCGTGCGCGCCCTCCTCGTGGACGTGGAGAACGGCGCGGAGCTCGCCTCCAGCGTGTACGATTATCCGAGCGGCGAGCACGGCATCCTCCTCGACCGCCGCGACCCCAACCTCGCCCGCCAGAACCCGCAGGACTACCTCGACGGGTTCTACGCGACGGTCACGGAGGTCCTCAAGGGCGTCGATCCCGCCGACGTGATCGGCCTCGGCGTCGACACCACCGGCTCCAGCCCCATGCCCATCGACCGCGAGGGCAACGCGCTCTCGTCGCACGAAGAGTTCAAGGACGACCTCGCCGCCTACTGCTGGCTCTGGAAGGACCACACGGGCTACAAGGAGGCCCAGGAGATCACCGACAGCCCCCTCGCGACGGTCTACCTCGCCAAGTGCGGCGGCCGGTACTCCAGCGAGTGGTTCTGGTCCAAGATCCTCCGCTGCGCCCGCGCCGCGCCGAAGGTGTTCGAGGCCGCCTACTCCTGGGCCGAGTACTGCGACTGGATCCCGGCGCAGATCACCGGCAACAAGGACCCGCTAACGATGGCGCGAAGCCGCTGCGCGGCGGGCCACAAGGCGATGTTCGCCGACGAGTGGGGCGGACTTCCTTCGAAGGAGTTCCTCGCCAGTCTCGACCCTTGCCTCGCCGACCTGCGCGACCGCCTCTACTCCGAATCTCTCACCAGCGACCACAAGGCGGGCGGGGTTTCCGCCAAAACCGCCGCGAAGACCGGCCTGAAGGAGGGCACGCCCGTCGCCGTCGGCGCGTTCGACGCCCACTTCGGCGCCGTCGCCTCCGGCGCGAAACCCGGCACCCTCGTGAAGATCATGGGCACCAGCACCTGCGACTGCATGGCCCACCCCTTGAGCGAGACCCTCGCCGACGTGCCCGGCCTCTGCGGCATCGTCAAAGGCTCCGTGCTCCCCGACTGCTGGGGCCTGGAGGCGGGCCAGAGCGCGGTCGGCGACCTCTTCAACTGGGTCGCCAGGCTCACCGGTCGCTCCCACGACGAACTGACCGAGGAGGGCCTGAGGCTGAAGCCGGGCGAGTCGGGCCTGCTCGCGCTGGACTGGAACAACGGCAATCGCACCGTCCTCGTGGACGCGCAGCTCACGGGCCTGATGGTCGGCCAGACCCTCCACACCACGCCCGCCGAGATGTACCTCGCCGCCGTCGAGGCGACCGCCTTCGGCGCGCTCACGATCATCAACCGCTTTGAGGAGTACGGCGTATGGGTCGAGGAGGTCGTGAACTGCGGCGGCATCGCGGAGAAGAGCCCGTTCGTCATGCAGATCTACGCCGACGTCTGCGGTCGCCCGATGAAGGTCTCCCGCTCTGCCCAGACCTGCGCCCTCGGCTCCGCCATCTTCGGCGCGGTGGTCGGCGGCGCGTACGCCACCGCCGAGGAGGCCCAGTCCAAGATGACCGGCGTGAAGGATCGCGTCTACCAGCCGATCCCTGAGAACGTGGCCGTCTACCGGGGTCTGTACGCGCTCTACCGCCAGCTCCACGACGCCTTCGGCACGCCCGACTGGTCCGGCTCGATGGCGAACGTCATGAAGGACCTGATCGCCATCCGCCAGGAGGCAAGGGCGTAGAATGGAGCCTATGGTGGACTTCCGCAAGATCATCACGATCGAGCCGGGCAAGCGGAGCGGCAAGCCGTGTATTCGGGGAATGCGCATTACGGTGGGCGATGTGCTCGGCTACATGGCCGGCGGCATGAGTTTCGATGAGATTATCGACGACTTCCCCGAGCTTACGCACGAGGATATCCAGGCATGCATCGGCTACGCGGCGGAACGTGAGCGAATCATGTACACGGGGTGAGGAAGGTTTTCGTGCCTTCACGAGCGACAGGGGAGTGAGCATGAGACTTTTGCTTGACGAAAATCTGTCGTTTCGGCTTTGCCACCGGCTTGCCACCCACTTCGATGAGGTGCGCCATGTGCGCGACTTCGACCTCTTGCAGACGGACGACCGTTTGATCTGGAACTTCGCAAAGGCGGAGGGATTCGCCATCGTTACCCAGGACCAAGACTTCGTCGGACGCGTGATCGTCGACGGCGCACCTCCGAAGGTCGTCTGGATTCGCTTGGGAGACGCGGCGGTGAAGCGGTACGCCGACCTCCTTCGCGACGGTGCGGAAACTATTACGGCATTTCTTCGCGATCCGGACGCCGCCTTTCTCGAACTCCCGTCCGTCCCGCTGGTCTAGGTTCATGGAATCATCCGCCCTCACCGAGCTCCGCGAAGAGGTCGCCAAGGCCAACCACGCCCTCCCCAAGGCCGGCCTCGTCACCATGCACTCGGGCAATGCCAGCGGCTACGACCCCGAAGCCGACCTCCTCTTCATCAAGCCCAGCGGCATGGATTACGACGCGATCACCCCCGACAACGTCTGCGCCGTGCGCGTCTCCACCGGCGAGGTGATCACCCAAGGTTCGCGCCCCAGTGTTGACCTTCCTCACCACCTCTTCCTCTACCGCAACCTGGAGGGTGTGCGGGGCGTGATCCACACCCACAGCAACCACGCCACCGCCTTCGCCGCCGTCAACCGCCCGATCCCCCTCGTCCTCACCGCCATCGCCGACGAGTTCGGCGCGGAGATCCCCTGCATGCCCTACACCGACAACGAGGGCGAGCACATCGGAGAGGCGATCCTGAGGCACCGCAACCGCGCCCCCGCCATGCTCCTCGGCAACCACGGCGTCTTCGCCTGGGGCGATTCCCCGAAGGCCGCCCTTAAAGCCGCGATCATGACCGAGGACGTCGCAAAGACCGTCTGGCTCGCGATGCAGATCGGCATCCCCCAGGCCATCCCGCCCGAAGAGGCCGAGAAGTGGTACGACCGGTACCACAACCGGTATGGGCAGTAGCTACCCGCTTGCGCTGCCGTAGCTTCGCAACGCGAACCGCCAGAAGGTCCGCGAGAGCACCAACGCCGCCACCGCCCGCGCGACCGACGACAGCAACGTCACAACGTCCACCCCGCGGACCAGCGCCCGCGCGGGCACCGTCCCCAAGACGCCCAAAGGCACCACGAACGTGAGGAAGCGCGCCATCGACGCGCCGTAGATGTCCAGCGGGTACCGCGCCACCTGCTGCGTCGTCTCGGAGAGGATGAACAGATTGTCGACCCGCACGAACCACACGCCCGTGGTCATCAGGCAGAGGTTGAAGCTGTAGAAGATCGCCAAGGCGCAGAGCACGAGCACGCTCCACGCGCCCCACTGGAGCGTCGTCGGCGCAAGGTGGTCCGTTCGCAGGCCGACGAGCACCATCCCGAACCCCACCAAGGCCACCCCCGCCTGCTCCGGCGCGAGCCGCCGCAGCGAAACCCAGAACTGCGAGTCCAAAGGACGCGTGAGCACGAAGTCGAGCGTCCCGCGCCGCACCTGCTCGGGAATCTCCGTGAGCGAGAAGAACAGCCCGGTCGAGAGTGCGCCCATGAGGAACACCGTCGCCGAGAGCGTCACCGCCTCGCCCTTCGTCCACCCGGCCACCGAGCCCGTCCGCCCGTACACCACGAGCAGCACGACCATGAAGAACCCCAGCCAAACCAGGTTCTGGCCGATCTTCGCGAAGAAGTTCGCCTTGAACTCGATCTCGCGAGAGATCGACGATGCGGCGAAGCTCCGGTAGACGCGAAGGTAGCGACGCACGGTGTATTGTGGCCCGCGAGACCCTCGCGCGAAAGCGGCATCCAGCCGCCGCACTCTACAATGAGGCCGTGGGCGTGATCCTCACCCTTCTCGTCGCGCTCGGCGCGGGTGGCCTTGGCCACGCGCTCCTCGGGCGTCTGACCCTCGCCCAGGACCCCGCCGCCCGCTTCGGACTCCACGGCCTGCTGGGTCTAGGCTTCCTGGGCTGGATCACCCTTCCCCTCGGCCTTCTTCCCGGTGGCCTCCGTTGGGGCGTCGCCGTCGTTGGCCTTCTCGCCTTGGCTGGACTCGTCCCTCTCGCTCGCAACCGTCCCCGCGCCACGATCCCAAAGGGACCCGCCGCCCTCGCGTTCCTCGCGCTCGGCCTAGCCACCCTCGTCGCCCTCGTCGGCGTGCTCGTCCCCAGCGACGCCTTCGACTGGGACTCCCTCGCCTACCACCTCGCGGTCCCCAAGATCTGGCTTGCCGACGGGCGCATCGAGTTCGTCTCCTACATCCACCACTCGAACTTCCCCTTCCTCGTCGATAATCTTTACCTCTGGGGCGAGACCTGGGGTGGCCAGAGCGGCGCGAAGGCGTTCTCCCTTGCCTACACGATCTATGGCGCGTTCGCCGTCTTCGGCCTCGCCCGCGCCCGCTACGGCGAGGCGGCGGGCTGGTGGTCGGCGGTTGCCTTCGGCACCGTCCCCATGGTCGTCTGGGAGGCGGGAACGGCCTACGTCGACGTGGCCCACGCCCTCCTCGGTGGGTTGGGCATCTGGCTGTCCGCGGGGCTTCCGGAAGCCCCCTCTCGTCGCCACGGCGCGGAACTCGCGGATGTCGAGACACTCCCGTCGGGCGATGAGAGGGGGTTGGGGAAGAGCAAAGAGCCTCGTAACTCCACCACCCACCACCCACTCACCACCACCCCCTGGCTCCTCCCCGCGCTCCTCCTCGGCGGCGCGGTCGGGAGCAAGTACACCGCCCTTCAGACCCTCCCGATCCTCGTCGCCGTCCTCTTCGCCTTCTCGTGGGCAAAGAGCAAGTTTCGAAAGGAAGGCGATACCCATCCCACCATCCACCATCCACCATCCACCATCCTAAAGATGGCCCTAGTCGCCCTCGTCATCGGTTCGCCCTGGCTCGTTCGCAACGTCGTGGACACCGGCAACCCGGTCTATCCCTTTTTCTACTCGGTCTTCAAAGGCCGCAACTGGGACGCCTTCCAGGAAACGATCTACAAGGACCAGCAGCAGACCTTCGGCGCGGGAAGGCCGATGTCGGCCACCTACACGAGCGGCCCCCTGGAACCCGCGCGTCTGGGCGCGAGCGTCCTCGGCACCGCCTACTCGCCCGGACGCTACTCCGACCCCGCGCCCACCGGGGGCCAGGGCTTCCCCTTCGTGAGCCTGGGGGCGATCCCCGTGGCGGTCCTCCTCGCATGGCTGATCTCGGGTCGTTCCAAAAGTCAGGAAGGTGTCTGTCTTGCGGTGGCTCTCGTGAGCTTTGGCGCGTGGTTCTTCCTCAGCCAGCAGGCGCGATACGCCTTCGTTTGGTGCGTCCCGCTCACGATCATGGCGGGGGGGGCGGTCGCCCCCCTGAAGGCGGGCCGCGTCGTCGCGGGAGCGATCTCGATCCAGGCGGCGCTCTCCCTGTTCGTGGCGACGCGCTACGGCGATGCGTTCGCCGACAAGCTCCGCGTCGTGCGGGGCACCGAGACCCCCGAGGCCTATCAGACGCGCAAGATCGGCTTCTACGAGCCAGCGCGGTTCTTGAACGACCCCGCCAACGGCGTCAAGCGCGTCGCCCTCTTCGACGAGGTGTTCGGCTACCTGCTCGACGTCCCGTACTTCTGGGCCGGGCCGGGCCACACGACCGAACTGGGCTACGCGACCATGAAGTCGGGCGACGAGCTCGTCGCCGCCCTGAAGCGTCAGGGCATCACCCATGCCTACGTGGCACTCTCGCTGGGCACCACCTTCGGCGGCGACACCGCCGAGCGCGACCGGTTCATGGCGGCGACCGGCCTCCAGGGTCCCGCCGTTCCCTACGCCGACCGCGAGGCGCGCCTGCGCGACGAGCGGAGCGCGGTCAAGGTCTTCCTCGCCGAGGCCATCGCGAGCGGAGGGCTGCGTCCCCTCCGACCGTTCCGATCCGGCATCGTGTTCACCGTCGATCAGTAAAAAGCCGACAGCCCTTCAGCGACCCTCATCCTTCCCCTCATCTGCCTCAGCGTCCATCCGGAAAACCCCTCCCCTGTCCCTGGTACCTTTATTCTGTGAGCAAAGGGCGGCGTGACCCGCGGGCGACTTTCCAGAGCGAAATGACGCCGTCGCCCGTGCGCGAGATGGCCTTCGAGCGACCCCGCGGAGTGGGCCGGGTTGAAACCCGCAGGGGATATTGCCAGGTCCACGTCGAGGGACTTCCAGAACCGCTCGTCACGAAGAGGCTAGAGGCGCTCGGTGCCCTCGCAGAGGCGAACGTCTCGATCGACTTCCTCAAGCTCACGCCCAAGGGCTTCTCCTTCGTCGCCGCCGCCGACCGCGCGGAGGACATCGAGCGCGTACTCTCGGGCGCGACCGTCGCCCGAGACCGCACGATCGTGAGCATCCACGCGGTGAACATCCGCGACGAGGAGGGCCTGCTCGCCGACATCGTCCGCGAGGCGATCGCCCTCGGCGCGCAGATCGACCACGTCGGCGACGGCCACGACCGTCTCCTCCTCGTGGTCGGCGACGACGACGCTGCCCGGATCGAAACGCACTTTCGGCAGAAGATCAAGTAAGCGCGAAGCGCTTGTAGCCGCACCCTCTGTGGGTGCGCACAGGCTCTATACGATCCCGCTGCGCAACAGATCCTTCAGCATGAGCAGCCCAATCAGCCGTCCCTCGGCGTCCACCACCGGCATCTCGCCCAGGGGACGCGGGTTCATCTGGAACGCCTCCAGCGCCTCGACCGCCAGCAGACCGGGCGGGATCGTCGTCACCGTGCGCGTCATGATCTCCTGCGCGGCGTGCTCGCGCAGGTCGGGAAACTCCAGCGCGTGGCGGCGAAGGTCGCCGTCGGAGATGAACCCGACCAACACCCCTCCCTCGACCACGCACGCGGCCCCCACGCCCGCCTTCGTCACCGCCCACATCGCGTCGAACATCGACGTCTCGGGTGCGACCGTCGCAATCTCCGCAAGTGGGCGCATCACGTCCTCGATCCGCAGCAGAAGCCGCTTGCCGAGCGCGCCCTTGGGATGGAAGCGCGCGAAGTCGGCCTTCCCGAATCCCCGCGCCTCCATCGTCGCGACCGCCAGAGCGTCGCTCAAGGCCATCATCGCGGTCGTGCTCGTGGTCGGCGCGAGGTCGTTTGGGCACGCCTCCTGCGTCACCCCGGTGTTCAGCACGAGGTCCGCGAGTCGTCCGCCGCTGGAATCGGGTCGCCCGGTGACGAGGATCGCGGTCGCACCCTGGAGCCGCATCGAGGGGAAGAGGCGCACGATCTCGTCGGTCTCGCCGCTGTGGCTGTAGAGCAGGACCACGTCCCGCGAGGCAACCATGCCCAGGTCGCCGTGCACCGCCTCGGCGGCGTGGAGGAAGAGGCTCGGCGTGCCAGTCGAGGCCAGCGTTCCGGCGGTCTTGCGCGCGACGTGGCCCGACTTCCCGATGCCGCAGGTCACCACCCGCCCCTCGCAGGCGAGGATCAGCTCGACCGCCCGCTGGAACGAGCCGTCGAGCGCGTCGGCCATGCCCATGATCGCCGCCGCCTCCTGCCGAAGAACCCGACGACCGGTTTGGAGGCACATCGCAGTCGAGTTTACCGATACGACCTATTGGACGTAGAAGACCTATTGGTTCAAACTAGACCCGTTATGCACGCCAAAGACGCGCACGCGTTCCGCGTGCTGGAGTTCCAAGCCATCCGTGACCGGCTCGTCGCCGCCTGCGAGACGCCGCTGGCCGCCGCCTCCGCAACGGAGATCCGACCCGCCTTCCGGGCGGACGACGTTTGGTACCTCGTCGACCTCACCCGCGAGGCCCACGAGGCCCTCGCAAAGCATTCCGTCCCCTCGCTCGGCGGAATCCGCGACCCTCGGCAGGCGCTCAAGCGCGCCGAGAAGGGCGGCACCCTCGGCGGCCTGGAGCTCCGCCAGATCGGCGAGGCGCTCGCCACCATGCGCTCCGCCAAGACGTTCCTCGCTGCCCGGCGCGACGACTTCCCGCTTCTCTACCCCTACAGCGAGAGCCTGCCCGACCGTCGCGACGTCGAGGATCGCCTGCTCGACTCCCTGGAGGGCGACGGCCGCGTGACCGACGCCGCCTCCCCCGCCCTCGCGGGCATCCGCGCCCGCAAGAAGCAGGCCGCGTTCCGTATAGGCGAGCGCATCCAGACCTACACGACCCGCTACCGCGAACTCCTGAGCGACCCCATCTACACCGTCCGCGACGGTCGCTACGTCGTTCCTCTCAAGGCCGAGAACCGCGGCAAGATCAAGGGCATCGTCCACGACACCTCCTCAACGGGCCAGACCCTCTTCGTCGAGCCCGAGGACGTGCTCCAGCTCGGTAACGCCCTCCGCGAGTTGGAGGCCGAGGAGCGGGCCGAGGAGGCGCGTATCCTCGGCCTCCTCTCGAAATCCGTGGGCCGGGTCGCGCTCGAGGCGACCGGCGGCGTGGAGGCGGCGTCCCAGCTCGACATGGCCTTCGCCAAGGCCCGCATGGCCTACGACATGAAGGGCTGCCTTCCCCGCCCCGCGCCCGGCGCGGCCTTCGTCGCCATCCAGGGCGGCAAGCATCCCCTCCTCGATCCCGCGGTGGCCGTGCCGCTGGACGTCGAGGTCGGCCGCGGCTCCTCCGTCCTCATCACCGGTCCCAACACCGGCGGCAAGACCGTCGCCATCAAGGCGGTCGGCCTCACCGTCCTCATGGTCCAGTCCGGCCTGTTCCCCCCGGCGCTCGACGTCCGCCTCGCCCCCTTCACCGGCGTGTGGGCCGACATCGGGGACGAGCAGAGCCTGGAGCAGTCGCTCTCGACCTTCAGCGGCCACATCAAGAACATCGCCGACGCCCTCCGGAACCTCCAGCCCGGCGCGCTGATCCTCCTCGACGAGATCGGCGCGGGCACCGATCCCGCCGAGGGCGCCGCCCTCGCGAAGGCGATCCTCGCGGACATGGCCGACCGGGGCGCGACCATCCTCGCCTCGACCCACTACGGCGAGCTCAAGGCGTTCGCCTACAACGTGCCCGGCTTCACGAACGCCGCCATGGAGTTCGACCCGCGCACCCTACGGCCCACCTACCGCCTCCTCATGGGCACCCCCGGCGCGTC
>CAXTOO010000053.1:0-18132 GCA_964245875.1 uncultured Fimbriimonas sp. | reverse complement strand
GGTTGGGTCTTTAGGCCCAACCTGCGCGGAGGGTGGTTGACGGGTTTTCCACCGCAGAGGACACGGAAGGCGCGGAGGGCGCGGAGGCGAGGGCCGCTCTTCCACCGCCCGCCCGCGGGAAAAAGTCAACCACGTCCGGCGAGGTCGGCGGCGCGTCGGCCTTCGTTTGCCGGGCGGGCGGGACGGCGAGCCGAGCGGCGCGGGCACGAGGGCATCCGTGGCCCGAAAGGATTCACGGGGCACAGCCTAGAGCGGGTCCTTTTGGGGTTTAATCCTCTTCGGACGGGTCGCATAGTGGTCTAGTGCGCCGCACTCGAAATGCGGTGTGGGGCAACTCACCGTGGGTTCGAATCCCACCCCGTCCGCCACTCCTTCAAGTCCTGAGGCCAGCGTCTCCTTACACGGTCAAGTCTGACGCGAACGCAAGAAGACGCGAAAAAGAACTCGAAAGAGTGACCCTATCGGGGTGTTTCTCACGCTATCTGCCGCATCGACCGTTGTAGCATGGTTATAGTTTGGGCGCAGGCGTTGACGATCCTATCTGGTCGGAAGATGGCCCGGTCCCGCGTTTCGGCGCGCTGGCCCGGCATCTTCGCACGTCTCGACGCCTCTCGCAGAGCGCCCTCGCCAGCGCCGCCGCCCTCTCCCCCTCGACCGTAAGGGGCTGGGAGGCCGGGCGGAGCGAACCGAGCATGCCCGAGCTCCTGCGCTGGAGCCGGGCGCTCCTTCTCTCAGAGGTGATGGTCACGGCCGTTCGCGCCACGCTCTGCGCGCCCCGCGCCTGGGCCGACCGACCGGGCGTCGGCATCGGACCCTACCTTCGCGAGCGTCGGCTCGGGAGCGGGATCACGCTCACCCACGCCGCCGCCGAGCTTGGTCTGCCGCTCGCGACCCTGGGCCACTACGAGTCGGGGCGCGTCGAGGTGCCCACCTCCGCGCTCTCCTCGATCGTCGAACGCTTCGCCGTCGGCGCCGTCGAGCGGGCCGCCCTCTGCGACGGACCCTCCGCCTTCTTGGAGTGGTGCGACACCCTGGTGAGCCGTCCCGAGCGCGCCTTCGCGGCGGTGGCGCGGGCAGCGTGGGCCGTCACGCCGCCGGAGATCGCCGACCGCGGCCCGGCCTTCATCCGGCTTCGGACGGGACTCCTGCGCACCCGCCTCCGCGGTACGGGCTGGGACGACTGCGCCGCGTTCGCCGCGAGCGCCCACGCCCTCTGGCTCGCCACCGGGGAGCGCCGCACCGAGGCGGCGGCGGCCCTCGCGGGAATCGACCCGGACCAGATCGGCCCCGGCAAGCCCCACGCCGCGATCGCCGCCGTCGTCCGGCGCTATCTCGGGCGCGCGCGCACCGATGAGCTTGAGGCGCTCGCCGGCGTCACGAACGATCCCGCGCAGGCGGCTTGGCTGCGGGCCGAAGCCGCCCTGGACCTCTGCGAACGACGGCGAGGCCCGGAGGCGATCCTCCTCGTCGCGCGGGCGAAGGCGGAGGCCGACTCGCTCGACCGCTGGAGCGAGTCGTGGATGCGGCGGCGCGACGCCGCCCGGGTGTTCCTGCGCCTGCGCGACTGGCCCGCCGCCGCAAGGGAACTCGCCGAGATGGAGACGCTCGAGCCGTCGACGGAGGCCGACGACGGTTGGTACCCTCGCCAGCGCAAGATCCTTCATGCCCGCCTGAAGGCCGAAGAGGCCAACGCGCGCCCGACCGGTCCCTAACCCCACCGAAGGTCGAGGCGACCCGAGGGTCGCCCGACCCTGCCCTCCTAAACGGAAAAGCAAACGGCCGCGGCCGCAAGGGTCTCTTTCCACACCGGGATCAAAAAAAGGCCCGCGGATCGATGTCCGTCGGGCCGAGTCCTCGAATAGGCGCCGGGGCTGAGCCGTCGGCGCTGCGGACGGCTCGCTGACCGTCCGGCGGCTATCATACCTATTCTAATTTTGAAAGTGGATGGAGGCGGGAACGGGCGTCGATCGTCCACGCGCCGCGGCGCGCGACCCACGCCTCCCCCTCGCCCGAGACTTCCACGCCCTCCGGCACCCGCTCTCCCCGGCCTTCCCAGGCCTCGACGAGCGCCATGCGGTCGGGCCAGCCGGGATCGCCCCGCAGGTCGGCGGGACCGTCGGCGAACTGGAGGCGGCCCCACGTCCAAGGACGGTGCATGTCCACCACGCCGGGGGGCGACCAGACCCAGTTGTCCTCGGCTCCCTTGCGCCTCACGTAGCGCCCCTCGACGACGTCGTGCCGCCACTCGACCCGCGAGAAGTCGATCCGCCACACCTCGCCCGGCAGGGGCGGGCAGTGGCCCCGGCACCATTCCCGCAGGTCGCTCCAGGGCCACGCGAGAGCCACCGACCAGCCCCGGTCCTCGTCGCGCGGGTCGTTGAGCGTGCCGTCGACGTGGACGCCCACCCTCAATCCTTCGATCCGGTAGGGCAGCTCGCTTCCGCCCGCGCGGTACGGATAGGCAAGGCGCAGGTCCCACGGCGTTCCGAAGGCGTTGACCTCCAGCTCCAGGTAGTCGGCGTGGTCGCCGTCGGGATCGAGGAACACCTCGAAGTCGTTGTCGTGGAAGATCACCGAGTCGCGCTCGGTGAGGGTCGCCCAGACGTGCGGCTCCTCCAATTCGGCCCCGATGTAGAGGGCGTCGTCGTCCCACAGCATCTTCGCGCGGGTGCGGAACCGGGGTCGCTCGTCGGTGGCGATGTCCACGAAGTCGTCGGTCCAGGGCGCGAGGTCCCACGCCCCGTCGAGAACGCCGTCGAGCCGTGGCGGATGCGGCGTCCTCCGGCAGACGTAGCCCTTGGGAACGGGGGGAAGCATTCCCGATTGTAGCGGAGCCGGCCCCGGCTCCAACTGGGCAACCGTCCATTCGGGATCCTCCACGGTTCGGGAGCACGAGGCGTAGAAAGCGCTTTCACGAAGGCGACGATCTGGTTGACAATGAGCGCGGAAAGCGCTATTATTGAGTTCATCGGGGTCGCGCTCGTCCCTGCTTCAGGGGTTCGCAAGACCCGGATCAAGCACGCACAAAGATGACGAAGACGTTCCTCTTTCTCGCGCTCGGCCTCCTCGCAGGCCGGATCGCCGCTCAGACCCGGCCCGGCGGTCCCGGCGGTCCACCCACGCCTCAGGGGAGTTGGGTCCTCCAGTTCAAGGGGCAGGTCTGCGACCAGGACGCCGCCCGCGCCAACGACGACACGCGGGAGGTGGTCCAGGGATCCGACGCGAACGGCGTCCCCGGCATCGGCTCCGGGGGCAGCGTCGCGTTCGTCCATGGCACGATCTCGGTGCGTCGGCATTGGGTCGGCAGCGGCACCCCCACGCCGGGACAGAACTTCCGCATCCACTCCCACGCGGGCGCCCTTGCGGTGTTCATCTCGACCGCGACCGCCAACGACGGCTTCAGTTCGCAGAGCAGTCCCAACGGCGGTCCCAGCGCGGTCGCGGACGACCTCAAGCTCGTCCAGCCGGGCGAAGGCTCCGATGGCGACACGACGGTGAGCTTCTCGACCACGGGCGAGAAGGCCGACTTCTTCGTCGGGGCCGCGTTCGACGGTCGCTCCGCCACGATCTCGCTCGGCGGGGCGGAGGACTCGAAGAAGCTCTATGTCACCGGCGTCACCCGCTCCTTCCCCGTCCCAGCAGCGGATATGCCGAAGATGGTGACCTACCCCGAGGCTCTGGGGGTACCGGCGCTCCCGGATTCCGCGTCCCCAACCCGGTGGAGCAAGACGATCTACGTTGGCCTCGGCGAGGGCAAGTCCACCCGGAACGACACCTTCGGAGGGCCGACCTTCACGGACGAGGATCTCACCACGCACCTGGGGTACACCGCGCACGTTCTCCAGGTCCGCCAGCCCAACGAGACGTACGACTTCTCCGGCGGCTACACTTCGGCCTCCGAGACGTTGCCGTCCCTCACCCTGACCGGCTACAACGGATGGGACATCCTGGGCGTCGAGGACCTCAAGATCAACCCGCGCGTCACGATCCTCAACGGCGACTTCAGCGACGAGAAGCCCTACGACGCCAACGGCACCTCGAAAGCGACGCTGAAGTACACCTGGGCCGACGGGCTTTCCGCCACGGCAGAACTCAACGTCAAGCTGCACCGAGCCGCCGAGCAGGTCGGCGACCTCGCGGTCGTCCGCGTTACCCAATGGTCGTCCGCGCCCGAGGCGGTGCCGCTCGCCGGGAGCGTCGCGCTCAAAGGAAATGAGAGTTGGCCGTTCCCCCAGGTTCCGGTCCCCGAGGTGTACAAGTGGGCCAGTTCCGCGCTTTCCATCGGCGGCAAGTTCCTGGCCTACAAGCCGGCGGCGATCGTTTGCACCATCCTCGGCTTGGCCGTGCCTTACGTCCAGCCCTCGGCGATCAACGGGCAATTCCCGCGCCGCGCCAGTATCGACACGCAGGTAGACACCGTGGACTGGGGAGGCATCCAGCCGGGTCTGACTTACGACATCACCCAGTTCGCTTGGCAGGCTTCCACGATTCCCCAGCGCGACGACCATTGGATCCTCGTGGACCGCTACGGCATTGCGGGCTTCATCGAGCGCGCCCCGATGGTCGGTGGATCGATGATGCGGACGCACATCCAGCGCACGGCGGACACGCGCCGCTACCACTGGATCTACTCGGGACCGGGGGCTGGCCGTTGAGGACGGCAATGCTGATTGGAGTCGCCCTCCTGCTAGGGGGCGTCACCGGCACCCCTTCCCTCGTGTCCTTCGGGCGAGCAGCCCGGCAGAGCCTGGAGACTCGATTCCTGGCCGTGCCCTATTGGCAGAGGGCGGAGTGGGCCAAGTCGCGCTACGAGGCATTCGGAGAGCCTCGAACCAAAGCCGAGTGCTACTCCAAAGCCCAGTACCTGAGACTCTGGCAGAGCTGTTACTATGCAAATCCTCCTAAGACGGTTGGCTACCAGGTCGGTGGCGACGACCTGGAGAGCCGCCGCTTGGACCTGCTGTGCAACCGCCTGTCGAGCCGTAACCTCGCGAGCATCCGCGAGGCCCAGGCCCTCTGGAAGAAGGACCCCGGCGACCTGATGCTGAC
The DNA here is from genome assembly GCA_964245875.1 of uncultured Fimbriimonas sp. Taxonomy (GTDB): domain Bacteria; phylum Armatimonadota; class Fimbriimonadia; order Fimbriimonadales; family Fimbriimonadaceae; genus Fimbriimonas. The sequence goes on along the minus strand of CAXTOO010000053.1, from coordinate 13,083 downwards.
CGCCGAGCTGGCGGACGTCACGGGAACGCATATGCACGCCGAAGAGGGCAAGCTGGATGTGCCCACGCCGATCGCCGTCGCCTACGGCGACGCGGCGGTGCGGCTCGCCCCCGAGGAGCCCCTCGCGCGCCTTGCGCGGGGGGCCGTGTGCTTCAACCGTTTCCTCCTCATGCAGATGCCCAATCAGCACACCCGCCTGTCGGACCGCATTCCTCTGGCACAAAAGGCCTTGGACGACTTCCGCTGGTTCCTGGCGCGCTACGGATCCTCGGTGCCCAAGGACGAACATCTGCCCTACGCGCACGGTTACGTCAACGTGCTCGAAGCGTGCATCCGCGATCTTCGAAAAGGGAGCGGGTTGCCCTAGTTCACTTTGCATTCTATACCGAAGGGGTGCTACAGCGCCTCCCTCAGCATCATCAAGGCTTGCTGGGTCGCCCGCCGCCGCACGTCGTCGCGGGTGCCCCGGTAGTTGGACTCGACGCACGTCGTGCCCTCCGGTCCCGCGATCGCGATGTACACGAGGCCGACGGGCTTGCCGCCCTGGTCGGCGGTCGGTCCGGCGTTGCCGGTGACGCCCACGCCGAAGGTCGAGCCGAGCCGCATCCGAATGCCGTTCGCCATCGCCCGCGCGACCTCCTCGCTCACCGGGTCCTGCACGACCTCGCCCGCGATGCCCAGCAGGGCTTGCTTCGAGCGCGGCGTGTAGGTCACGACGCCGCCCAGGAACGTGCTCGACATCCCCGACACGCCGGTGAGCCGCGCCGCCAGCTCACCGCCCGTCATGCTCTCGGCGACCGCCAGCGTCCGGTCCTTCGCGCACAGCGCCTCCAGCACCGCCGCCTCCAGGGTCGTCGCGTCGGCCCCGAACACCGCGCCGCCCAGACGCTCCCGGATCTGCGCGTCCACCGGGTCGATGAGCGCCTCCGCCGCCGCGACGCTCGCCGCCCGCGCGGTGAGCCGCAGGTGGACCTCGCCCAGGTGCGCGTAGGGCGCGACCGACGGCGCGTCGCCGTCCATCAGGTCGCGGATCCGCTCCTCCACCGCGCTCTCTCCGATGCCGACGACGCGCAGGGTGCGCGAGTGGATCACGCCCTCGCCGCCCAGCCGCCGCAGGATCTCGCGCACCGGCCCGTCGGCCATGGGGTTGAACTCGCCCTTTGGGCCAGGCAGGGCGAGCACGGTCTTACCGTTCTTGCTCACGTGCAGCCCCGGCGCGGTGCCGTTCGGGTTGTCGATGGGCACGCCGCTCGCGGGGACGTGCGCCTGCCGCGCGTTCGACTCCGTCCAGGGCAGGCCGCGCGAGGCGAAGAACGCCTTGAGGGGCGCGAGCAGCTCCTCGTGGAGGACCAGCTCGTCGCCCACCGCCTCGGCGATGGCGTCGCGCGTGAGGTCGTCGACCGTCGGCCCGAGGCCGCCGATCGTGACGAGCACGTCGGCCCGCTCCAGCGCGCCCTTCAGCTCGGCGACGAGCCGTTCGCGATTGTCGCCCACCGTCGAGCGGCGCTGGCATCCGATGCCGCACTCCGCGAGGATGCGCGCCATCACCGGCGCGTGGGTGTCGACGATCTGTCCGAGCAGCAGCTCGGTCCCCACGGAGACGATCTCGGCGGTCATGGTCCCCAGTATACGGGCGACGCGGCCTTACCCAGGAGCCGCCAGATGCCCATTCTGAGGGCGATGCGAGGGCATTGGATCGCGTTGCTTGCTTGCAAAGGGGGTTCGGAATGCTATCATTTTCGGCATTTTCCAGGTTCAACGCGGTCGCGATAGTCGTGAGGCGAGAATTTTTGTTCAGATTGCGAATTGTCGTTGTTTCGGCGGGGTGGCTCCCGATAAGGATCGGAGTGCGCTTTGAATCCTTTCTGAAAACACGAAGAGACGTTGGGTTCTGTCAGCTACGTCGCTCACAGAACGATTCGTCAACCGTCCGCGATTGTTGATCTTCTCTGCGGAGAATACGGTCGCTAATCTCCGCGTCTGATGCGGAGATTATAATTGGGGGGTGGCCGAGGACCGCTTCAACCCTCGCTCGCCGGAGTGGCCTCGTCTGGTTCCTTCGTCTCCTGGAGCGCGCGATCGGTCGTGCCGAGCGTGAGACCGAATCGGCGCTCGCCCAAGGCGCGTTCTGGCGCGACCCCGCCCTCGACGGCATTCAACCCGCGCCAGAGACTCGTCCTGAACCGCGTTCTCGACGGCTTCGAGGGCAAGATTACGACCTCCAAGTGGGCGAAACTCGCGAAATGCTCCCAGGATGCCGCCTACCGCGACATCCTCGACCTGATCTCCCGCGGTGTGCTGGTCAAGGACGAGGCGGGTGGGCGGAGCACGAGCTACTCGCTTGCGCGTCCATGGGGATCGTAGATGCCGTTTGCGGATCCCGCTACGCAGGACGCCGGCGCGAGGGCATCCGGCGGCTACGGAAACCCGACGGTCGATGGTTGACGCCCCGCTCGAAAGGCGACGCGACCGGAATCAGCGCCGCGCGCGGGCGCGGAGGAGGACGGCGACGGAGTTCATGGCGAGGAGGGCGGCCATGAGGACGACGATTCCTGTCGCGGCGGCGGCGTGGAAGCCGGGCTTGGCGTCGCGCGCCCAGTTGAAGATCTGGATCGGCAGGGCGGTGAAGCGGTCGCCGGGCGTGGTAGGGGCGGACACAACGCCGACCACCGCGCCGATCACCACCAGCGGCGCGGTCTCGCCCAGCACACGCGAGAGGGCGAGGATCACGCCGGTGAGGATGCCCGGCGCGGCGGCGGGGAGCACCTGGCCCCGGATCGTCTGCCACGGCGTCGCGCCGAGGCCCAGCGACGCCTCGCGGAGCGAGCGCGGCACCGCCCGGAGCGCGCCTTGGGTCACGAGGATCACCGTGGGCAGGGCGAGGAGCGAGAGCGTGAGCGCCGCCGCGAGCACACTGCTGCCCAGCCGCGCGCCGCGCACGAACGCGGCGAGGCCGAGCAGGCCGTAGACCACGCCCGGCACGCCCGCGAGGTTCGCGACGTTCAGCTGGACGAGCCGCGTGAGGCGCGTCGGGCGGGGCACCAGCTCCTCCAGGTAGACCGCCGCCCCGACCCCGAGGGGCACCGCGACGAGGGCGGTGAGCGCGACGGTCCAGAGGCTGCCCATGATCGCCGGGCCGATGCCGGTGCGCCAGGGGCGGCTGGAGAGGCGGCCGACGACGAAGGCAGGACTCAGGTGCGGCAGGCCGTCGAGGAGGATGCGGCCCAGGAGCAGGACGAGCAGCCCGGCGGCGAGGGCCGCCGCGCCGAAGCAGAGGCCGCCGAACAGGCGATCCTTGAGGCGTCTGCTCACGCGAGCCTCCGCACGAGCCGTCCGGCGAGGACGTTGAGGCCCAGCGTGAGCGCGAACAGGGCCGCGCCGACGGCGAAGAGCGAGGTGTACTTCGTGGTGCCGGTGGCGGCGTCGCCCTCGCTGGCGGAGACGATGAACGCGCTCATGGTCTCGACGCTGCGACGCGGGTCGAGGGTGAGCGAGGGGTTGCTCCCCGCCGCGAGGGCGACGGCGATGGTCTCGCCCAGGGCGCGGGCGATGGCGAGGATGAAGGCGGCGAGGATGCCGCGGCGCGCGCTCGGCAGGACGACCTTCAGCACGGTCTCACACCGCGTGGAGCCCAGGCCGTCGGCGGCCTCGCGCAGGCCTGCGGGCACCGCGCCCAGCGCCTCCTCGCAGAGGGACGACACGATGGGCAGGATCATGATGCCGACGACGATGGCCCCGGCGGCGGCGTTCGTGGCCTGGGTCTCGGGCCAGATCCGGCGCAGCTCGGGGGTGACGAGGTACAGCCCGAGGTAGCCGTAGACCACAGCGGGGATGCCGGCGAGGAGTTCCAGCGCGGGCTTGAGGATTCGTCGCACGGGATTGCGGGCGTATTCGCGCAGGTAGATCGCGCCGAGAAGGCTGAGGGGCATCGCGAGCAGGCCCGCGCCGGCGGTCACGACGAGCGTGCCCGCCACGAGCGGCAGCACACCGAACGACGGCGGGCTGGCGGTGGGCCGCCACTCGACGCCGCCGAGGAAGCTGCCGAGCGGGACGGCGCGGAAGAACGGCGCCGCGCCGCGCAGGAGGGTCCAGACGATCCCGAACGTGGTGGCGACGGAGACGAGCGCGCAGAGGAACCCGACGAGCCGCACGCCCTCCTCGCGCCGCTCGGCGCGGGTCAACCCGCCGACGCGACGCGCCGCCGCGCCGCCTCCTGGGCCTTCGGGGGAAGGGGGACGTACCGCGCCTCGGCCACCGCCGCGCGGCCTCTCGGTCCGAGGGCGAAGGCGACGAACGCCCGGATCTCCGGCCTGGCGAGCGAACGCCGCCCCACGACGAGATAGAGCGGGCGGGCGAGGGGTCGGTAGGCGCCGCTGGCGATCGTCGCGTCGGTGGGCAGGACGCCGTCGACGGCCACGGCCTTCACGCGGCGGGCGTTCTCGCGGTAGTAGTCGAAGCCGACGTAGCCCATGCCGTGCGGGTCGTCGGCGACGGCGCGGACGATGACGTTGTAGTCCTGGTCCGTCTGGACGTCGCGCCGCACCTCGCCGAGCTTGCCGTCGATCGCCTCGGTGAAGTAGTCGAAGGTGCCGTGGTTGTCGGTCGGTCCGTAGAAGTCGATGGTCCCTCCGTTGCCGCCGAGGAGGCTCCAGTCGTTCACGCGCCCGCTCCAGGCCCGTTTGAGTTGCGAGACGGTGAGGGACCGCACGGGGTTCGCGGGGTTGACGACGACGGTGACGCCGTCGTAGGCGAAGGGGATCTCGACGACCCCGCCGGGGATCTTGCGCGCCTCCTGCGGCTCGATGCGGCGGGAGGCGGTGGCGACGTCGATCTCGCCGCGGGCGAGCTTTTGGAATCCGCCGCCGGTGCCGCACTTGTTGGCGACGACCTTGACGTCCGGGTTCGCGTCGGCGAAATCCTCGGCCACGATGTTCACGATGGGGAAGACGGTGGAGGAGCCGTCGATGACGACGGAGCCTCGATGTCCGGTCGAGCAGCCGCCGAGGAGGGCGGTCGCGAGGAGCCCGAGTCTTCGTCCGCCCATGCGTCGTTGTACCGACGCGGGATTAACGCTCTGTTAAGGTCCGGACGCCGAGGGCATGGAGCGTTTACCGGCGAGTGACTTCGTCTCCCGTATCAGAGGCCTCTTGCAAACCGAGGGGCCATTGGGGATTCCTTTCGCAGGCACGGCGCTGGACTCCGGAAGGAACCACCGAGCCGGGAGAGTAGAGCGTCCAACAACAACCTCTGCCCGGCTCGCTTGGTTGCTGAGATCCGACGCTCGCGGACCCGCTCGGGAAGGCGGTCGCACTCTAAAGCGGAGTCTTGTCCCTCGTCCTTGGGGCTTCGGTCAGTCGCCTCGTGGGTCAACGCTGGCCTCGGTCCGCTGCTGGCCGAAGCCGCGGTGTCGTACACTCGCACCGTGGCCACGCCGCAGTGGTCCGCCGGCGTCATCCGGCTCCCTTAACTGTGCCCCCCTCTCCTCCCGTGCCGCCGGGCATCGCCTATGGCGACGATCCGCAGCAGCGACTCGATCTGCTCCTTCCCGAGGGGAAGCGAGGCGGGCCGCTCGTCGCGTTCGTGCACGGCGGGGCGTGGAAGGGCGGGAGCCGCCACGAGTACGACGGCGTCGCGAAGCGCTTCCGGAGCGAAGGGCTCGCGGTGGCGACGGTCGACTACCGGCTCTCGCCCGCGGTGCGGCATCCGGCGCACGCCGAGGACGTGGCGCGGGCACTCGGGTGGCTCGCCGCGCACGCGGAGGAGAAGGGCTACGATGCGAAGCGCATCTTCGTCGTGGGCCATTCGGCGGGGGCGCACATCGCGGGGACGATCGCGACGCTATCCCCGATGCTGGCCGGGGTGCGTCCGGCGGGGTTCGTGGGGCTGGAGGGGATCTACGACGTTCCGGAGCTCGCGAGGCGGTGGCCGACCTATCCCGACTGGTTCCTGGTCAACGCCTTCGGGCCAGACCCGGACGGCTGGTCCGCGGCGTCGCCCACGCGGGCGACGGTCGTGAGCCGCGCGCCTTGGCTCGTGGTGCACTCGACGGGCGACGAGCTGGTGGACGCGGGCCAGGCGGACGGCTTCGCGGCGCACCTGAGGGCGGCGGGCGTGAGGGTCGAGGTGCTGCGACCGGAGGGGGAGAGCCACGACGGGGTGTTGGGGAACCTCGCCCGGCCGGGCGACGCGGTCGCGACGGCGATCTTGGCGTTCGTGCGCGGGACGCCTACTCCGCCTTGAAGTGCGGGTTGTGGACGTAGCCGAAGAGGTTGTCCCAAGGGTCGAGCACGGCGCCGATCACGATGCCGCCGCCCACATCCTCCGGGCCGAAGTGGGGCTTCGCGCCGAGTTCGAGGAGCCGCGCGTGGGCGGCGGGCGCGTCGTCCACGCCCCAGTAGGCGACGACGCCTCCCTTCGGTGCGAGGGCCGAGTCGTTGGGGTGGAGTCCCAGTTCGTAGCCGCCGACGCTGAAGCCGACGTAGAACGGCTCGTCGAAGTAGGGTTCGGCGTCGAGGATCTTCGCGTACCACGCCTTGGCGGCGTCGAGGTCGGAGACGTGGACGACGCAAGTGCGGAGGCCGAGAAAGGGGGAAGTTCCCATGGCGGTCACGTTACTCCTTTGGGGGCGCTCCCAGCTGGAAGCCGGGGCGACGAGGGGCCGAAGATGCCTCCTGGAAGGAGGCACCACTAGCCCAGGCGCAGGCGTTCCGTGGCGTCCAGCCTTCTCTGGAGACGGTTGGCGGTGGGGGTGTCGATGTCGCCCGAGCGTCGCATGGCCTGGAGCTCCTCGTGCTGGACGGCGACCATCTCCTCCAGGAGTCGGCGGGTGTCGGCCTCGACGTCGCTCTCGGTCTCGACGCTGCGGCGGCAGCGCCGCTCGGCGGCGTCCAGGCGCTCCTCGAAGAGGTGCCGGACCCGCGTCTGCGCCTCGTCGGAGGCGTCGAGGTCGTCGAGCCGCCGCAGCGCGGCCTTCGCGAGGCGGCGCTGCGCCTCGAACTCCGCCCGCGCGGCCGTGCGGCCGGTCGATTGGATTCCCAGGCGTCGGATGAGGATCGGGAGGGTGAGGCCCTGGCCGACGAGGGTGACGAAGATCGTGGCGAAGGTGACGACGACGACCATGCCGCGTCCCGGAACGTCGACGGGCAGGGAGAGCGCGAGGGCGAGGGAGACGACGCCGCGCATCCCCGCCCACGCGACGACCTTCATGCCGGCCTGGGTGAGGCCGTCCTTCGGGGTGCCATCGGCGTTCGTGGGCCGAAACCGTTCGGCGAGGCGGCCGACGCCGAAGATCCAGAGGGGGCGCACCCCGACGACGGTCGCGGCGACGAGCACGGCGAGGAGGGCGATGTTCGGCCCTTCCTTCAGGCCGGCGACGGCCTGGGGGAGTTGCAGTCCCATGAGGACGAACGAGAAGCCGGTGAGGAGGAAGTCGGCGATCTCCCAGGTCGCGCCACTGAGGAGTCGGGCGGTGGAGGAGATCGACTGGGACTTGAGGTTGCTCTGGTACAGGGCGAGGACGAGGACAGCCATCACGCCGGAGGCGTGGAACCGCTCGGCGAGGAGGTAGGCGGCGAACGGCTCCAGGAGGGTGAGGGTGACCTCGGAGGTGGCGTTCTGGAGGCGGAAGAGCGCCCGGTGGCCCAGCCATCCGATGGCGAGGCCGGAGAGCGTGGCGACGACGCCGGAGAGGAGGAAGGTGCCGGTCGCGGCGGCGGGGTGGAAGTGCTCGCCGGAGACCACGACGCCGAGGGCGATCTGGAAGGCGACGAGGGCGGTCACGTCGTTGAAGAGGCCCTCGCCCTCCAGGGCCTCGACGACGGGGCGGGGGAGGCGCAGGCTTCCGGCGATGCTCGTGGCGGCGACGGCGTCGGGCGGGCCGAGGATCGCGCCGAGGGCGAAGGCGACGCCCCAGGGGAGGTCGGGGAGGACGAGCTTCGCAACGAGCGCGACCGCCGCCATCGTGGCGAGCACGAGGCCGACGGCGAGGAAGAGGATCGGGCGGAAGTTGTGGCGGACCTCGGTCCAGGAGGTGTTGCGCGCGGCGGCGAAGATGAGGGGCGGCAGGAAGAGGAACAGCACGGCCTCGGGCGGCAGGACGAGGTCGGGCACGGGCGGGGCGAGGGCGAGGGCGAGTCCGCCGAGGGCGAAGACGATGGGGTCGGCGATGCGCAGGCGCCTTCCGAGCGCCGCCAGGAAGGCGATGGCGGCGAGGAGGCCGATCAGCCATTCGAGGCGGTGCATGACTTAGAGTGTAGCGGCCTTTGGGCTCCCCGTCTCATCGCCTCGGGTCGGGCTTCACGATGATGGCTGGCTCTCAGCGGGCGATGAGAGGGGGCTGGGGGGAGAGCCGGATCTCCATCCCCCGGCCCCTTCCTCATTTTCCTCGCGCCGGGGGCGGGCGGCGTTCGGTGAGCGCTCGCCGCGGAAAAACGAGGAAGGGGTGACGTTTTTACGGCCTTTGGTCGAGGAAGCGGAGCTTGGGGTGGCGGCGGGCGAGGTGGTCGGCGGAGCGGGCGTCCATGGTGAGGACGACGGGGTGGCCGAAGGCGTCCTCCAGGAGGCGGACGCCAGAGCCGAAGTAGGCCTCGGCGAGGTCGGCCTCGTCGCCCTCGATCCAGAGGATGCTCTCGAAGGCGAGGGGCTCCAGGTCGGCCTTCACGCCGTACTCGGTGGCGAGGCGGAACTGGACGACCTCGAACTGGAGCTTGCCGACGGCGCCGAGGATGGGTTCGCGGCGACCGCCGCGCTTGTCCCAGAAGAGGTCGACGAGGCCCTCCTCGGTGAGCTGCTCGACGCCCTTGTCGAAGTGCTTGAAGCGGGTGACGTCGCGGTTGACGAGGGTGGCGAAGGTCTCGGGGGTGAAGGCGGGGACCTCCTCGAACTGGACGCCCTTCTCGAAGCTCAGGGTGTCGCCGAGCTTGAACGCGCCGGGGTTGGTGAGTCCGACGACGTCGCCCGCGTAGGCCTCCTCGACGGTCTCGCGCTCCTGGGCGAAGAGGCGCTGGGGGCGGGTGAGGCGGAGCTTCTTCCCGGTGCGGCCGTGGACGACCTCCATGTCCTTCTCGAAGCGGCCGGAGACGACGCGCATGAAGGCGATGCGGTCGCGGTGGGCGGGGTCCATGTTCGCCTGGATCTTGAAGACGAAGCCGCTGAAGGGGGCGTCGGTCTCGACCCACTCGCCCTCGCTGCAGCGGTGGAAGGGGGGCGGGGCCATGGAGAGGAAGCGCTGGAGGAAGGGCTCGACGCCGAAGTTGGTGATGGCGGAGCCGAAGAAGACGGGAGTCAGCTCGCCCTTGGCGACCTTGTCGAGGTCGAGCTCCTCGCCCGCGATCTCGATGAGTTCGATGTCTTCGAGAAGCTGGGCGTAGAGGTCGGTGCCGATAATGCCTTCGAGGGCGGGGTCGTCGAAGGGGAGGGTCTGGAGTTCGGCCTTGGTGGAACCGTGGGCGGTGCGGCCGTAGAGGTGGACCCTCTTCGACTCGCGGTCATAGATGCCGCGGAACTCGTCGCCCTGGCCGATGGGCCAGTTGACGGGGACGCTGCGGATGCCGAGGACGTTCTCGACCTCGGTGAGGAGCGCGAGGGGTCCGCGTCCGGGGTGGTCCATCTTGTTCACGAAGGTGAAGATGGGGACGCCGCGCCCGCGGCAGACGGCGAAGAGCTTCTTCGTCTGGGCCTCGACGCCCTTGGCGTTGTCGATGAGCATGACCGCGGAGTCGGCGGCGGTGAGGGTGCGGTAGGTGTCGGCGGAGAAGTCGTTGTGGCCGGGGGTGTCGAGGAGGTTGAGGACGTGGCCGCCGTACTCGAACTGGAGGACGGTCGAGGTGACGGAGATGCCGCGCTGCTTCTCCAGCTCCATCCAGTCGGAGGTGGACTTTCGGGCGCCCTTGCGGGCGTGGACGGAGCCGGCGAGCTGGATGGCGCCGCCGTAGAGGAGGAGCTTCTCGGTGAGGGTGGTCTTGCCGGCGTCGGGGTGGGAGATGATGGCGAAGGTCCGCCGCCGCGCGGCCTCGGCTTTGATCTCGGCGGTGGGGGCGGTGGCGTTCATCTTTCTATTCTGACGTGGCGGGTGTTTTTTTCCGTTTCGTTTTGGGCCCGGATCGGTTGGGGCTTTCGGCGCGGACGGTTTACTTTTCTGTGACACGAGGACACAAAGCGCGCACGGAGACACTTTGGGGTTGGCGGAGGCCGAGGGTTCGTTTTTCACCGCGTAGGACACGGAGAGCACGGAGAGCACGGAGAGCACGGAGGGTTTACGATCCTACTCGTGCGCAGAGGCGATTTCGTCAACCACGCTAGCGAGTCTCCGATCGACGGCGAAGTCGGGAACCTCTCCGAAGGCTCGCGCCTCCGACTACACGCTCCGCGTTCCCTCGATCAAGAGGCGTGGGAAAGGTATCGCAGGTGCCCGCGCGCTAAAGGGGCGTCCGATCTAACCGGCGGTGACGGTGAGGGTTCCGGCCACGGTCTCCGTGCCGCCGAGGGTCGCGGGATAGTCTCCGAGGAGAGTGGCGCGACGGTCGCGGCCCGCATCAAGCGTCTCGTTCTCGGTGGCTGAGAGGGCGATGTTCAGCGAGAGGGCCATCTGGCTCCGGTCGCACTCGTTGACCACGTTGCCCGCGCGGCTGAACCGGTCCAAGCTCTCGGCCACGTCCCCGGCGAGGACGGTACCGGTGACGCTCCCGTCCGCGGCGACGGTGAGGTCCAAGGTGCGGGTGGCGGCGCTCGCGCCCTTCGGGGTGAAGGTCGCGGTGTAATGGCCCGCGAAGGCCGCGACAGGCTCGATGGCGTAGACGGCGGCGCAAGCCACTCCAGGGCCGCCGCCACAACCGGCGAGGAGGATGGGAAGCGCGAGGAGGAGGGCATGGGGTCGCATGGCTTTCAGCATAGACGAGCCTTGCCCCTCTTGCCAGAAGGAAGCGGTTTTTGCGGTTTCGCGCGACAGGTGGACAAATGTGCGCCTTACCCCTGTAGAATAGGCGAGTCATGGTCCACCGACGCGAAATCGCCCAGCCGCACGCCCACCACCTCGACCTCGTGCAGGAGATCGCCGACGACGTTCGGCGCAACCTGGACCGGCTCGGGATGATGCGCGGGCTGACGCTCGTGCGCGTGGGGCCGAGCGGCGGCACCCGCGTGTCGGTGGTTCCGGCGGCGGACGTCCGGCTCGGATTCCTGGGGGAGTTGGGGGTTGCGGCCCTGGAGGCGATCGGGGTGATCGACGACGTGCTGGGCTACGACCCGTCGAGCGAGGCGGCGGTGCTGGTGATGGAGAGCAACCCGGTGGACGGGCTGCTCATGACGTTCCTGGTGCAGGACTTGGCGTTGGCGCGGTAGGGGCGGAGTCCTCTGCGAAGCCGGAACCACCACCCCCTTCCCCTCCTACCTCCCGCTCGCGGTTGAGCAAGCAAGGTACGTTTTGTCCGCGCCGTGGCGGCAAGAGGAGGGGTGACGAGATTGGAGAGCTTCCTAGCCCAGGCGGATCGCTCGGGTCCGGACGGTCTTCCAGACGCCGCCGACGCTCCGCTCCTCGGCGACGGCGAGCGGAAGGCTCGTCTTCGGGTCGAGGGTCACCACCGCGCGGCGACCCTTGAACGACTTGGGGACGAGCACGAGGTGGCGGTGGTCCGTACCGAAGGCGATGGCACGGTAATCGTCCTCGTCCAGGTCGATGCTGACGCTGAGGTCGACGCCGTTGTCGTGCAGCGCCCTCTTCGCGGTGGCCTCGTCGACGGTCTGGCCGTTGACGGTGTACGTGGTCGTGACGTTCGCGCCTCCCTTGCCGCTCATCGCGTCGCGGATGGCCTTCTGCACCAGGGCGCGCTGGGCGGGCGAAAGCCTGGAGAGGTCGGGCGAGCCGTCGACGGACGAGGTGACGGTGATGTCCTTGCCGTCCTTGACCGTGTGGAACGAGCCGTTGGGGGCGAGTTGGGTGAGTTCGCCATCGATGACGACCCAGGCGCCGACCGCGCCCTCGGGCGTCTTGCCGACCTTGAGTTCGAGGGCGGTCATGCTCGGCGCCTGGGCGAGGACGGCGCGCTTCATCTTGGCAAAGGTGGCGAGGGGGGTGGCGGCGTCGCTGCGGTGGGGCAGGGCGACGAGAGCGGTGGCGACGGCGAGAGCGCTGAGCGCGGGCAGGGTGATCTTCATGAGCGTGTTCCGTTCAAGGAGCCTTCGAGTCCCCTCACCCCAACCCCTCTCCCCCAGAGGAGAGAGGGGCTTCGAGGTGGCGATCTCCTGGCGGATGCGACCGAGAACGTAGGGGGAGGGCACCGGAGGTTGGGACCGGAGGGTCGCCCGGAGGCGGGCGTCCACGGCGAGCAGCTCCGCGCAGGCGGGGCAGGCTTCGACGTGGGCGGCGAGCGTTTCCGGGAGGATGTCGCCGGTCAGTCCGGCGACGAGCAGTTGGGCTTCCTTACATTTCATGGCTCGACCTCACAGAGGAGCGCGGGGGCAGGGGCGTTGTCGGGGCCTTCGCCGAGGGCGGCCCGGAGGGCGTGGACGGCGCGATGGACCTCGTAGAGGATGGTGCCGAGGGGGCGGCCGAGGGCTTCGGCGGCTTCCCTTGCGGCGAGTCCCTCGCCCTTGACGAGCAGAAAGGCCTCCCGTCGCTTCGGGGGCAGGCGGGCGATCTCCGTTTCGAGGGCGATGAGTTCCATGGCGTCGGGTCCGGTCTGCGGGATGTCGTCGCGGAGCGGCTCCGGGGCGTTTCGGCGGCGGCGCCGGCCCATGCGGAACCGATTGACGGCGATCCCGTAGAGCCAGGCGCGGCGCGAGCCGTTTCCCCGGAAGGCGTCCCAGCTTCGATGGGCCTGGACGAAGGCCTCGACCACCACGTCCTCCGCGTCGTCCCGGTTTCCGCAGAGCCGCAGGGCGAATCGGAAGAGGCTTTCGCCATGTTGGGCGTAGGCCTCCTCGACCTCCTGGGTTCTGCGGTCGGGACGTTGGGGGTTCATGGGTCTCGAGGGTTCCTCGAAGAGAGAGTTGCCAGAGAGGGGCGGTTTATTGGGGTTTCTCGCTCTTTTTTCCCGAACCCTCCATAGCCTTTCAGTTTGTCTGCCGCGAGGCCTACCGGATGAACCA
>CAXTOO010000052.1:0-18421 GCA_964245875.1 uncultured Fimbriimonas sp. | reverse complement strand
ACCGCTAATGACGCTAATCGCCGTTAATTCAAGAAACGTTAGAATCGCGCTCGGGTGCCAGGCGTGTCCCCCGTGTCGCTCGCCTTGCATTGGATGACCGTTAGGTCGCTGTCGCTCGCGATCGCGACGTCGGCGTCGAAGTACTGGGACAGCACGGCGGTTTTCCCGCTCTGGATCTCGCCGCCGAACTCGATCTCTCCCGAGCCGCCTTCCAGCGGATAGGCGAAGTGCCAGTAATGGCCGTCGATGGACAGGATCGCCTGGATCACTTGCAGCTCATAGAGAATTCCGACAAAGCCGTTCATCCCGCCGCTCATTCCACGAGTATGCACGGCGCGAAAAATGGCCGCCCGATGGGCGGCCAAGAGGGCTCAGTAGTCCTCCGGCAGGAGGATGGTCGTGACGGAGCGGTCCCGCTCCGTGATGATCCAGAACGTGACGCCGCCCGCCGCCTCGTAGGCGGAGAGGAGCCTCTCCCCCTCTCGGAAGGCGCGCTCGTTCGCGAGCCGGTCCTCCTCGCAGAGGTTCCCCCAGTCACCGGCGGCGTGCCGGTCGAGGGCGGCGTGGATGGAGAGGAGGGGGATCTCGGCGACGGCGTTGGCCGTCGCGAAGATCGCCCCCAGTGGAAAGGGTGCGGCTTGGGTTCTCATGGTGCGTCTCCCGCCAGGCCCGCGGCGGGCCGCTTCAGGCGAACGGAGCGGCCTTCGGCAAGCGGGCCCGGCGGGAGACGCGGGACCATCGTGCCTCGGGCGGGACGCTTCCGCAAGCGAGAGGCCGTCGCGGCAACGTCCCAAGTCGGGGGCGCGTTGCGCGAGCCACGCTCCTCTTGTCCCTGAACCGGAGCGCCCATATGCTAGGGCGATGACCCACTGCTACGTGTGCGGCCGCCCCGTCCCGGAAGGCGCCCCCAAGTCGAGGAGGAAGGTGAGGACGGGAGAGACCGTGCGCCGCCCCGCGAGGGCGCGCTTCCCCGTGCCCACCCTCCGCTTCGGCATGCGCGTGGTGTGCCCCTGGTGCGCGCGGCGCGTCGACGCCGAGCGGCGGCGCGAGGAGATCGTCCAATACGTGGAGCTCGGGATCGCCCTCCTGCTGCTCGCCGTGGTCCTGTTCTCCCGCTTCCTCTGAGCGCAAGGGAAAGGCCCTCCCGTGTTGGGGAGGGCCGGGAATGGGCCTTAGTCGGCGAGGCCCTTGGTGCGCCCGAAGATCCACTCGGCGGCGCGCTGCGCCCGCGCGGCGGCCACCACGAGCGCCTTGCGGTCGTTCCGGAGTGCCCGGAGCCAGCCTTGGACGTACGCGGCGGAGTTGTCCACGAGCGAGTTGTCCAGCCCCACGGCGGCGCACACGAACGCCGAGGCGAGCTCCGCCACCAGCTCCTCCATGCCGTAGTCCTCCGAGCCGAAGCGCACGGTGCCGCGCACGCCGGGGCGGTCGAGGCGCGAAGCGTGGCCGGTGGCGTGCCCCAGCTCGTGGAAGAGCGTCGCGTAGAAGGCGTCGGCGGTGCGGAACGCCCCGAGCGCAGGCAGCCCCACAAGGTCCTCGGCGGGCGCGTACCATGCGGAGCGCTGCCCCTCCCGCACGGTAGGCGGGGCTGGCATGTGGCGCAGCACCGACTCGGCGCGAGAGATCCGCTCGTGCAGGCGGGCCTCGCGATCGGCCGCGACGGGCGAGAGACGCAGGTCCTCCACCTGCTCGGCGTTCCACACGCGGTAGGTCCGCAGGAGCGGGAAGCGCCGGAGCTCGGCCCCGGGCTTCTCCCCCTCCTTCGTCTCCCTGGGCTTAGCGAGGTCCACGAGCTTCCAGAACACGACCTCGGTGGGGGTCTCCCCCTGCCGGGGCCTGGCCCCGAGCGCGTGGGCCTGGCGGTAGGTGAGCCAGCGGTGGTCGGCGAAGGGCGCGAGGCCGAGCAGCACGACGTTCACGCCTCGGTAGGCGCGGCGCGTGACGGCGTTGGCGGGCGCACCCGAGAGGCCGTGCCATGGCCGCCGCCAGGGCGCGACGCCCCGGTCGAGGGCGGCGAGCACGCGGGCGGTGACGAGGTCATAGGCATCGTTAGGAGCAGCGCGGTCGAAGGTTCCTGAACTGTCGGGGTTCACCCGGCGACGTTCGCAGACGCGCCCAGTGTCGTCGAGGACCGCCCCTTCGGTTCAAGCTTTGCGCAACCGACGCCAAAGCTCTTAGCGTCGATCTCGCGACTACATCTGTCGACTCTAGAGCGCTCTGGCTAGGTGCCAATGCCCCTCGAAGGGCTTGTCACCGTGCGAATGCCTCTCGACCCACAGGTGAACCTTCGCGTCAGGCCGCGCTACACGGATGCTTTCGACCGCGCTCGGGCTCGCGAGGACGACCCATCCTTCACCCAAGGACTCGAAGCGCGGAGGCTCAAGCGAGATCCATCCATCCTTCCAGTACATCGAGCGGACCATGATGTCGCCGCGCTCGTCCTCCCACTGGAGGGTGACTGCGTCAGACGGTCGCCATCCCAGTTCGGACGCAAAGCGGCTGGCGATAGCGATCCAACGGTACATGGGTCCCATCAGCTCCCGCTCCGAGTTCCAGACTACGATCTGGTCGTCCCTCTGGCCCTTGCCATCCAAGTACTCCGCGCAGGTCAGCCCAGGGTTCGAGGCGAGAACGTCTCTATCGATCTGCCCGATACCTTCAGACCCGTCGGTCAATCCGCGGCAGCGTTCCTCACGGGGCCACTCCCACTCCGGCCGGATGAACCAGGACCTCTCGCCGATGATCGCCATCCCCTCGACCCAGTGCGGATAGTTGTCCCAGGCGTCCGCCTCGTCGCCACGAAGCCACGCCTTTTCGCGCTCCTCCATTACCCCCCACTCCATGGTCTCTAGCCCATGAGGTCTGGGACTCGGGACAGCGAGCTCCAAGTGGGGATCGTAGATCGGACCAAGCAGGTCATACGCATCCTCAACCCACGGGGGCGCTGCACCAATCAATGCCTTCCTGCCAATGAGCCTCATGATCGCCTCGCGCCCTATGATTGCGCGTTGATGGAGCCAATGCCGCGCGAGCGCAAGGCTCATCCACGTTTTGAAGCGGACGTCGTTCTTCCACCGATAGCTGCCTTCAACTTGGTCATAGATGCCCGCGTACTCCGGCCAAAGCCGCTCAGAATCGTCCTCGTCACGGGACAGCATGGGGAAAACCCACCGGTAAAGTCCTGCGGCGACCGCCGCATCGCCCCCGACGAGTTGTCGGGACACGTCGTAGCTGCGCGGCAGCGCCGGTACTCCGGGCGCGACCAGGATCGCGGTCGGCTCCGGCTCTTCGCGCAATTCCGTCCAGTTCCATCCTCGCGCGGCGCAGATCCGCCTCGCAAGCCCGCGCACGGCCACCGACTCATGCCGGTTGAGCGAGGCCACGTAGTCGCGGAGTCCGTCAAGCGCCGACGGACGTAACCTTGAGCCAGCGTGGAGGGCTGCGAGCAGATGCTCCAGCTGGACCGAGTCCCAACACGGTGCGGCCTGCAGGAGCCGTGCGAGTCCCTGACCTCCGCCCGCGACGTACCTGCCGAGACAACGGCGCGCGGCCACGCCGATGTCGATAACCGGAAAGGCGGACAAGCGCGCGATGAACCTAAGGATGGCGTCTTCCACGGATCCGGCGGACGGGACCGGCGCGAGGGATCGGTACTCGGCCACGGCCACGTTGGCGGCCAAGACCTGGTCGAGGTAGCCGTCCACGGCTCTCAGCACGTCCGCCGCAGGCCACTCGATCTCAAGGAACTCGAAGATGTCGGTAAGCGCGTCCAGGAGTAGGTAGTTCCCCAGCCTACCTACGATGAGGTCGCGACCGAACTGCTCCCGGGCCCTGGAGATCGCCTGCGCGTCCGTTCGGCGGAGCACGCGGTAAGCCCGTACCTTCCGCGCCCCATCGTAGCCCTGGAACCAGGTTCCGTCCGCCGCCTCGGCAACCGCCCTTTCGGCTATGCGCGCGGCGGCATCGCGCTCCCCAAGGTCGAGGAGCCGGTCCGCCTTCCACGCGGTCAGCTCGAACGCGAGATAGTCGGGCGGAGGGAATGCTGCGACGAGGCGGTCCAGGTGATCGATGCTGACGACTTTCACCTCTCGAAGGGCTCCCCACCAACCGAATTCCCCGTTCTGCTCAGGATTGGGGTTCCAGTCTGCGCCCGAATCGCTTAGGATCGCGGCAACCTCGCCCACTGTACGGGTCGTTCCGTCCTCAAGACGGTAGAGCAGGTTCTTCATGGACGAGTCGTGCTCCCCAGCTGGGAGACCTGTGGCGAGATCTACTTCGCCCAGACCGGCTTGGCGCAGCGCATCCTCTAGCTTCCGCGCAACGCTGATGCGTTGGCTCGGAAGCGCGTTGGTCCTCACGTCTCTCATCAGCTCCCGGGCCACGCTGGCCCGGCTCGCGGCTGGAGAGGCGTTCGCTACGGCCACCGACACCTTGCCGAAATCCAATGGGGCCAACAGGCTGAGTAACTCCCCGTGCACCGCAGTGAGCAAGCCAGCATCGGCTCCGGCCTCGGCTCCTCCCTGAACCAGACTTGATAGCGCCTGAGAGAGGTTCAGAACCTGCCGGTCGACCAACTCCTCCGCAAAGGCATCCGCCGCTGTCGGAACGATCTCTGCGACGATCCTGACCAACCGTTCCGCGGCCTGGGATGCGCCAGCCCCTCCTGCTACCTGGACCGCACGCGCGAGCTTGGCGACGACCGGAAGGGTCGATTGCCCATCGTTCGTCTGGGCTGCCCGCCCGATCCACTCGGAGAGATGGTCCATGTGGTAGTCCTTGTGGCTCCCGGCTCCAGCCGAGACCTGGGCCGCCCTGCGGATCCAATCGCCCTTGCCCTTTTCGTCCCCTAGATCGCTTAGGAACAGAGCAATGTCGAGGCACGCCTGCTGCCGCTCCGCAGGGTCGTCCGTCTCTGTGTCGGAGACGGACGAGAGGCCGAGCTCACCTGCGCGACGGGGGTCTAACTTGCCCCCGCGGAAGAGAGCGGCGGCGAAAAGCCTCCTGTGCGGGCCGGAGAACTGCGTCGCGGCGGGTCCGGCCATGAGTTCGGTCACCGCCTCAGCGAGCGCCTCCAGCCCGGGCCTACCGCTAGCCTCGGCAAGCCGGACCAGGCTTCGGTACACCTCCATGCGCGACCACGAGATCACGTATCCCTCGCGCCTATCGTAGGGCATCGTGACCTTACGGTTGTGGAACAGGAGGATTTCACGGTAGTCCTCCCGCAGATCACCGGAGGGCTCACCGGCGTCGCGACGCCCCCAGAGCTCCCCGAGTTTCCTGGCGGCCGTCTCCACGCGAGCGAGGGCCTCCTCCCTCCCGTCCTTTGCTTGCGGCGGCGGACCCTCGGGTAGGCCGAGGGACGCTTGTAGCCTACGGAGCGTGACGGTGTACGACACGTCCGTGTAGCCCATGCTGCGCTCTCTCCGTATCGTCTCGAATCGCAAGGGGCTCAGCGCGGAGACGACCTCCCTCGCTGTCGCTAGGTCCCCGCCTCCGACCAGGAAAGAAGCGTAAGCCAGGGCGAGTCCGCCATCTCTCCCGATAGCGGAGTAGACGTCCGCCAGTTCGCCCGGCGCTACGTCGTATCCGGATTCTGCGGCGTTGAGGAGAGCCCCGAACAGCCATTCGGAACTCCCGAGCGCCCTTATCTCGCCGACGAGTGCCGCTATGTGCTCACGCGCCGCGCCGCTTCCAAGCGCCGTCAGGAAAGCCGCGTAGTAGAGTCCCGCCTTGATGCGGGCGGAGTCCTCGGTTTTAGCGTCCCCTGGCCCGGACGCGAACTCCAAGCGACCGATCCGGGGGGTCACGGCCTCAGGAGCCTCGAACAGAGGGGCGCAGGAGCCCCACGCGATGAGCGCATCGTAGAACCCGTGGCTCCTCTCGGGATCGATGGGCTCTCCCGGGAAGACGAGGGCCACAGGCTTGGCCTGGGTGTAAAGCCGCCGGGCCGCCTCGCGCTCGGCTTCCGAGCCTTCCCTGAGGGCATCCAGCCCGAGCCGCTCCGCGTACCTGAGAGCAATCTTCTCCTCGACGAGCAGCTGGCCTGCCGCTCTGACCTGGAACGTGGCCACGTCCCGGAGCCCCAGGGCGAGCAGCCGCTCCGCGAGGTCGCCCGGGTCTATTCGGGACGACCTCTGTCCGAGCTCGTGGTCCAGCAGGATGAGTCGCACCACGTGCCCCATCTCGCCTAAGGCCCAGGCGGCATCGAGCCCGGCCAGGACGAGCGGGCGCACCAGCGCGTAGGGCAGGAACGCCTCCGCCGCACCGCGCACCCAGTCCGACGTGAGCGTGCCGAGCACCTCCTCGCGCCTCCCCGCTCTGAGCAGGTGGAGGATCCTCGCCCGCCCGAGAGGGTCCGCGATCGGACGTGACCCGCAGCGGTCGGCGAGGTCGGAGTGCAAGGCTCGCTCCTGGGCGGCGGCGTCCGTGCCGGGAATCTTGGGCCGCGTTTGATCCTTCAAGAACGCGACGAGGCTGTTGTGGATGAAGTAGATGTTCCCTTCTTCTACCCGAACGAACGGCGCGAGGGTGCCGAGATAGAGCTCCTCGACGGAAGCCGCCTCCGGCCATCCCGCGAGCCAGTCCGCAGGGATCGTGGGGGCGGCGCGACATAGCAGGGCGAGGAGCCGCCGCGTCGATGGCTCCCTCACCGGTACGGCCAGGGCTTGGGCGTAGTAGTCGTCGATGTCGCCCTCGTAGCGGCCAGACTCCGCCACGACGCTCTCGACGGAGATGCCTCCGGTGGCGAGCCGTTTTAACAGGTACGTCAGGATGAGCGGGTTGCCCTGACACGCCTCGAAGAGCAGGTCCTTCTCCTGCGCGTCGGCCCCCATTCCCGAGCTCGTGACGATCGCGTGGACCTCCTCGCGCTCCAGGCCGCCGACCTCTACCCGACGATCCGTTCCTTCCGCGACCACCGACGCGACCGCCGCCCCCACGACATCGGCCTCGAGCGCCTGAGGCTGGGAGCTGAGCACGATGACGAATCCGGTCGGGACCTCGCTCGGCGCGGGCAACTGCCGGAGCACGGAGTCGGCGAGCCCGACCTCCCGCGACACATGGTCGAGCCCGTCGATCAGAAGGATGGTCTTGCGCCCCTGGATGACGAACTGCTCGTTCGCCTTGGACATCTGCGCCCGAAGGGCCTCGCGCCCCTCGGCCACGTCGGCGATTCCCAGGCTGTAGCGGGGGGCGAAGAAGGAGTCCATGCGTGCGCTGATATCCTGGAAGAACGTCAGTGCCTCGCCACGGTCTCGAGGGTTGCCCTCGCCGTCCGGCAGGAACGCGTAGTAGGGAACGGTGAAGGGATAGTCCTCTCCGGAGAGCACGTCCTGGACGAGGGGCGACTTACCCGTCCCCGCAACCCCGGTGATGGCCACGTATCCCCCTTCGACTCGCTCGATCGTCGTCCGGAGCCGCTCCGCCGCCGAGCCGTTCTGCTCGTACGGGATCTGGGGTGCGGGAAACCGCTGGATGAGACTCGTGTCGTAACCCTTGAAGCCGATCGCCCGCAACAGGTACTCCCGACCGGCGAGTGCCTCCTCCGGATTGTTGGTCACCCAGAGGGCGATCGCGGCATGGAGGCGCTCGAACTGCGTACGATAGTGCCGCCAGTCCCGCGTGTCTGGCCCCAACTGGGACGGCTCGGGGTGGCCTAGGCTGAAGCGGCACGCCTGCACGAACTCGACGAACTCGTTTTCCGGCAGGCCCACATGGGCGGCGATCCTAACCCACGCGCCAGAGGCTTGGGGCGGGTCTTCCGCCATGGGGCCGTTCGTCCATCGAGTCCGGAGAAACTCCTCGACGCTGACGTCGGGTACTAGTTGGGCGTGGTGGACCTCGGCCGACGCGGGACGGTTCGACTGGAGCCGCACCGCGATCGCGCGTCCCACCCAGCGGGCGCGGAGCCGCGACCACCCTTCCGCCAGCTCCTTGAGCAGCCCGTTGGCGCCGATGAGATCGCCCCACGTCATTGGCGAGGCCGCGTCGCTCCACTTGATCGAGTTCCCCTCCACCTGGTCGCCCCAGACCAGGACGAAGTCGTCCACCCTTCCCGCCTCGAGGTCGGCGAGCCTTATGCCCTCGAACGTCCGGTCGCCCGATCGAAGGTCCGACTTCAGGATGCTGAGGATCCGCTCGGTGGCGACCTTATCCTGGTAGCCGTACCCCCAACGGGCGCGGCGCTCGCCCATCGCAGGCGGTTCTGTACGATCTTTGGCGGCTAGAGCCTCGTCCATGGATACGATTGCCTCCTGATGTGCGTTGGCGTGGGTTCGGAGCCTTGCCAGACGATTATAGAAGATATTCGTCTACGTGTTTACGGCTCCGTGCCCGTACGTGCTGACATCGTTGCCTGCTGGTCACCAAGACCTCTGATGCACGTAAGACAGCGCAGCAATCTTTTCGATTCTTCGGGCGTTGGGCCTACCAAGAAGCATCCACGCAACGATTGCGTGGATGCTTTCGTTTGAAGCCTGGGAGTTCGACCTTACACAACCGGGAGCCCAGCCCCGCGCAGAAAATCACCGGCTCGGTTGCGGTCGAATCGTGGCTCGGCCTGAACCCGAATGACCAGCTCGCCTCCTCTTTTGGCGGTAACAAGCCGTATGGAAAAAAGTCCCCCAGGTAGCGAACCGTTCTGAAGACGTTCGAGTTCCTCGTATAAGGCAGCATCCCCGCCCGTCCGCTTGATCGCGGCGGTCGGGTCGAAGTCGTGGGTTAGGGGGCGAATTATATTGACACCAAGTATGTTCACGGGTCGCTATGACGGCTAGAGAAGTCATCTATATACGAACGAAGTGGCCGGGACAAGACCCAGCCGCCTCGTTGCGTGAAGGTCAGAGGGCGAAAGCCGCGACGCAGACGCCGGCCGAGATGTCGGAAATCACGTATGCTGCGACTCCCGTCACGCCGGCGGCGGCGAGAGCTTCCATGAACTTGCCGCGGATCGCCGTCCACTTGCCGACGCTTCTGAAGCACCATTGGCGGACTGACTCGTAGAGCCCGAACTGGGGGCCGTTGTCCCACCATGCCTTCGCGTGGATGTTGAAGTAATCCTGATTGCTGCAAGCGTTCTTGAAATGGAAGTTAAGGTGCCATTGCACGCCCTGAAGTTTGAAGCACTTGCTCACGGGCCCCTCTTCCCACCGCACGTCCATCCAGAGGCAGCCAACCTGGACGTAGCGGCTCTGTGCAGTTCCTGGCGCGGGCGGGGCCTCATTCAAGATCTGGATTCCGACCGACTTGTTAGGGTCTTTCGGCAGGGCCGCGAAAGCGGCCTTCAGGTCGTCGGCCGAGATCGGCGTGCCGTCCTCGCGATAGAACTGGGCGGGCGCGTCTGCGTCGGCCTTGTAGGCCTTGAACGTGGCGACGCGGGTGACGGTCGAGGGCAGCGGCTCCGACGCCGTGCCACCGCTTGCCGAGCAGGTCGGACAGTCTCCTGCAGGAGAGGACTGTGAGGATCCACCGCAGCCGACCTGTAGGACAGCGGGAAGCAGGACAAGAAGGCCGAGAAACGACGCGACGAGCCGATGGCTCTGCAGACTCTTAACTTTATGCATCTTTGCAACTCCGTAACGTGGATCTATCTCGGGCATTCAGGTTCATTCCTTTGGCCGCACTTGCCCGAACCGATCCGTTTGTAGTGTAGGTACACCGCATCTCTTACAAGCTAGGTCGCCCGGAGGCAAATACAGGGCATGGTCCTCTCTGACATTCCGGCGCGAGAGTGATGTAAGATGACCTGCCATGACCGAGAATGACCGGCCCACGATGCAGCGTTGCGCGATGGCCTGGCATGCTGTCTTCGACTCCATTGAATGCGCGCCCGCTGGGTGGCTTGCCATCGTTGAGCGCCATTGCCCCGAGCTACTGACCGGAGATGGCCTCGCCATCGAAGGAGCTAGAGGTTGCTCGCCCGCCCAGGTGCAGAGGTATGCGATGGCCCGGGGTAGTGGCGCGGTGGCCGTACCTAGGAAGCCTGCCCGGGATATCCTCGGGAAGGTCTTCGCCGCCGCGCTGGGGACGATTGACGACGGGCACGAGCGCGAAGTAGCGGAGTCAGCGCTCAAGGAGGCTTTGCGGCTCTCCCGCGACTACCATAAACCGACCACGGTGTTGCCCTCGGACATCCCACACCCAACGTTAGGGAGCAAACCGACGTTAGCTGCTTTGCCAGGAAACCCGCGGTCAGGCTTAACGTCTCTCTCGTCCGATTCGCTGCTCGGCCAGGTCGCTGATTCAGCGGAAAGGTGCGTCCGGCACGAAGATGCCGAGGAGCTGCTGCTCGCCCTCGAGAATGTATCTACGTCTCTGCGGAAGCGCCTGGCAATCCAGGGCGACGAATCTGACTACTTCAGGAGGTGGATGGAGATCTTCAAGGCCGTTGACCGGGAGATCGTGATCGCGTACATCAGGCCGATAATCGGAGCGCCCCCATCCTGGTACGCCGGCTTCTACGCAGAGCTCCAACGTGCGGTCGACGGGGAAAGCCTGGAGCTCTCCTACATTTTCTTCGAGCCGACTAGGTTCGCACAGGCAGCTTCTCTCGCGAAAAACTTTAGCGGCTTATCGGACAACATCCGGTTCGTGTGCCCGCAGGATTTCGGAAGTAGCGCCTCGGTACTTAGAACGAGCCTCGTTTTGTTTACGATACAGCGAGTCGCGCTGACGTTCGAGCGGGATGACAATGGCTCGCTAGCCTACGCCTATGAATGGCGGACAGAAAGTGGTTACCAGCAGTTGGAGGATCGCCTTTCGAAAATCAGTCGAGCCGCATACCCGGCCTCCGGCGGTCCCTCACTGCCTTAAACCTGACTAGCACACGATCCGACCGTCACCCTGACGTTATTCTCCGCGCATTCTCAGAACGGGAGCGGGCGGTGAATCATCCGCCGGTGCAATTGTTTCCTGAAGCTTCAAAAGCCAATGGAGCAATCTTTTCGATTCTTCGGGCCTTTGGCCTACCAATCGAAAAGAGTTCGAACACTGATCCGCTCGCGCATGACATGCGTCAACCGCCCGAAGTTTCGTTCCGGTGGCGCTTAGTGGCAATTTGGGCAGATGAAACGCACGATTCCTCGACCGAACGCCGCCACGTCCGAGTTCCTCCTGCCCCAGCCGAGCGCCGGGGGCGTTGCCAAGATGCGTGCGCTGTACTTCAATAGGACGGGAAAGAATATCACCGAGGGCGAGGCCCGCGACGTCCTCGCCCGCCTTATGCGCTTCCAGTACCTCAACGTCCTCACCAACGCCCCATGCGCTACGGCCTCTACGCCCGAAAGTCCGACGACGACCGAAAGCTGACGGAGAAGTCCATCGGCGAGCAGGTCGCCGAGTGCCGTCGCCTCGCCGAGGCGGAAGGATTGAACGTGGCGCGCGTGTGGGAGGAGAGCCGCTCCGCCCGCGTGCCCGACAACCGCCCCCTGTGGAAGGAGCTCGTGCGGGAGATCAGGGCAGGGCGGATCGACGGGATCCTGTGCTGGCACGCGAACCGCCTCGCGCGCAACATGGACGAGGGGGGCGAGCTCGTCCAGCTCTTCGTGGACGGCAAGCTGCGCGAGATTCGGACGCCGCACGCCCGCTTCAGTTCGGGCGACAACATCCTGCCGCTCGTGATCGAGGCGGCCTCCGCCACTCAGTACAGCATCGACCTGCGGCGCGTGGTGAAACGCTCGATGGACGCCAAGGCCTCCGAGGGCGGGTACAACGCGCTCGCGCCGCAGGGCTACCGCAACGAGCGCGACCCGATGAACGGCAAGCGTGGGACGGTTATGAACGACCCCGAGCGCTTTGCGCTTATGCGGAAGGCCTGGGACCTGATGCTCTCCGGCGGGCAGACCGTGCGCTCGGTTGCGGAGACGCTCAACGGCGCGTGGGGGTACCGCACACGACCGACGCCCCGCGGTGGCAACCGCCCCCTTTGCGAGAACGCGCTCTACCACTCGTTCCGGAACCCCTTCTATGCGGGGTTCGTGATATCCGGAGGCGAGCTCGTGCGCGGCCGGCACGAGGCGATGGTCAAGCCGGACGAATTCCAGAAGGTTCAGGCGATCCTCTCGCGGAGGACGTTCCGGGCCGCTTCCAAGACGGAGCACGCCTTCACCGGTGTCATGCGGTGCGCGTACTGCGGGCAGCGCGTCACCGCGGAGCGCAAGCGGCTGAGGAACGGGACGAGGTGGGACACTTACCACTGCTCCAACTCGTACCGGCGCTGCACGACGCGCGGCATGTCCGCCGCGCGCGTGGAGGCGGCGATCGCGGAGGCCCTGTCGCGAGTGGCGCTGGACCCGGAGGCCGCAGATCTCGCGCTGGAGGAGATCCTGGCGTTCCTGAGCGGAGGCGAGCGCGGCGTGTCGGACCGGCTCGCGGCCCAGGAGAGGGCGCGAGCCGATTGCAGGGTCCGTCTCGACCGGCTCGCCGACATGTGGATGAGCGGCCTCCTGACCGACCGGCGGCGGTACGAGGAGTTGGAGTCGAAGGAGCTCGGGGCGCTCAACGAACTGGCGTTGGGGGTCGAGTCCGCGTGCGACGAGCTCGGGCGCATGCGGGAGAACGCGCGGCGGGCGCGGGACTTCGCGGCGTTCTCTAAGTCGGACTTCGTCGGCGCCTCTCCCGAGCGCAGGCGGGCGCTGGCGAGGGCGCTCGGCGTTGAGTACCGCTTCTACGGGCGGGAGAAGCGGATCGAGGTGGAGGCCGATCCCCTGCTGCTGGAGTTCGCGTCGTTCGGGCGCGCGGCGGGGTGGCCGCTCGAACCAGGAAGGAGGCGCTCCAGGAGACTAAAACAAGCGTCTCGCGGGGAGACGCTTGTTTCTGGTGGACGCCCTTGGGACGTAATCGAACCGCTGCCTAAGGAGGAACCGTGCGCGGACGGCGCGGAACTGCCAGACTCCCTGGTGGAGGCGCTGAGGGGTCCGCTCTTCGCGGACCTGAATTGGAACGCCCTGGGGCTTGAGCGGGCGGCGTGAGAGGCGCACTATCGTGGCGACGAATCCCTAGCCTCGCCCGCCATGCCCAGGAAGAAGCCGCGTCCCAAGTCCCCTCCCGTGCCCGAGTTCCTCCTGCCGCGGCCCTTGGCGGAAGGCATCCGCAAGCTCCAGGCCTCTTACCTTGCGCGCGAGGAAAAGGAGATCTCCGAGGCGGACGCGCGCGACGTGCTGTCGCGCCTCATGCGCTGGCAGTACCTGAACATCCTGACCAACACGTGCGGGAAAAAGCGGAAAACAGCATAGTCAAATCCCCTTGTGTTCACAAAAACTTCGCTTCTTGTTCATGTCGCAGTTGGTGTGGATAACACAGGCGCCAACGTGTTCATCGGGGGACGCAGACGAACCACTCTGGCTTAAGTGCCTGACATCTGAACAGAACTCAATCACGATTTCGGTCGAAGGATTTCCAAAGGGCATCCTGTCTGGACGATCTCGCTGAAGCCCGAGGGGTCGGGCGGTGCCTTGACGTGGAACCGCTGGACGAGCTCCTTCCCTAGATCGGCCACCGTGGTCTGTCCGATGCCTTCCCAAAGCTTGACGGGCTTCCCGGAGGCATCGAGAAGAACGAGGTCGAGGCCGCAGACCGCCTTCGCCCGCAAGGCCGTCTGGCCCTGCGGATCGAACCTCAGCGGGAACGCGCATCCCAACCCCTTGCGGTAGGATGGGACCTCCAACGCGGACCCGCCCACGACGAAGCCCACGAGCGGCGTCGTCTTAGGTAGAAGCCGCGAGAGCCGATTCAACTCGCCCATGCACCGCACGTTGCACGGACATCCCTTGGCCAGGAACACGAGCACCGCCGGTCCTTTGGGGACCGGCGGTGCTGGTGTTGGGACTTGGGCGAAGGTCACGAGGGGAAGGACGAGGAAGGTCGCCGTCAAGCGTCCTTTGAGGGGCAACAAGCCCCCCCAGGGACGGCGCAGCCACGCCCGCGGCGGTCGCTCCACCGCGACGTGCAGGACGGACGCCAGCGCGACCAGGGCGAGGAGGTACAGGGGGAAGAGCAGGCGCTCCTCGGCGATCCCTAGGGTGGCAGAGGCGTTCGCCTCCATCCAGTCGTGCAGGGGGACGTGGAGAAGGTACACGCCGTAGCTGACCTCGCCGAGGAACACCGGCGTGCGGTAGGACAGAAGGCTCGCCGCCGTGCCCTCCCCCGTCGAGAGCGCCACCACCACGAGGGCGAAGGGCACGAGGAAAAGCCCGTCGTGCAGCAGCTCCCACGGAACGTGCCGCCGCGACTCGACCAGAGCCACCACGAGCGCCGCCCCGATGCCGAGCGTCGCCCGGCGAAGCCAAGGCCGCGCCCGCACTCGCTCCCCGAGGCCGAGGCGCACGTAAGCGACCCCGAGCAGCAACCCTGTGAAGAAGTCTGGCAGGCGCACGAGTGGGTTCATCTTGAGCGCCGTCGTGGCCTCCGTGAAGTGGTCGACCGCCGTGCGCTCCCCCGCCGGACGAAGCGCCAGGAACAGGGCGGGCGGCACGAGCGCGAGCAGGGCTGCGCCCAGCGCCGCCGGCAGGAGCCAGCGCGGGGACACCCGGCCCGCGCCGAGCAGGAGCAGGGGGAAGGCGAGGTAGAAGAACGCCTCGGCGGACACCGACCACGCCGGGAGGTTCCACCCGCCGACCCACTCCGGGCGCCAAGCCTGGAGCATAAACGCGCGGACGGCGATTGGGAGGGGCTGGTCACGCATCGCCGCAGGCAGGGTCGCCGCGAGGACCACGAGGTACAGGGGGACGATCCGCGCGATCCGGGCGCGCAGGAACCCGCGGGCGCGGAACGTCCGCGCGTCGAGCCGCGGCAGGTAGTTGTACGCCAGCACGAAGCCCGACAGCAGGAAGAAGAACGACACCCCCGCGTAGCCCACCTTGCGCACGTCCTTGACGAACGTCGGCGTCTGGACGAGGAACGGCATGCCATGGTGGAACAGCACCACCCAGATCGCCGCGAGGAACCGCAGCGACGTCAGTGCGGGCAGCGGCGCGGGATGGGAATCGGAGTCTCTCATAGTGAGCGCGATGGATTCGTAGTTAGGTTCTCCTCGGCCTAACCACCCACAAAGTCTGAAGGCGTCAAGTCGAGGCAGGCAAACTCTAGATGGATGGGGCGGAACCGCCCTCTTGCGCGTAAATGCGTGAACCGGGATGCTGAGAACGCTGGCGAGACATCTCCGGGTAGGCAACGTACTCGGTCAGGTCCGCGACTCTCACGTCGCGGAACCCTCTCTTTCAGAACGACCGGCTAACAAGAAGGCAGTTTCCGGCATGGCAAGGGTGAGGGATGAAGGCAAGTGGAGGTGCGGATCGGAGGAGTGCTCTTGGAAAACTCAGTCGCCTTCGGAGACTACGACCTTGATGTTGCCCAGTCGGCCCTGGTTCACTTTGATCTTGACGCCATGCGCGACACCGACGGCCAGCGTGCCGCTGTCCCTCCATAGGATGGATCGTATCATTCCAGTGGCATCAATCGCTGGCGGAGGCGTGAAGGCATTGCCGCACGGTAGGCGATCCACGCGCACCGTCCCATCGTCGACCAGTTGAGCGTAATGGCGGCCATCAGGACTCTTGGCGACGTTTGGCCTGCGGAGTTCCGCTTCCTTCGTGCCTAGGGGCACGACGTACAGAGACCCCGCCGCGATCGCAAGGGCGATCGCGGCCTTGCTGGCGACGCTGGGGCGCCACCTCCTCATTATCCTGCGAACTCCGGACTGACTCCAAGCGGGCCAGAGACTTCGGGGGGAGGGGTCGTACCGCTCAAGGGGCTTTGCTTCGGCCAGGGGATGCTCAGGCCGCACTTGTCAGTTACAGCTTCGGTAAAAGACTGACAGTTGTGCGTCACGAAGTTGTAGTCGCCGTCTCCTCCGTTGCTCCGGTCGGTCCAGGTCGAACCGTTCAGTATCCACCCGTTGTTAAGGGCGTCGCTGGCGTTCTGGCACACGCACGCCTCCTGCGCGGGCGTCGAAGGGATCGTGTAGCATTCCGCGCTCAGCATGTTGCTGGTGTTTCCGTTCTCCCCTTGTGAGCCTCCAGGCCCGTAGCCGAGGGACTCGCATCCGGGAGTATCGGTCTCCAGCCACCAATGATCCGGGCCGAACTGTCCACCGAGTGCCGGCCAGAACCCGCCGTCACCGTAGTCCAAATTCCTCCGGCACACCCGAACGGCATAGCCCGTGGGATCCTTCTGCACGGTCGGTTTGGAGAAGCAGTACGCGTACAGATTGATGCCGCCGCTGACGCCGATCGGATCGCGGTTGATCCAGCGACCGCCAGCGGGATCGTAGTACCTGTGCTCGCATAGGTACAGTCCCGTCTCGCGGTCGAGCAGGTAGCCCGACTTGGCGTTGAATCCGAACGGGTCGGAAGGGGTTGCTCCCGTGGTCGACTCGACACCATAGGCGTCGTACAGAGAACTCGACACGACGCCCCCCGCCGAGTTCAGCCGCTGGGCGACGTTACCCTGAGGATCGAAGGTGTACTGTGTCTGAGCCGTGGCGGTGACGCGCGCCACAAGCCCATCCGGCGCGAAGACGTTGTAAGCCTTCACGTTGCCCGACGCGTCGAACTCCACGACCGGCAGGCCCTTGTCGTACAGGTAGTACGTCTTGGCACCGCCGACGCCCTTCCAGGCCCGTAGGCCGTCTCCGCGATAGCCAGCGGTCAGCATCGATCCAATGGAAGTCGCTCGGCTCTCCGGATCGAAGCCGATGGCGGTACCCTTATAAGTCGTGGGGTTGCCATTGCCGTCGTAGCTGAACATGCCAGCCGAAGTGCGATGGTTGTCTGCGTCAAAAGCCCAAGCCACCCCTTTGAACGTGGTCGGATTGCCGGCCATGTCG
Source organism: uncultured Fimbriimonas sp. (assembly GCA_964245875.1). Taxonomy (GTDB): domain Bacteria; phylum Armatimonadota; class Fimbriimonadia; order Fimbriimonadales; family Fimbriimonadaceae; genus Fimbriimonas. The sequence goes on along the minus strand of CAXTOO010000052.1, from coordinate 1,602 downwards.
TAGGCGTAGTTGCCCGCGTACCCGCCAAGACGCGACGAAGACTCCTGGGTGAGCCGATCTTTCGCATCGTACGAGTAGGTCGTATTCCCTCCTTGCGCAGGCACCCCTGGTACGCCTGCGCTGAATCCCGCGAGGTTGAACACCCCGTCGTACGAGAAGCTACCGTACTGCGACAGCGTAGAGCTCGACATCTGGTTCAAGAGCCCGGAGCGCATGCCCAGGGCGTTGTAGGAGTACGTGGTCGCGGCGCCGTTAGGGAGCACACGGCCGAGTTGCCATCCGTTGTCGAGGTACGTGGACGACGACGTGCCGATTGGAGAAGTCATGGACCTGTATCGACCGTCGGCGTCGTACACGTAGCTCCAAGATCCGGCAGGGTTGACCATCGTTCGGCGTGAACCGTCCGGCCAGTAGGTATAGCTCACCGATCGAGTCGGGACGTTCGTGTAAGTCTGTGTCGAGGCGACGGGATGCCCGATATCGTCGTAGCTCGTGCTCGATGTGCCGGTCGCGTCGGTTGCCGAGATGGCACGCCCATACGCATCATAGCTTAGCGCGACGTTGTAGGAGGTCGCCCCTGGGTACGTGACTGAGCTGAGCAAACCGTCCGCATCGTTGTACGCGAAGGCGCGAACCTGACCGTTGCCGTCCGTGCGGCTCAGGAGGTTGCCAACCGTGTCGTAGCTCGTGAACTGGACCTTGTCGTAGTTTGATCCGGCCGCGCCTGGATAGGCGGCCTGCGTCATTCGGCCGAGGGTGTCGTATGTGTAGACGATCGCGGAGTTGTTTCCGTCGCGCACCGTCTTGATGTGATACGCGGCGTCGTAGGTCAGCGACTCAAGCTCAGTGCTTCCTGTGCGACCGAGCAACTCACCTTCGGCGCCGTAAGACCTTCCTACCGTGCGGACGACCACGCCGGACTCGCTCAGGGCGTTGGTCTGGACCAACGGCCCCCCGACGTAGAGGAAGACGCTCTGCTCAATGGCACTACCAGTCCCGGTGCTGCCTGTAGCAGGCAGTGCCGTTGCAGTCGGCTGACCAGCCAAGTTGTAGATGACCTGCTTTTGGTTGCTAATAGGATCCGTTTGCGACGCCATGTTGCCGCGCGCGTCGTAGCGCAGGTGGGTCACCTTGCCCAGCGAATCGGTAACGGTGATGGGGCGTCCGAGCCCCTCTTGCGCCGAGTAATTGGGATCGGCTGTGTAGCCGTGGGAGTAGCTGCCGTCTGTCGTGTAGCCAAAGGTCGTCGTGCGGCTCGCCGCCGAGCCGTTGCCCGGGATGGTGACCTGGGTGACGTTGCCCAGAGCGTCGTAGGCGTAGGTCAGCGGTTGGGTCGAGCCGGTGCCAGACTGGCCAGGGATCGGCATGTCCACCTCGTGGACGAGTCCGCTCGGCTCGTAGTAGGCGTACGAGGTGGGCGTCTTCGATCCCTCCTGCACGGACGTGAGTTCGCCCAGTGCGAACTGGCTGTAGGCGTAGGTTGAGGTCGTGACCGTGCCTTTCGGCGAGGTCTTCGTCAGCACGTTTCCGAACCGGTCGTATGTCGAGCTATAGGTTCTCGGGCCGCCAGCGGTGTAATAGGTGACGCTCGACGGCGCGAAG
>CAXTOO010000051.1:10509-18555 GCA_964245875.1 uncultured Fimbriimonas sp. | reverse complement strand
GAGCGCGAACCTCCCGCCGTCACACCGGCCCCTCGGGGCCGGTGAGGATTGAAACATCCAGCGCGTCGTGACCCCGTACCTCGCGCAGAGTCACACCGGCCCCTCGGGGCCGGTGAGGATTGAAACACTAGCAGGCACCCCAGGTCGTGGTGCCCACGAAGCGTCACACCGGCCCCTCGGGGCCGGTGAGGATTGAAACGCCTGGATCCGGATGCGCTCCTCCTGTACTCCCTTGCGCGTCACACCGGCCCCTCGGGGCCGGTGAGGATTGAAACCGCTCACGGCGACGAATCCCTATCCTGGCGGCTAGTCACACCGGCCCCTCGGGGCCGGTGAGGATTGAAACTCTCGATGGGGACTACACGAACCTTCAACAGGAGGTCACACCGGCCCCTCGGGGCCGGTGAGGATTGAAACCCTGAATGCTGGAGTATCGGTCGGCTTTGAGCCGCGTCACACCGGCCCCTCGGGGCCGGTGAGGATTGAAACACGAACCCCATCGTCACGAGATCCGAGCTCAAGGCCCTGTCACACCGGCCCCTCGGGGCCGGTGAGGATTGAAACTCACCATCCCCTCGTGCGGTGGTCCGGGCACGGCACGTCACACCGGCCCCTCGGGGCCGGTGAGGATTGAAACGTGCTGGAGGCCGAGCACCGGAACCTCGCCACGTTGTCACACCGGCCCCTCGGGGCCGGTGAGGATTGAAACCCGAAAGACCCCGCGAAGGCCGAAAGGCGCGGACGTCACACCGGCCCCTCGGGGCCGGTGAGGATTGAAACTCGGTGAGGCTCAGCCCCTCCATGCCGATGAAGGTCACACCGGCCCCTCGGGGCCGGTGAGGATTGAAACCTCGTCCTCCGCCACCGCGTCCAGAGGGACGGTCGTCGTCACACCGGCCCCTCGGGGCCGGTGAGGATTGAAACAGCGATGCGGTTCGGCTCCCGGCGGGGCTGACGGCGTCACACCGGCCCCTCGGGGCCGGTGAGGATTGAAACAGCGCACAGGTGCCGGACAACCTTGGCGAAACCTGGTCACACCGGCCCCTCGGGGCCGGTGAGGATTGAAACCAGCTCTGGAGGATCTGGGCGAACTCCATGACCTCCGCGTCACACCGGCCCCTCGGGGCCGGTGAGGATTGAAACAATCCAAGCGGCCTCAGTGCCTCGGCGAGTTCCTCCGGGTCACACCGGCCCCTCGGGGCCGGTGAGGATTGAAACGCGTACTGCTCGTCGTCCTTGATGGCCTGGATTTCGGTCACACCGGCCCCTCGGGGCCGGTGAGGATTGAAACGTGCGTCCGGATGGGCGGTGGCTACAGCGACAGGTCACACCGGCCCCTCGGGGCCGGTGAGGATTGAAACCTCGACATGGTGGACCTCGACGGCCTGCACCGCGATGTCACACCGGCCCCTCGGGGCCGGTGAGGATTGAAACGCCTCGGAAGGTACGCATCGAACCGCGCAATCGCCTCGTCACACCGGCCCCTCGGGGCCGGTGAGGATTGAAACTTGACCCGGCGACAGACCCGCGACGACAACTGGACGGGCCTTGGTCACACCGGCCCCTCGGGGCCGGTGAGGATTGAAACTTGCCCCGAGACGAGAGAGAGCGCCCACTAACCCGTCACACCGGCCCCTCGGGGCCGGTGAGGATTGAAACCTCACCACGGCGCGGGCGATCACACAGGGATTGTGGTGTCACACCGGCCCCTCGGGGCCGGTGAGGATTGAAACGCGGCCGCCCCGCTTGACGTGACGCGGTACTACAGGTCACACCGGCCCCTCGGGGCCGGTGAGGATTGAAACCCCTTGGCCGTCTCGACGCAGGCCCACCAGCCGAGGTCACACCGGTCCCTCGGGGCCGGTGAGGATTGAAACAGCTGGTTGATCGAGATGAACGCCTGGGCCCCGGTCAGGTCACACCGGTCCCTCGGGGCCGGTGAGGATTGAAACCACCCGTCGACGTTGCGCACGCCGCCCTCCGACAGCGTCTCACCGGTCCTTCGGGGCCGGTGCGGATTGGAACGAGCCGTGCCTCTTCGCCGGACTGAAGTCCGGGGTCCAGGGGCGGACTGAAGTCCGCGCTCCGCGGATGGCTCCGAGGGTCGGTCTGTCCTTGCGCAGGCGATGCGGCGCTCGCATGACGCGAAAGGCGTGGCTCGCTCCGGCGCAAAGGTAATCTTCCCCTGGAGGGATGGTCGAGTGGTCGATGGCAGCGGTCTTGAAAACCGCCAGGCGCAAGTCTCAGGGGTTCGAATCCCCTTCCCTCCGCCAGTTGGGGAGCCGACGGTGGCGGACGATCGCTCGCGATGGCGGACGATGGCCCGGAGCGATCGTCGGCCATCGTGAGCCATGTCTGCCATCGAAAGCGCATTGGAAAGGATCGAGGCCGAACACCGCGTTCGGGTGCTTTTCGCCGTCGAGTCGGGGAGCCGGGCATGGGGGTTCGAGTCGCCGGACAGCGACTACGACGTGCGGTTCCTGTACGTCCATCCGGTCGAGTGGTACCTCTCGGTGCGAGAACGGCGGGACGTGGTCGAGGCGATGCTCCCGGGCGACCTCGATCTCTCCGGGTGGGACCTGCGCAAGGGGCTGGGGCTGCTCGCGAAGTCGAACCCGTCGCACTTCGAGCGGCTCGCCTCGCCCATCGTGTACCGGGCCGACCCGCAGTTCCTGGCCGAGTTCCGTCTGTTGGCCGACGAGTATCTGGACCTCGGGACCCTGTACCGGCACTACCTCAGCCTCGCGCGGGGGCAGTGGGACAAGTACCTGCAGGACGACTTCGTGGCGCGGAAGAAGTACCTGTACGTGCTGCGTCCGGTGCTGGCGTGCCGGTGGATCGAGCGGGGGCTGGGCAATCCGCCGACGCCCTTCGCCGACTGCCGCGCGCGGACGCTGGAGGACCCTTCTGTAAGTGAGGCGCTGGATCGGCTGCTCCACGACAAGGCGCGGAACGTGGAGATGAGCCTCGCGCCGTGCGACCCGGTGTTGCACGAGTTCCTGGGCTCGGAGCTGGCGCGGCTGTCGGCTTTGCCGATCGAGAAGGGCGAGCGGAAGGACGACGCGGCGCTGGACGCCTTCTTCCGGCGCTGGGTGGGCTTTCGGCCCTAGCGTGGCGAGACTCTCCAGAGTCTCGTGTCTGACGAACGCGCCGAGGCATGGACGAGATGCACGATGGTCTGGAGACCATCGCCACGCTAGAGCTCCTTTGAACCTAGCGGGATCGGGTGTGCGCCGAGGCCCTCGTGGGTGGTGACGACGGGGTCGATGGTGCCGTCGTCGTGGACGACGAGGCGGTCGAGGCAGGTGACGCGGTGGTGCCGGTCGGTGATGCCCAGGGGGCGGCGATGGTAGCAGATCGCGTATTCGTCCGTGTCGGGGAGGCGGAGGACGGAGTGGTGGCCGGCGCTGCTGGCGATCTCGGGGTCGGCCCTTAGGACGAGGCCTTCGCGCTCGAAGGGGCCGTAGGGGGTGTCGGCGCGGCCATAGGCGACCTGGTAGGTGCCGTCTCCCCAGCCGCCCTCGCTCCACATGAGGATGTACACGCCGTTGTGCTTCAGCATGAAGGGGCCTTCGACGTAGTCCTTGGGGGTGATCTCGCGGATGTCGCCCCCGACGGCGAGGAGGTCGTCGGTCATGCGGGCGACGACGCAGTGCCTCCATCCGCCCCAGTAGAGGTAGGGGGTGCCGTCGTCGTCCTGGAAGAGGTGGGCGTCGATGGGCTGGGCGCCGTGGTGGTACTCGTGGACGAGGGGATGTCCCAGGGGGTCGACGAAGGGGCCGCCGGGGGAATCGGCGACCGCGACGCCGAGGCCCGCGCCGTCGCCGGCGCTGAAGACGAGGTGGTACCGTCCGTTGCGCGCGGCGGCGGTGGGCGCCCAGGCGGCGCGTTTCGTGCTCCAGGGCACGTCGGCCAAGTCGAGGATGCGGCCCTCGTTGCGCCATTCGACGAGGTCGGGGGAAGACCACGCCTCGAAGAAGGTCTGCTCCTCGTAGGGGGCGGACGAGGTGGGGTAGACCCAGTAGCGGTCGCGGAAGAGGTGGATCTCGGGGTCGGCGTACCGGTCGGGAAAGAGGGGGTTGGGCATGGGAGAGTGTAACCTTCCGAGAACCCTTCTCGTCGCCTCGGGGCATGCGCCCCAAGCTTCACGAGGTTAGAGGGGGCGATGAGAGGGGGAGACCCCTTTGCTCCACCCCCATCCCCTCCTCATTTTCCTCGCGTTGAGCCTCGGTCCTGAACGACGGTACCGCGCCGCGGAAAAACGCGGAGGGGTGACGTCACTCGATCACGATCACTGTCTTTGAACGTCAGCGGCACGGTCGTGTCGCCGCGGTCGAAGTAGGCGGGAGCATCACGTTCGACAAGATTCCGTCAGGATCCCGTGCGAGCGCGGCCATCCGGCAATCTAGACTGTTGAGTCTAGATGTCTAGTCACGCCTTCACCCTCATCGAGCTGCTGGTGGTCATTGCGATCATCGCCATCTTGGCGGCGATCCTTTTCCCCGTGTTCGCGCAGGCGAAGGCGGCGGCGAAGAAGACGGCCTGCTTGAGCAACGCGAAGCAGATGAGCACGATCTTCACGCTCTACGAGGGGGATTTCGAGGACTGCTTCCCGTCGCGGCAGTGGGCGGACAACACCCGTTGGCCCCTCTATACGGTGCCGCAGTACGCGAAGACCACCTCGAAAGTGAAGACGCAACAGATCGTCTTCTGTCCGTCGACGGTAGACGACCGGGACGGCTTTGGCAGCCCCATGTACGAGTACCTGTTCAGCCTGACGCCCGCGTACGGCCTGAACCACTTTTACCTGAACACCCGCGCCGAGGTCGACTTCGCCGTGGTGTACTCCGGGGTGAGCGCGACTTCGCTGGGAGATCCCGCCTCGACGGTGGTGCTCGCGGAAGCGGTCGGGATGAACCAGGGCAAGGTCGCCTTCGACAAGGGGTATTTCTACGTCGAGCCGCCCCAGCGATGGAACCTGATGGTTCCCTTCGGAAAGCCGGTTCCTCGCCACTTCAATCGAGCGACGACCGTGTTCGCCGACGGCCACGTCACGGGAACGCTCGTGACCGGTGGCACCGGGACGCTGTCGGACACGTCGATCTGGGATCTTGAGTAGGCCCCTCCGAGGCGAATGCGAAAGGGCCGTTCCTAGAATAGGAACGGCCCTTTCGCATTCGCCGCCGGGCTTTAGGCCCGGCGCTTGCGGCGCATGAGCGCAAGGGCGCCAACCGCGAGCGCTGCCATGCTGGCGGGCTCGGGAACGGGAGCGACCGTACCCTGGTCGAGGCGGACGTTCGTCGTGGTGGTGCTCAGGGCGGTTCCGTAGGAGACCTTGAAGGTGGAGATCGTGCCGAGTCCGCTGAGGTCCCACTGGTACTTGTACAGCGAGGTCACGATGGGGCCGAAGTTGCTGGATACGCTGCCTTGGGCAAGGATCTGCTGGGCGGTCGTCAGCGAACCGGCGGCGCCGGTCGAGGTCGTGTAGACGAGGGTCGGCTGGACGTTGAAGTCGATGCCGTTCTCTCCCTGTCCGATCCGCGCCTGGAACACGACGGTCCTCACGTCGGGGAGCACCCTCAGGGCGTTGAGGTCCAGGGTGCTCGGCGCACCTTGGAAGCCACCGTAGAGGGACCCCGAAGCGAAGAACGACGAGCCGGCCGTCAGGTCGAGTCGAGCACCGCCCTGAAGGGAGGTGACCGGAAGGGAGGTGTAGTTCAGGTTGTTGAAGTTGCTGTAGGTGTCGGCCTGGGTCGTGCCGGAAAGACCCGGATCGCCGGGAGCCGGCACGGTCTGTGCGGCGGCGGCGGCCACAAGGATGGAGAGAAGCGAAAGGGTGAACGATGAGCGATTCATGGGCCTGGTTGGAACGCTTTCCATCATTTATTCTCCCACCGCCTTAACTGCCCAACTTTGTCCAGTTTGATGATCGCAACATCGGAGTGATGATACTGGACTAAAAAGTCATGATGCCTTCCGAGCATCCGGAGAGGCGGCTCGACCCACGGGATCGCCAAAACCGACGGCGCCTCGAAAGCACCGCACCGTTTAGCCGGTACGGTAAGACGTTAGAGCCGCCAGCGTCAGCTCGGTCCTGCGCCCAGTACGAATCCTTCGCCTTCGATGTTCTCCCACGTCACGCCCGCGAAAGCGGGAACGTCGCGGGCGATGCGGGCCAGGATGTCCCGAGGGTTGAAGAGGGGCTGGCCACCCTTCAAACGGAGCGACAGCTCGCTGAACACGCGCCAGCTCGGCTTCGCGTCCCCCTTCGGCTCGATGGCCCGGAGAAGACGCTGGACGCGGCGCTCGATGTTCGTGTAGGAACCGTCGGTCTCCTGGGGGGTGGCTACGGGAAGGACGACGCTGGCGTAGGCGGTCGCCTCGGTCTCCTCGACGTCCTGCACGACGAGGAACTCGACGTTCTCCAGGGCGCGGGTCACGAGGTCGCGATCTTCGATGAGAGCGAAGGGATCGACGCCGACGATCCAGAGGGTGGAGATGGAGCCATCGGCACAGGCCTCCAGGATCTTGCGGGCGTTGCGGCCGCCCTCGCCAGGAATCGCGCCGAGGAGCGCGGCGGCCTCGTCGGTGGCGTTACGGCCGTAGACCGAGACGGGGCCGCCGAGGCTCTTCAGGACGTCCAAGGCTTGGATACTATCGGCATCCTCGAAAAGGCGGCGGCTGGCGACCACCGGGCTGCCCTTTAGGATTTCGGAAGCCTCCTTCAGATAATCCAAAGCGATGCCGGTCTTTTCGGCGGTCGCTTCGAGGGTCGCGCGTCCCGCGAGGCCCTCCGCGAGGGCGGCGGCGGTGCCGGGACGGTAACGAAGGATCGTGTGGGCGAACGAGTCGACGTCGGTCGGCGCGTCGCTGGCGACGACGAACTGGGTGCCGTTCAGCAGCCAGGCCTTGCGAAGGCGCAGGAAGAGGATCGGCGTGTCGTCGGCGGGGTTCGTGCCGAACACGAGGACGCTCTGGGCCTCCTCGTAGGCGGCGATGGGGTGAGCGGCGTGATCGGGTTGGACTTTCGGCGCGTGAGCCTCGAAGCGGTGATCGGCATCAGAAGATCCAAGGTCGCGCTTTAGAAGATTTGAGAAGAGGTACAGATCTTCGTTGGAGGGGCGCCCGCCGATCAGGCCGGCGACGGAGCCTTGCCCAAACGCCTTGAGCATCGCCGAATAGGCGTCGGACCACTCGGCGGGGGCGAGGGCGTCGCCGCTTCGGACGAGGACCTTCGTGAGCCGCTTGTCCGAGGCGACGTAGCCGTGGCCGAACTTGCCTCGGTCGCAGGTCCACTCCTCGTTGACCGCCTCGTTGGTTCGGCCGTTGATCCGGACCACGCCCCCCGCGCGGGTGTCGACGTGGACGTTGCAGCCGACGCCGCAGTTCAGGCAGAGGCCGGGGGAGGTTTGGAGGTCCCAGGGGCGGGCGCGAAAGCGGTAGGTCGTGTTCGTGAGCGCGCCGACGGGGCAGATCTCGATGACGTTGCCGCTGAACTTGGAGTCGAACTGGCGCAATTCGAACGTGCCGGGCTGGGTCTTCGCGCCGCGGAACCGCAGGGCGAGCTGGGCGTCGCCGGAGATCTCCTCGGTGAAGCGGACGCAGCGGCCGCACTGGATGCAGCGCTCAAGGTCGAGGGTCACGTACTCGGAGAGCGGGTAGTGCTTGGGGGCGTGGCGCTTGTCCTCGATGTAGCGGCTGGTGCTGGGGCCGTAGAAGAGGGTGTTGTTCTGGAGCGGGCACTCGCCGCCGCGGTCGCAGACGGGGCAGTCGAGCGGGTGGTTGATGAGCAGGAACTCGAGCACGCCCTTGCGGTCGGCGTGGATCTTGTCCGAGTCCGTGACGATGATCAGCCCCTCGCTCGCGGGAAGTGAGCAGGCGGCTTGCGGCTTGGGCATCATGCGCACCGAGCCGTCAGGCCCCTTGGTGCCGATCTCCACGAGGCACATCCGGCACATCCCCACGGGCTTCATGCGCGGGTGGTAGCAGAAGATCGGGATCTCCAGCCCGAGCCGTTTGACCGACTCCACGATCATCTCGCCCTTG
>CAXTOO010000051.1:0-10499 GCA_964245875.1 uncultured Fimbriimonas sp. | reverse complement strand
CTGGTCGTTGACGGTGATGTTCACCAGGGCGACGTCGAGGGCGGCGGCCATGCTGTTCTATTCTACGTTCCGGGGGACGTGGGGTGCTCGGCGGGAAAAAGTTGCGCTTCCGTTTCGGTACTTTTGGATGGGTCGGAAGCCCTTTTCGGTTCGGCGTTGGTTGGCGAGGATCTTCGGAGGAGGCAAGGACGCGAAGGAAGCTCCCGGGCGGGTTCAACCACCGAGAACACGGAGGGCAGAGAGAGAAGGGCGAACCGGAGGGATTTCGTCAACCAGGCGTGCGTAAAATAGTTTGATGGTCGAGGTGACGCGGATGGAGACGAGCGGGGACGACGGCGTTTTGCACGTCGAGGTTGTCGGTCTTCCACCGGGCCAGCGCTTTGAGGTCGTTGTGCGAGAGCAAGCGCCGAAGCGATTGCCAGGACGGTTGAAGGGCCTTATCGAGGTGCCGCCGGACTTCGACGATCCGATTCCCGGCATGGAGGAGTACTCCTGAACGAAGAGGAGATCCTCCTCGATACCCAGTCGTTCCTCTGGTTCGTTGACGACAGCCCACGGCTGTCCAGCCTTGCCCGGAGGATCATCATGGAGGCCGACCGAGTGTTGCTCAGCCGAGCGAGTGCCTGGGAGATCGCGATCAAGGTTTCGATCGGAAAGCTGCCGCTCAAGACACCGCTTTCGCAGCTCCTTGGCGAGATCGCCAAGGACACCGTTGAGGTTCTCGACATCGCAGACGCTCACATTCTTCGCGTCTCCACGCTGCCGCACCACCATCGCGATCCGTTCGACCGGATGATCATCGCTCAGGCGCTTGAGGAGGACCTGCCGATTGTGGGTTCGGACGGAATGTTCGACGCCTACGGCGTGCGGCGGATCTTCTGATCGGGCAAATTCCGACGCACGATCTGCCAAAAGTGCGGCCGGTTGTCCCGACCGACGCGGATCGCCTGGAAGAACAGCCGTCCTCTATCGTCGACCTGGACGTACTTGGGATCGATCTCCTTGCCCTCGATCGTTCGCGGCACGAGCTCAAGGCGACCGTCGCGCAGAATGCCGAGGCGGCGTACCCTGCCGTCCGTGACGCCCAGCACGAACGAGCCATCATCGCGGGCGAAGAACGGACGGCAACCGAGACGCCCCACGAGGTCGATGGGCGTGAGACGCCCCCGTCCCCAGCGGACGAGCGGGCCGATGCGGTCGCGGTCCTCGCCGCGAAAGGCGGGATCGTTCCGGGCGAGGCCGAGGGCAACGCCGTGGAGGTTCACGCTCATCGGCCACCACGTTCCCGCGTCGGTTCGTCGACCGTGCCGCCACAGGAACGTCTCGCCTCGCGACCCTGGCGCACGATTGACCGCGTTGGCGTAGGCCCCGTCGGGATTGCGGTAGGCGCGGCCCAGGACCGATCCGTCGGGCAGGAGCCACACATCGTCGGCGAAACCGATCTCGGTCCGTTGGCCGTTCCGGTCGAACCAGACGCGGTCAGGCTTGTAGTCCTCGGGCGAGGGTGGTTGGTCCATCGAACTCAGGAGGACCGAGCCGTCCTTCGCGATCCCGTGAACGTTGACGTCCGGAAAGGCACGGACAACGCCTCGGCGAGAGACGAACCCGAGGTTCGTGGAAACCATGTAGGCGCCGTCCGAGGTTCCTCCGAGCGAGCCGGCGAGAACTTCAGGGGGCGCGTTTCGGAAGAAGAAGAGCTGGGCACTGTCCGGTGCCTCGCCCACAAGCCTTCCGTCGACGTAGAGCCGTCCCCAACCGTTGTGCACCGGGGAGCTCCCTCTACTCTGAACGAACCTTGCGCGGCGTTCCCGTGGATCAACATGAGGTCGGTAGGGGACGAGCGCGAACGTCGGTGGCGCGGCGACGATCGGGAGGAGCATCGACGGTGTAGACGGGCGGGGAAGCGACGCGGTTTCGAAGGTCCAGGCTGAAGCCTGGGGCACCCTTGCAGGCTGAAGCCTGCGGTCCTTTCCGGCGTAGAATGGCTTTCCCGATGACGCCGCTCCTCGTCGCCCTCGTCCTCCAGCGCCCCGAGTGGGGGCCGCCGCCGCCGGTCGCGCCGTTCGGCATGAAGGCCCTGCCCGCGCAACGGACCGTGATTCCGATGGTGTTCCCGGTGGTGGCGAACTGCCGCTGGCGGGACGACTACGGGGATCGGAGGAGCGGGTTCCTGCACACGGGGATCGACATCCGGGCGGCGAAGATGAGCCCCATCGTCGCGCCGTTCGCGGGCACCATCGGGCTCAAGCGGGAGTCGTTCTGGATCTACGGCCTCAACGGCTGGACCATGCTGGGGACGCACCTGAACGACGACGATCCGGGTCGGCACGACCACCGGGCGTCGAGGGACTTCATGTTCGCGCCGGACGTGGCGCCGGGCGGGCGGGTGATGGCGGGCCAGCTCATCGGCTACGTGGGGATGAGCGGCGACGCGACGGGGCCGCACCTGCACTTCGAGCTCTACGCGCCGGGCGCGGGGCCGACCATGGGGCGCATCCGAGACCCGTATCCGTCTCTCCGGTTCTCGCACCGGCTGTCCGCGCCGGTGCCGACGATCCTTACGGGCAAGCCGCCCAAGGGGACGATGCGTCTCCAGGGATGCGTGCGCTACGTGGACTCGAGGCGGGGGCTGCTGACGATGATCCTCGTGAGCAAGCAGCTCCCGAACGGGAGGACGGTGCGGGTGGCGCACCCGAGGTACGTGCGGCTGCGGCTTCCCGGCGGGTGCGACGTGGCGGGCCTGGAGTCGGTGGGCGAGACGGCGGTGGTCGGCGCGCTGGTTCCGGCGGCGGGTACGGTCGACGGGGCGCGGGCGTCGCGGCTGATCCTACCGACGTCGTAAGCACCATAATCCGGACGTGGACGGCACCATTCTCACCCACCGTTTTACGGTCGACAGATCCTCGTATCTACGAGCGATGTGGGCTTACGGGCTGCCGCGTCGCTTGGCCATCGCCGGGGGTGTCCTCGCGTTCGGCGCTTTGGCGATGGCGCTTCTCGACGACGGATGGCGGGCTGTCGGGGTCCTGCTCGGCGGGGCGATCATGTTGCCCCTCGCCATCGGTCTGCGCTACCTGATCGCGGCACGGAACGTTCGTTCCAGGGACATGAGTCTGGTGTTCGACGATCCCCGGAAGGTCGCGTTCTCCTACGACGGAATCATGGTTCGTACGGAAGGCGGAATCGAGTCGAAGGTGCCTTGGACCCACATCCGGCGTGTGGAGCGACGGGGTGGATTCGTTCTTCTGTTCCTGGGCAAGGTCCAGCACCTCATCGTCGCGGACTCCGCTTTCCAGAGCGAGTCGGATCGCGAGGCGTTTCGATCGCTCGTGCAAGCGCGTGGGCTGGCCTCTGCGGGTGGACGGTAGAGGGTCGGCGTCCAAGTCGTCGGACCCCGTTCCGGGGCGCAGGCACGAGGGCATCCTGCGGCTGCGGGCCGCCACGGCGAGCGCGGACGGAAGTCCGCGCTCCCAGGGCGTAGAATGGAGCATGGCCGAGATTTCCCGTCGCACGATCCTGACCGCCGTCGCCTCGATTCCGCTCGCGCGGCTCGCGGGGGCGTCGCCCGTCCCGAGCGAGCCGCCCTTGCAGACGGGCGGTCCGTTCACCTTGCCGCCGTTGCCGTACGGCTACGACGCCCTGGAGAAGGCGATCGACAAGGAGACGATGGCGCTGCACCACGACAAGCACCACGCGGCCTACGTGAAGAACCTCAACGACGCGATGGCGAAGGCGCCGGAGGAGTGGCGGGCGAAGCCCATCGAGGAGATCCTGGCGAACTTGGACAAGCTGCCCGCGGAGATCCGGACGGCGGTGCAGAACAACGGCGGCGGGCACGACAACCACTCGATCTTCTGGACGACGATGTCGCCGAACGGGGGAGGCCCGCCGACGGGGGCGGCCAAGGCGGCGATCGACGGGTTGGGCGGCTTCGAGGCGTTCAAGGCGCGGTTCGAGGACCTGGGCGCGAAGCGGTTCGGCTCGGGCTGGGTTTGGCTCGTGCAGAAGGGGGACAAGGCGTTCGACCTGGTCTCGCGCCCGAACCAGGACTCGCCGCGCATGGAGGGCATGGTGCCGATCCTGGGCAACGACGTGTGGGAGCACGCCTACTACCTGCGGTACCAGAACCGGCGCGCGGACTACCTCAAGGCGTGGTGGTCGGTGGTGGACTGGGAGGCGGTGAACCGCCGGATGGAGGCGCTGGCGTAGACGCCTCCCGCTAGGCGAAGGCCCACTCCAGAGGAGCGTGAACGTCGAGGGCCGCGTACTCCAGGTGGATCACGCGGCGTCGGGTTGGCTTCGCGGCGCGAGGCGAGGCGTGGACGACGAGCGGTCGCATGAGTACGGCGTCGCCGGCGTCGGCGTGGCACTCGGTCCAGGGGCCGTCGGGAAGGTCGCGCTCGGGGATCTTGCCCTCTTGGCTGCCCGGAACGACCCGAAGAGGCCCGTCCTCAGCGCCGCAGGGGTCCAGGTGGATGCGGATCGTGAGCATGGCTCGGAGAATTTCGACAGGCGGGATCGCGTGGGGCACGCCCGCCTTGACGGACCAGGGGCCGTAGCCCTCGACGTCGTGGCGCTCCTCCACGGCCACGTTGAGATCCTGGTGGGGCGGGACCGCCCAGTTCGCCTCCGGCGTCTTGTCGAACAGGATTCCGCGCACCACGCGAGCCTCGCCGACGTGCCGCCGCAAGCGCGGGTCGTCCGCGAGGCGGCGGACCTCGGGATCGTCGAGGAGGTTGCGCCTGCCCGCGCGCACGGGCTCGGCGAAGCGCTCCTGCCAGAAGGCGACCTCCGCGGGCTCAATCAGACGAGGCACAAGGGCGAAGCCGTCGCGTTCGAGCACAGGAGCGGTTTACCCTGTCGTAGAATGGGGCATGGCCGAAGTGACGTTCGTGGCGACGGTGGACGAGTCGCGCGTTCTGCAATTGCCGCCCGAGTCGCCGGTGGGCGAGGTCGAGGTGGTGGTGCGGGAGAAGTACCCGCGGGGAAGCAGCGCGGCGCTGTGGCGGGCGGTTCGCGAGGCACCCCAATCGGAGGACCCGACGATCTGGGACCGGGCGCGCGAGGAGCTCCTGCGGTCGCGCGAGGAGGAGTGAGGGGCTTCCTCGACGCAAGCATCGTGCTCGACCTGCTTGCGGATAACAACCGCGCCCAACGCTTCGTCGGCCTGTCGACAGGGCTGGATCGCGTCTGGTGCTCGAGCCCCTTGGTCCGAATGGAGAGCCGGGTTCGGGTGTTGGCGGAGAGAGACGTCCTTGGACAAGCCCGAGTGGAGGAGATCCTCGGCTCGACGCTCGCGCTCTCCCTTTCTGATAACGTCTTCGACCGGGCTGCCGGGCTTCGCGCCTCCCGCGGACTCAAGGCCCTGGACGCATTGCACGTCGCGACGGCCCTTGAGCACGGTTGCGGGGAGCTGTGGACAGCGGATTCGCGGCTGGCCAAGACGATCGTGGCAGGGCTGACGATCCGTCTCGTCGCGTAGACTCTGACGTATGCCTCCCGATCCCGACGACGCCATCGCCCTCTCGCGCGAGGCGCGGTATGCCCTCTTCCTCCAGGCGGCGAAGGAGACCGGCCAGCTCTGGACCCTGGCCGAGGAGGAGGCGCTGCTCGTGCTGGGCTTCGAGGGGCATGACGAGTTCGTGGCCGTGTTTCCTCAGGCGGACGTGGTGGGCGAGTGGTTCGAGACGACGGGCCTGGAAGAGGCGGACCTCGTGGCGATGAGCACGGAGGACTGGACGACGAGCACCCTGGACGAGCTGACCGAGGGCGGGGTCGAGGTGTGCGTCTTCCCGACGGCGGAGGACGAGGGGACCTTCATGGCGCCGGAGGCGCTGAAGGCGGCCTTGAACGCTTAGAGCGTCATAATATCCCCATGTCCCAGACGCTTCAGGCACCCGAGATCTCGGACGGCGCGACCGGAAGGGGAAGGTGGATGACCGTCATCTTCGACAACGAGCACAACTCGATGGACGAGGTCGTCGAGATCCTCATCGAGGCCACGGGCTGCGACGAGGAGGAGGCGGCCATCGAGATGTGGGAGGCCCACACCTACGGCAAGGCCCCGGTGCACTTCGCCTCGCGGGACGCGTGCCTGGAGGCCGCGGGCATCATCGAGCGGGTCGGGATCCGGACGGAGGTCGCGCCGGAGTGGGACGACTGAGCGCCGCCGCGCCGAGCGTCTTCGACCGCCCCGACGTGGGCGACACCCAAGGCGGCCACGGCTGGGTCGTGACGGTGTACGACAACGACTTCAACACCGCCGACCAGGTGATGGCGGTGCTCGTGGAGGCCACGGGGTGCGACGAGCAGGAGGCGGCGATGGAGACGTGGGAGGTCCACAACCTGGGCCGCTCGACGGTCCACCACGGCGGACGGGAGGAGTGCGAGCGGGCGGCGACGATCATCCGGCGCATCGGCATCCGCGTGACCGTCACCGAAGAATAGGGGTCGCGAATCCCGATCTATGACCAAGAATAAAGGACGGGACCCCCGGACGATGAGACGCGCCTTCACCCTGATCGAGCTCCTGGTGGTGATCTCCGTCATCGCGATCCTCAGCGCCATCCTCTTCCCGGCGTTCGTCGCCGCCAAGGGCGCGGCCTACCAGATGGTGGCGATCAGCAACGTCAGGCAGCTCGGGGAGGCCGCCTCGCAGTACGCGGCGGACAGCGACGAGCAGCACATGCCCGCGATGGGCGTCGACGACCGCGGCTTCTACTCCTGGTTCGGGCGCCTGACGCCCACGGGCACGGACGACACCCAGTCGCTGCTCCACAACTATCGAGGCAAGCGGAAGCTCTCCGATCCGCAGGCGCCCAAGGCGAAGGACTACTTCGGCGACCACTCGGGCTTCGGCTACAACTGGGGCTACGTCGGCTCCGACATGCACGTCACGGGCCGCACCGACGAGTACCCCTACTGCTGGTCGCCCGCCCGCACGGGCGAGCTGGAGCATCCCTCGACCACCGTGCTCTTCGCGACGAGCGGCTACTACAACGCGCGCTGGGAAGGAGGCGACGGGCAGGACTACGACTTCGGCTTCGTCGATCCCGTCGGCCTGCTGCCGAACAACCCCAACGTCTCGTTCCACTACCTCTCGCCCCGGCGGGTGGAGAACGGCCGGGTCGTGTGGCCGGGCAACGCGGTCGTCGTGATGGCCGACGGTCGCGCCCGCGCGGCCTCCATCAAG
The DNA here is from genome assembly GCA_964245875.1 of uncultured Fimbriimonas sp. GTDB lineage: Bacteria > Armatimonadota > Fimbriimonadia > Fimbriimonadales > Fimbriimonadaceae > Fimbriimonas. The sequence goes on along the minus strand of CAXTOO010000051.1, from coordinate 3,307 downwards.
GCGCTGAAGGACGCGTGGTTCGCCCGCGCCGACACCCCCTGAGAAGGTCGCGGCACGCCCGAAGACCCGGCCCCCGCCCTGCCCTCCCCCAAGGGGGAGGAGTTCGTGCGCCGCGCGCGATTCCCAGGGATATACTGGTGGAATCGCGGAGTCCCCACGGCCATGACCCGGTGCCCCCACCCCCCCGTCCGTTCGGCCTCGTCGGCGCTCCTGCCTCCGCGATGCATGGCGAGCGAGCATGGCTGAACGCGTCGCCGTGCTGACGATCCGCACGATGACGCGGGACATCGCGGACGCGCTCCAGGAACAGAACCCCGACGCCGAGATCAAGCCGTACGACCTGGAAGGCATCCGGCGCGACCGCCGGCGGGAGATTGCGAAGGGACGCCACCGCTACGACGGCATTGCGGCGGACACCGTGGACGAGGCGGTGCGGCGCGAGATGCGCAAGATCGCGAGCCGGTATCCCTGGACGGCCCCCTACCGCTGGGTCGTCGAGCGCACCGTGCGCCAGATGATCGTCATGACCTACGCGGTCATGGAGCCCTTCCTCGCGGACTGCGACGCCGTCGTCCTCTGGAACGGCCTGCGCGGACCGCGCTACGCCGCCGCGAGCATCGCGCGGGCGCGCGGGCTGAAGACGGCATTCTTCGAGCGGGGATTCCTGCCGAACACGGTGCAGGTCGACGCGGAAGGCGTGAACTACGGCTCCCGCTCCGCGCACCCCTCGCCCGAGGACCTGCGGTGCCTGGAGCTCACGCCCGAGCGCAACGCCTGGCTGGAGTCCCTCGCGTTCGAGCAGCGCCCCCTGGGCAACATGAAGCGCCCCGTCGCCCGCACGGTGACCGGCCTCGCCGAGATCGACCTGCCCGAGCGGTTCCTCCTCTTCCTCGCCCAGGTCCACGACGACACCCAGATCGACTTCTACTCGCCCCACTTCCCGACCATGGAGGCCGCGATCCGCACCGTGGACGCGGAGATGAAGGCGCACAACGCGGCCACCGGCGACACCCTGAGGCTCGTGGTGAAGGAGCATCCGCAGGACTTCAAGCGGGCGCACTACGACGCGCTCCGGCGCGAGCTGGGCGACGCCCTCTTCCTCCAGCACGTCGACAACGAGGCGCTGCTCGACCGCAGCGCGGCCGTCGTGACGATCAACTCCAGCATGGGCCTCCAGGCGATCGCGCGCGAGCGGCCGGTCGCGACGCTGGGCGAGTCCGTGTACAGCGTTCCGGGGGTCGTCCACCGCGCGCCCGAGGACGGCCCGCTGCGAGAGATCCTGCCGAAGCTCACGTCCGGCGAGGGACTGAGCCGCGAGACGCAGAGCAAGCTGCTGGTCTACCTGCGCGAGAACTGCCTCGTGGACCTCCCCAACTACAACGCCACGAAGGCGCAGTACGCGAACGTGGCGGAACGGATCTGGCGCACCATCAACGCGCAGTAGGGACCCGCGCCCAGGCGAGAACCGTGCGCGCGGCGTCGGCGATCTCGATAGACTCGACGGTCTCGCCCGGCGGCGCGACCAGCACGACGCACCGCTCGTTCCGGGGACTCCAGACGCGCGGGAGGTTCGCGGCTCCGGGAAAGAGGACGGCCTGCGGCTTCCCCAGCGCCGCCGCAATGTGCCCGACGGACGTGTCCGGCGCGACCACCAGATCCATCTCCGCGATCAGCGCGAAGAGGCCGAACGCGCTCTCCGTCGGCTCGACCACCGCGACGCCCTCCATCCCGTAGGCCTCCCGTTGCCCCTTCGGGACGCCGACCCAGACCGGACCCCGGTGGCCCGCCTCGCGGAACGTCCGCAGGATGGACGCGACCTTCTCGGACGACAGTCGCTTGTCCCCGCCGGTGCCGTAGGTGTGGATGAAGAGCCGCAGGCCATCGCCGGGCGTACCGACGATGGCCTGCGCCTCGCGCTCGCCATCGGGTTCGAGGGGCACGTGGGACCTCATGCCGCTCAGGTCTGTCTCGTCGCCGAAGACCCGCAGGACCGCCGCGATCTTGGAGGCGATGGGCCGCGCCTCCACCCCAAAGCGTCCCTCATCCAGGGAGTAGGCGAAGAGCCGGAAGCGGTTCTTGTCGAACCCGACGACCGTCCTCGCCCCCAGCGCGCGGAGCAGGGCGAAGTGGTCCGGCTGGGCGAACGACTCGAAGCTCACGACGACGTCGAACCGGCCTCGCCAGGGCCGGGCGGCGCGGCGGGCCGGGAAGACGCGACCGAGGGCGCTCCGGCCCTTGCTCGGCGGGAACACCGCGACCTCCCGGACGTGCGGGTGGGAGCGCCAATATCGCTCGAATCCCGCCGTCGTGCCCACGAAGACGGGGATCTCGGGGTGGAGCTTGGCCAGGGCGTCCACGAGCAGCGAGTCGATCACCGCGTCCCCCAGCTTGTCGTTCAGGTGCAGGAGGCACACGCTCTCGACGGCCTTCGGGTCCAAGGGCGCCTGCGACCGACGCCAGCTGTGGTCGTCCTCCCGCCCGCCCCAACGATCCACGAGCAGCCTCTTGAGGAACTTCATGGCTTCGGGTGATTATGGCCCTGCGGGGGTAAGGCGGTACGCTCTCCTCCGGGCGTCCGGGCGCATGAAAAGGCTTCTCATCGACTTCTACGGTTGGCGGAAGGACGACTTCGATTGGCGCGTGGGGCAGGTTCCGACGGACCTCGCGACGCTCGGAAGCGTCTGCGTGCTGCACCTGAACGACAAGCTCGGCGACGCGATCCTCATCTCCCTGCTGGTCGACGCCCTGGCCAGGGCGCGGCCCGATCTGCCGATCGCGGTCGGGACGACCGCGGCCTTCGTCGAGTATTGGCGGCGCAATCCCCTGGTGCGGGAGGTCGGCACCTTTCCGCCCAGCGCGAAGATGCGGCGGAACACCTTCCGGCGCATCCGCGAGGCGACCCGCGCCGCCCGCCCTTGGCGGGGTCGGTTCGACGCGGTGGTGAGCTTCGAGCCGTACGCGCGACCGGACCACTTCGCCCTCGTCCGCGCCCTCCGGGCGAGGGTGAACGTCGGCTTCAACAAGCACGGCTTCCGCCTCTTCACGTACTCCCTGGAGGAGCGGCGCCACGGCGTCGTCGCCGAGCCGGTCGCGGCGCGGACGGCGCGGGTGATGGAGACGTTCGGACGCAGCGTCGACCTGGAAGGGCTTCGGGCGGGCGTGCCCTTCGACGGGGACGACGCGCGGACGGCGGAACGCCTGCTGGGCGACGCCGAGGCGGGACCAAAGCTCCTCCTCAACACCTACGGTGCAACGCCGGAGAAGCGGCTGTCTCCCGCCGCGACGGCGATCTGCGTGAGGGAGATTC
>CAXTOO010000050.1:6836-19028 GCA_964245875.1 uncultured Fimbriimonas sp. | reverse complement strand
CGTCGGACACGGGCGTTCCTACGCCTCAACGCTCGGTTGTGAAACGACCTCTTAGAGGTCGTTTCACAACTTGGCTTTGTGCCTCCCCCTTGCGCCTTCGCGCCTTTGCGAGAACCTGGAACGGAGAGGGCTTCGTTGCGGAACGCAGGTTGTGAAACGACCTCTTAGGGCGTCTGGAAAAAAGAGCGGGGTTTGGACTTTAGACCAGAGTTTGTCAGACGCCCTCAGAGCTTGCGTCGCAGATCGCAGCGGGCCTTTCCGGACTCTCCATCTCCCTTCCCCCGGCGGAGCGAGGGAAGCGGTGACGAGGGTTTCGAACCACCGAGAATGTCGCAATTAATGTACGTAGATTGACGGGTGTTTTTCCGGACGATGCCTCGACAGGTGGAGTAGTATGAATCAGAAGGTGCCCGATCTGCGGAATCCGCGGACGGAGCGCCTCGCGAAAGCGAAGCGAAAACGGATCTCTGCCGGACGGCTTAACGGGCCTCCGGCATTTTTTTGCCTCCTGAACAGATCTCACGCAGTGGAGCGTCAACCCAGAATGACCGGCTTCTCGTAGCGCCGCTTGCAAACGTCGCCCCGCCCGTAGTCGCGGGATGCACTCGTGCACGCGTCCCGCGCAGCGGGATCCGCCAGCCCGACAAAGGGACGCTTGACCGCCTACGAGGCTGGTTGGAACCCCGCCCGTTCGCTCAGGAGTAGAGTCTGCTATGCGCCGATTCATGCCCCTCGCCCTTCCCTTGCTCCTCCTCGGCTGCGGCGGGAGCGGGGGCGGCGACCTCTCCTTCTTCCAGGGCACGGTCGGATCCGCCAACGTCCAGTTCACCGCGGGCACCGACTACAACGGCTCGTCCGCCGCCCTGACCACGCTCACCGCCGTCGACGGCTCCGCCTCGTCGAAGACCATCACCCTCACCGCCACGGACAACAACCGGGCAGTCGAGGTCGCGCTGATCGCGAAGCGGACGATCACCGGGACCACCGTGGACCTCGCCGGAAACTCCGGATCGAGCGTGCTCTACTCCGACCCCACCGCCCGTTGGTCGTCGACCACGGGAACGGTCACCGTCCAGTCGAGCACGACGAGCTCGATCACCCTCCTGCTCACCGACGTCGTGCTCACCCCTCCCTCGGGAGGCACCGCGGGCAAAGGCTCGGTCACCCTCAACGGTACCCTCTCGTTCACCGCGAGCTGAGTCCGGCTATAGTGGGTGTCGATGAGCCGCCTCCTTCCCCTGGCCCTCCTCCTCGTCGGCTGTGGCGGGCGCGACTCCTCGCATGAGGACGGCCCGCTTCCCCTGTCTCCTTATGGCGACCTCCGCCTCTCGAAGACGACCGACTTCGGGGGCACGACGACCCCCTTCGACTTCGTCCTTTTTGGAAGCGCGTTGACGGGCGGCACCCTGACGATCGGCAACACGCACGAGACGGCGGAAGCGGCAAGCCGGACGGTGGAGATCGTCCTGAAAGGCTACGCAGGAACCAGGGGAAGGGGCTACTCGGTGGCGAAGGGCGAGGCCGTCCTTCGCCTGCACGAGCCCGGCCTCGACGGGCCGGACCGGGCTTGGATCGCGACCGGTGGAAGGATCGTCGACGCGGGCCAGGATCAGCAACGGCGCTTGCTGCGCGTCGAGGCCGTCACCGTCGCGGCGGTGGACGTCACCGGCGCGACCGGCACCGCGCAACTGGACGGAAGCCTGCACATCGATCTCTTCGGCGGCTAGCCGCGTCCGGCTGCCGCGCACCCGCCGAATCCGCGCGTAGTAAGGGACGGTATGGAGCGCACCGGCGGGGACCGCATCTTCGGCGTCGAGACGGAATTCGGCTGCCTCGTCTCGGACGAGGCCCTCGGCACGCCGGAGGCGGCGGTCGAGACGATCAAGGACTACATCTTCTACGAGCTCCGCCTCGGCGCGATCGACCTGCACGCCCGCGACGACGTGTTCGAGCCCGCCGCCTCCGGCGGCTTCCTCATGAACGGCGCACGGCTGTACGTCGACGCCGTCGGCTCGCATCTGGAGTACGCCACCGCCGAGTGCCGCCTGCTGAAGGACCTCGTGGCGAACGACCGCGCCGGTCACCGCCAGATCGTCCGCGCGATCCGCGAGATGGGGCTGGACGACGCCGTGGACGTCTACAACAACTCCGTCGACCACTTCGGCGGTCACACCTTCGGTTGCCACGAGAACTACCTCGTCCGCGCCGACGACGACTTCCTCAACGGCGCCGTGGACAACCTCTACCCGTTCCTCGTCACCCGCCAGATCTTCGCGGGCGTGGGACGGGTCGGCGGCCACATCCTCACCAACGGCGCGGGAAGGCCGAGCTACCAGGAGGTCATGGACAACCCCGTCGATTACATCTGGGTGAGCAACATCTATGGCGTCGTGCCCGACCGCTCGGTGAAGTTCCAGCTCTCGCAGCGCGCCGACCACATCCTCAAGACCATCGCCAGCCGCGTGCGCTTCAATCGCGCGCTCATCAATCCCAAGTGGGAGCACTTCTACTCCCACGAGGGCATGACCCGCCTGCACCTCCTCTTCGGCGAAGGCAACCCCAACGAGTTCGCCTACGCGCTCAAGATCGGCACCACCGCCATGGTCCTGCGCCTTTGCGAGGAGTATCGCGTCCCCCCCGGCATGACGGTCGACGACCCCATCCGGACGCTCCGCGAGGTCTCGCGCGACGAGACCTACCGGTGGCGCGTGGACCGGAGCAAGGGCGGCACCATCGGCGCGATCGACCTCCAGCGCGGCTACCTGAAGCTCTGCCAGGACGCCTACGCGGGCGAGAGCGAGCAGAACGACTGGGTTCTGCGCGAGTGGGAAGGGGTCCTCGACGGACTGGAAAGGGATCCGATGGCGATGGGCGACCGCATTGACTGGGTCGCCAAGCGACAGATCGTCGAGCAGTATCGGGAAGAGGAGGGACTCGACTGGGACGACGACGCGCTCCACTCCGTCGACCTCGAGTACCACAACATCGACCCCGAGAAGTCGCTGTTCCACGCCTGGCAGGCCATGGGCAACACCAAACGCCTCCTCGACGACCTCGACATCGTGGACGCCATGACCGACCCGCCCCAGAACACCCGCGCCAAGGGTCGCGCCGCCCTCGTCGAGAAGATCATCGCCCGCAAGAGCGCGAAGTTCTACATGTTCGACTGGAACGGCGTCGCCCTCGACCGCAACACCTACGTCGAGATGCCAGACCCCTTCGAAACCTACGAGAACGTGGCGAAATAGGAGGGTCGTCGAAGACCCCGTAGGCGCCGGATGTCCTCGTGCCAGCGCGTAGGCCTTCGTTACAGCCCTAGTGCCTCGGCAAGGTCCTCACGCCGCACGACGGATCGCTCGTTCCCGCTTTCCACCCCGATCGTCAGGATGACCGACTCACCGCCATCGGTCTCGAACGTCAGTCCCTGGAGGTCGTTGTTCCGCCTTCGGCCACCCACCAGCAACTCCCGCAAGGCCGAAACTCCAATCTCCTCGTCCACCTCACGACCTGCCAAGCCGCCGTTGATCGCGAGTTGGACGCCGTCGCCCGCCCGACGACCAGTGCGCATGGGATGTGCTTGCCGTAGACGGTCTGGATCGAACACTCTTGCCTCATCGAAATCTTGTAGCGTGTTCGCACGAATTCCGCTGCGAGGGTTGACAACACGCACAGCCTGGGGTAACTTGTTCTTGTACCGCGGGATGGAGCAGCCTGGTAGCTCGTCGGGCTCATAACCCGGAGGTCGTTGGTTCAAATCCGACTCCCGCACCCAGACCTCTCAGAAAACTGGCTCGCCGAAAGGCGGGCCTTTTTCGTTTCTAGAAGCGCGAGGTTGACGAAAAGGCGCCTCACAGTCTTCTTCGGTGTGGATGTGCAGAACGCGCCCCGTCGGCCGAAATGGGGAAAACCCGTCAACCAACCTTGCCGAAAGACCCAACCGAAAAGGGACGAAGTCGAAATGGAAAAAAGACGCGTCACAAACGAGACGTCGCTTCGTTAACGTCGCCTGGACCTCGAACCGGTAACCTCTGCGCGATGATCGGCCTCCTCGCCCTCGCCGCGCTCGCCCACCGGACGCACCTCCCGCCGACCGCGCCGAAGCTGGTCCTCCTGATCTCCATCGACCAGGGCCGCGCGGACTACATCGACCGCTTCTCCGACCTCTACCTCCCGCCGAAGAGGGGCGTGACCCTCGGCGGCTTCCGTTGGCTCGACGAGACCGGCGTCCGCTTCACCGACGCGCACCACCACCACCTTCCCACCGCCACCGGACCTGGCCACTCCGTCCTGATGACCGGCTCCGTGCCCGCGATCAACGGCATCGTCGGCAACGACTGGTGGGACCGAGCCGCCGGCAAGACGCGCTACGTGACCGACGACCCGACCGTACAGACCGTCGGCGGCGGCAAGAGCGCGCCGATGTCGCCCCGGCCCCTGAAGGTCACGACCCTCGGAGACGAGCTGAAGATGGCGACGAACGGTCGGAGCCGGGTCGTCGGCATCTCCTTCAAGGACCGAGCCGCGATCCTCATGGCGGGCCACGCCGCCGACGAGGTCGTGTGGGCCGACTACGACACCGGTGGCCTCGTCACGAGCAGCTACTACGGCGAGGCGCTGCCCGCCTGGGCGCAGAAGATCAACGAAGGACGCGCGGTCGACGCCTACCTGGGCAAGAGCTGGACGCCTTCCCTGCCCGAAGCCGCCTACGTCAACGCCCGCAACGCGCCGCACGAAAAGGGCTCGAAGACGTTCTCGCATCCCTACGGCGCCGAGAGGAACCGCAAGTACGTCTCGAACGTGATCGCCAGCGGCGCGGGGCAGGAGTTCATCGTCGGCGCTGCCGAGAAGGCCGTCGAAGCGGATCGGCTAGGCCAGCACGACGTTCCGGACGTGCTGGTGCTCAACCTCGCGACGAACGACTACGTCGGCCACGCCTGGGGCCCGAACAGCCCCGAGGTGATGGACATCGCCGTCGTGACGGATCGCCTGCTCTCGCGCCTCTTCAACCGTCTCGACAAGACCGTGCCCGGTGGGATCGACAACGTCGCCATCGTGGTCACCGCCGATCACGGCGTCGCCCCGATCCCCTCCGAGGCGGCCGACGTGTACCGCATCGGCTCCGCGGCCCGGCTCGCCGGCGGCGACGTCGCCAAGGCCGTCGAGGCGTCGCTCTCCGCGAAGTACGGCGGCTCGGGCTGGGTGCTCGGCGGCCTCTACGAGCAGAACCTGTACCTGAACCGCGCTTCGATACTCGCGAAGGGCCTCAAGACCGTGGAGGTGGAGCAGTCCGCCGCCGACGCCGCCGCGACCGTCCCCGGCGTGTACGCCGCCTTCACCCGCACCGCGATCCTCCACGGCGACCTGCCGAACCTGCCCTACGCCGAGTGGGTCGCCAACGCCCTAAACCCTCAGTTCGGCGGCGATGTGATGGTGCTGGAGGCGCCGAACGTCGTCCAGACCAGCGCGACGGGCACGAGCCACGGCACGGCCTGGGCCTACGACACCCACGTTCCCATCCTCACCCACTGGGCGGGACAGAAGGCGGGCCGAGTCGCGCGAAGGGTCTACACGCACGACATCGCCAGCACGCTCTGCACCCTCTTGGGCATCGAATATCCCAGCGGCAACGTGGGTCGGCCCCTGAATGAAGCCCTTCCAAGACAATTTTCGCGGTGAGATGAAAAAAGTCGGAACTTTTCGGATGAAGACCCCCGTTGTCACTTCCGAGGCGAACGTTCCCGGGGACTCTCCCCGTCCGTAAGCCAAGAGGAAGAGATTCCTCTTAAAGGCGTCCCCGCATGATCGGGGAGCCGAAAAAACAACCTCCCGATACTCGGGTAGGAAGTGGCATCGGCGGTCGGGGGTGAAGCAAGCCCGGTCGCCTTTTTCTTTTCGGTACCCTCTAGAAGTGAAACCGAAGCTCCTCGACGGCCTCGTCCTCGCCTACGGGCTTCTACTCATCGCGCTCGGAATCTACGGCTACGCGAAGGACCAAAGCCTCATCTCCCTTATCGCCGGCGGAGCATCGGGAGCGATCGTGCTCCTCTTCCTCGTGATCACCGCGAAGAATCGTCAGGCAGGGAGGATCGGCGTGGCGGTCGTCTCTCTTCTGCTGCTGGGTCGCTTCGGCATGAGTTCGATGAAGGCGCTTCACGCACCCCCCGACGGCGCGGCTGTTTGGCACGTCTACACGATCGCCGTGGCTTCGCTCATCGTCTTCCTCGCCCTCGGCTTCGGCCACATGAGCGCGGTGAAGGCTCGAAAGCTGGAGTAGGTCAGACGGACTCGGCTTCCCTCTCTCCAGCGACGACCCCGAGCGCGGCGACGATCAGCGCCGTCCCGATGGTCACCGGCAGGCCCACCGTCTCCCCCGCGAAAAGCCACGCGAGCAGGGCGGAGAGCGGCGGCTGGAGCAGAATCGTGACGACCATCGTCGAGAGCGGCACCCGCTCGACCGTCGCGTACCACACGCCAAAGCACAGCAGACCCGGCAAGAGCGCCAGGTAGGCAATGGCGAGCGCCGCCGGAACGTTCGGCGATCCGAAAGCCAGCGGCATCGCTGCCGGGGCAAGGATCGGCACGAGCAGGAGCGTGGGCAGCATTCCCGCGATCTCCCAAGAAAGGTAGCCGACGCCGCTCGACCGTCGAACGATGCTCGCCCCCAGGACGCTCGCGACCGATTCGCAGACCACACCCAGGAGATACAGCAGCGTCCCGTTCCCGCCGCCGAAGCTCGGCAGGCCGAAGCCGCACACCACGACCCAAGCCCCCGCGAACCCGAGACCGATGGCGAGAACCCGACGCGGTGTTGCCCGCTCACCGAGCAGCAGGAACGCGAGCAGGCCCGTCCAGATCGGCGCGGTGGCGTTCAGCACCGTCCCGCCCACCGTCGACGCGCCTCGCGTCAGCCCAAAATAGTAGAGCAGGTGCGCGGGGGCGAAAAGGCAAGCGCCGATCAGGAGCGAGCGGACTCGGTCGCTGCGCGATGGCGGACGAAAGCGCGCGTAGGCGGCGAAGCGGGGCACCCGGAGAAGCCCGGCGAGCGCCGCCGCCACGAGCGACCATCGCGCCAGGGCGACCGCCGCGGGCGACATCCCGTGCTCGGTGGCCACGCGGACGGCGAGGTTCACCGGCGTCCAGAGGACGTTGAGGCCGGCAAGGATCAGAAACTGACGCGCGCGGTCGGTCAATCGGCCCCAAAGATCGGCATCGTCCGAACCTCCGCCCTCGCGCCGTTGACGGAGACGACCGTGCCCTCGGCGACGGCCTCGTTCCGAAGGGTCGCCGCGCCAATGTGCATCGCACTCTCCTCCCAGAAGGCGGAGGAAGAGACCCGTCCCACCTCCCTACCTTGGACCATCACCGGCTCACCCACCGCTAGCGGCGCATCCGCGACCAAGCCGACCCACGTCCGGTTGGTGTGGCCGCGGGTGTGCATCCGCATCAGCACCTCCTGCCCGGTGTAGCAGCCTTTCGCGTAGCTCAAGTGCCGCGCTTCGAAGGCGGGACCCAACTCCGGCGGAAGCGTTCGCGGACCCATGTCGATCCCCCACTTGGGAATGCCCGCGGCGATCCGCGACGCCTCTGCAGCGACCAAATCAGGCGCGAGACCCTCGACGACCGAAAGGGGGCCCCATGCGTCCCAACTCGGCGAGACCCGGCGATCCGAAGGCAGGACGAGAAGCCGGTCGTCCTGCGGCGCTTTGGGGAGGTTCACGCCGCAGAGGGGCAGCTCACGCGCCACCACATCCTCTAGGATCGTCATCCGCTCCACCCGCTCCAAGACCGCGGGGACGCACTCGCGGGCGGTGCTCAGCACCAGCCGATCCTCGAACGCCCAGGCGTCAACGACCGCCAACAGTTGCCCCGTGGGCTGGCAGAAGCAGAACGAGAGCCGGGTTCCGGGATCAAGCCCCCGAACGTCGTTCGTGGCCTGGCCCTGGAGCCACTCCAGGCGATCCTCCCCCGTGAGCCCGATCAGAGCATGGTCTTCGAGCGCGAACGCGCGCTCGTACGGGCCAAGGATTAGGGGGTCGGCCATGGACCCCTTCAGTATGGGGCCAACCGTCAGAGGGTGGCCAGACCCTTGCGCCGCGTCTCGCCTCACCGCCTCCTCTTCGCCTCTTTGCGAGAGCTCAGCACCGAGGGGAGCGGACGGCGATCTCGAGCGATGGAACGATCCTACACCGACTCTTCCAGCACCGTCACCGAGCGAACCGGCGCGACGCTCGACGTGTCCCAGTTGTCGCAGTCCAGCCGCCGGCACTGGATCATTCGGGAGAGGCAACCCTCCCCATCCTCGACGTCGGCGATTCGCGAGAATGCGCAGTCAAGGCACATCTCCGGATTCAACAGTCGCACGATCTTCAGTTCTCGCTCTACCATCCCTTTTCCTGCTGATGGGATTCCTCCCCGAAGCTCCAGGGTTCCCCGTCCGATTGCGGGGTCTGAAACCAAAAAGCGAGAGGTGTTGTATACTGAACGTTAATCTGTAACCGATGGTCCATTCAGAACCCACCGCACAGCTTCCGGAGAACCGCGCCCTCAGCGCCAAGGTGGGCCTTCGCCGCCTCTTGGGGTTCCTCGGACCGGCCTATCTCGTGTCGGTCGGCTACATGGACCCCGGAAACTGGGCGACTGACCTAGAGGGCGGCTCCCGTTACGGCTACGCACTGCTCTGGGTCGTAGGACTCAGCAGCCTCATGGCGGTGTTCCTCCAGACGCTCTGCGCGCGCCTCGGCCTCGTCTCGGGACGCGACCTCGCGCAGGCCTGTCGCGCCTACTACCCTCGTCCGGTATCGCTCGTCCTCTATGGTCTCGCCGAGATCGCCATCGTCGCCTGCGACGTCGCCGAGGTGATCGGCTCGGCCGTGGCCCTCTCGCTCCTGTTCGGGCTTGACCTCCGCGCGGGCGTGGTACTCACCGGATTTGACGTGCTGCTCCTGCTCGGCCTCGGAAGGTTCGGCGTGAGGAAGATCGAAGCGCTCGTGATCGCGCTGGTCGCCACGATCTTCGTCGCCTTCGGGCTGAACCTTCTGCTCGCGAGACCCGATTTCGGGGCCGCGGCGCACGGCCTGTTCGTGCCCTCCCTGCCGGGAGACCGGTCGCTCCTCATCGCCGTCGGCATCCTTGGCGCGACGGTCATGCCGCACAACCTCTATCTCCACTCGTCGATCGTCAAGAGCCGCGCGGTCGAAGACAAGCGCGAGGGCGTTCGGATGGCGACCCTCGACACCGTGGTCGCGCTGGCGGGGGCGTTCCTGGTGAACGCCGCGATCCTTCTCCTCGCGGCGGCGGTGTTCCATCCTGTCGGCAAGATCGTGACGGAGTTGGAGGACGCCCATCGGCTGCTCGCGCCCGCTCTCGGCGGCGCCGCCTCGACCCTCTTCGCGGTGGCGCTCCTTGCGAGCGGCCAGTCGTCGACCCTCACCGGAACCATGGCGGGCCAGATCGTGATGGAGGGATTCACGGAACTCAAGGTCCAACCCTGGGTCCGGCGGCTCGTCACCCGTCTGCTCGCCATCGTGCCCGCGATGCTCATCGTGATCGTCAACGGCCACGCGACCGCCGACGCCCTCGTGGTCTCGCAGATCGTGCTCTCCCTGCAGCTTCCCTTCGCCGTGCTTCCGCTGATCCTCTTCACCGGCGACCGCCGGATCATGGGCGAGTTCGCGAACCCGAAGTGGATGAAGGCCGTTGGCTTCGCCGTGGCGGGCGCGATCCTCGTGGCCGACGGATTCCTGCTGGGATCGCAGTACGGCTGGACGAAGCTCGCCTTAGGAACCGCGGTGTTCGGCGCGTACTTTGGCTGGGCCTTCTCGCGACGCACCGTCTAGCCTTGTGGATTCAGTGAAAGTCGAATCTCCACGGCCCAGCGAGGCGGGTAGAGGGTTTCGTTAGACGCTCTTCGTCTCCTGGTTCGGTGGTTTCCCCAGGAACCCCGCGACGTGGCGCGGGCCTCAATCCAGAACGACCGGATTCCCGTGGTCGCAAGATGGCTCGTGCCCGCGTCCCGCGCAACGGAGTCCGCCCGTCCGATAAACGAAGGCCGACGCGCCGCCGACCCCGCCGGACGTGGTTGACTTTTTCCCGCGAGCAGGCGGTGGAAGAGCAACCCTCGCTTCCCTCCCCTCCGTGCCGTCCTCGTCCTCTGCGGTGGAAAACCGGTCAACCACCCTGCGCGCAGGTTGGGCCTAAAGACCCAACCTGCGAAAGGAAAATATTTTCGGGCCTCGGCCCCTGCGCTCTCCATGCCCCCTCACCTCTTCTCCCTCGGAAGAGGAGAGAGGAGCCGGAGCTTGAAGGCACGGTCGCGGCTTTCACAACGGTCCCCTTTGAGGATCGGATGCTTCGGCGATCGTTCTGCCCGGACGGGCATGAACCATCCTGCGGCTACGGGAACTCTGCGTCCAGCAAAGGCTTGCGGTCCGCGATAGACTGACGGCTTGCGCCGCTCCGCCCCGAAGCGTTCCCTCGGCACGTTCGCGCTCACCCTGACGGTCTTCTGCTGCGTGAGCGGCGGCCCCTACGGCCTTGAGGAGACGATCCAATCCGCCGGGCCGGGCCTCGGGGTGCTGCTGATCCTCCTCGTGCCGATCTTCTGGGCGTTGCCCGACGCATTGACGACCGCCGAGCTCGCGCCCGCGATCCCAGAGGAGGGCGGGTACGTCGTCTGGGTCCGGCGCGCGATGGGGCCGTTCTGGGGCTTCGTCAACGGCTGGTGGACGTGGATGTACGCGCTGATCGACGCGACGATCTACCCCGTGCTCTTTGCAGGCTACCTCTCGCGCCTGCTCGGCACCGTCGCCCACCTTCCCGCCTTCTCCCCGCTCACGCAATGGGGCATCGCGAGCGCCGTGATCGTCGCCTTCACCGCGCTGAACGTCCGAGGAGCGGCGAGCGTCGGCCGCGCGAGCGTCGCGTTCACCGTGCTCATCGTCGTCCCGTTCCTGTTGCTCGGCGGCATCGGTCTCTGGCGCTGGTCGCACGACCCGCGGCCGATGTTCTCGAGCTTCGTCCCGCCAGGCTCGAGCGTTCGGAGCGCCCTCGCGGACGGGCTGGGCCTCGTGATGTGGAACTACCTCGGCTGGGACGCCCTTTCGACCGTGGCCGGCGAGGTGGAGCGACCCGAACGGGCCTATCCGCTCGCTCTGGCGCTCAGCCTCCCGCTCGTGGTGGGGGTCTACCTGCTGCCGGTGCTCGGCACCCTGCCCTTCGTGCCCGACCCGGCAAAGTGGACCGACCGGTCTTGGCCCGACTTGGCTCAGGCGGTCGCCGGGCCGTGGCTGGGCCTGACGATCAACGCGGTGGGCCTCGTCTCGGCGTCGGCGCTGTTCGCCGCCTCGCTCCTCGGCTCATCCCGAATCCCGTTCGTCCTCGCCGAGTCGGGCTTTCTTCCGCGCGGCCTGATGGCGCTGCACCCGCGCTTCGGCACCCCCTGGCGCGCGCTCCTACTGTGCGGCGCGATCTACGTCGCCCTCGCGCCGCTCGCGTTCCGCAAGCTGGTCGAGCTGAACGTCATCCTCTACGGCGCGGCGCTGCTCCTGGAGATCGGCGCGCTGCTCATCCTCCGCCGTAAGGAGCCTGGGCTTTCCCGGCCCTTCCGCATCCCCGGCGGATGGCCGGCGCTGACCCTCGTCCTCCTCTCACCGGCGGCGGTGATCCTCACGATGGCGGCGACTTCGATCGCCAAGGACGGCTGGAGGAAGCAGGGCCTCGATCTCGCGATGCTGGCGAGCGGCCCGGTGGTGTATGCGACGGTTTGGACGTTCCGGCGACGGTCAGCATAGCGGCACCGCCGTCTGGAAGGAGCGATCTTCACGCGCGAAGCCTTCGAACGTGACGTCTTCGCATCGGTGGCGTCGCGCCACGCGCGGTGCGAGAACTCGTCCCGTCGTCCGTTCATCAGGACGTGCGCGAACTCGTGGTGGAAAACCGTGCGCGTCCAGGCTTCGTCCACCCCGACGCCCTCCTCATTTCCGTCGGTGATGAGCACCGACTCCTCGTCGTCGCCGGTGACGCCGCCGTAGTCTGCGCCGTCGTCGGCCATCGACCGCACGACGTAGACCGTCTTGACGACGGCAGGAAGCGAGCCCTCGGGGTAACGGGCGAAGGCTTTCGCCAGCGCACCGGCGACCTTCGCCTGGGTGGCCGGATCGTCCTCCACCGTCATCTGGGAACCTTCGTTGTCCC
>CAXTOO010000050.1:0-6736 GCA_964245875.1 uncultured Fimbriimonas sp. | reverse complement strand
ATAGGAAGGCTCCCGCGTCGGCACGGGGGCATCCGACGCCTACAGGTTATCTAAACCTTCGCAGAGACTCCGACGAAGGGAGTTCTCACGATGGCACAGAGTGCGGGTTCTTACATTCGTGTCTTTGTGAGAGACCCTTGCGACGTCTGAAAGCCTAGTTCGGCGGGACGTCGCGGAGGTGGATGCCCGGGAACACGCGGCGGTACAGCGCCGTTATGAGGCGCATCTTGACCCGAACGCGGGGGTACTTCCGTAAAGCCTTCAGGAACGTCGGGTCCGGATCGAGAAGCCGCTCGGCGTAGGTGGCCCAGTCCTCCTCGAACTCCGTCGCGCCGTAGTGGCTCAGCAGGCCCTGCGCGTTGAGCGTCGGGTCGAGGCTCTCCTCGGTGTCCTTCCCGCTGGAGACCGCCCCAAAGCCACCGCCGGCGTCCTCATGGGTGTAGCGGAAGCCCGGCGCGTTCGCGGCCCGCCACGCCTTCTCGGGGATCAGTTCCCGGCGCTGGTCCTTGATCACATGGCCAAGCTCGTGGTGGAACGAGTCTTCGATCCAACGATCGGTGTTCTCATCGACCGACTGTCCGACGGCGATCCAGATTGAGCGGGCGCCGGGCATGCTGTAGCCGCCCATCTGCGTGCCGTCCCACCGCAGATCGTCAGCGACGAAGACCGTGTCCAGAAGTCGGAACAGGCCCGACGCGGGATACCGCGCGAACGCGCGGGCCAGGGAGACCCGCGCGAGCGTTCGGGTCGAGGCGCTTTTCTCGAAGGTGGCGGTCAGGCCGGGGTCGGCCCGCTCCGCGCCGACGACGTTGAAGGTCACGAGGCTCATGGGCCGGCGAGCCTGGAGGAGGAGAAGCGCGAGAACGGGCAACATGGTCTATTCCTCGAACTGAAGGTCGTACAGCCTTCGGTACTCGCCGCCCTGCGCCAGAAGCTCCTCGTGGCTGCCGCGCTCGACGATCCTCCCGTGCCGCATGACGAGGATGAGGTCGGCGGCGCGGACGGTCGAGAGGCGGTGGGCGATGGCGAAGGTCGTCCGTCCGGGCATGAGCTTTTCCAGGGCCGCCTGGACGAGCCGCTCCGACTGGGTGTCAAGCGCGCTCGTGGCTTCGTCGAGGATGAGCACCTTAGGGTCCTTGAGGATCGCGCGGGCGATGGAGATGCGCTGCTTCTCGCCGCCGGAGAGCTTGTAGCCGCGCTCGCCGACGACCGTGCCGTACCCCTCAGGCAGCCCGGCGATGTGGTCGTGGATCGCCGCCGCGCGGGCCGCCTCCTCGATCTGCGCGTCGCTCGCCGCCGGGTTGCCGTACCGCAGGTTCTCGCGGATCGTGTCGTGGACGAGGTAGGTCTCCTGCGTCACGACGCCCACGACCTTCGCCAACGACGCCAGCGTGATGTCGCGCACGTCGTGCCCGTCGATGGTGACCCTGCCTTCGGTCGCGTCGTACAGGCGCGGGATCAGGTAGGTGAGCGAGGTCTTCCCTGCCCCGCTCGTGCCGACGAGCGCCACGAGTTGGCCACCCTTCGCCTCCAGGTCGATCCCCTCCAAAGTCGGCGCGGGCTGCGTCGCCTCGTACCGGAACCCGACGTTCTGGAACGTGACCTCGCCCCGCACGTCCTTCGGATCGAGATCGACGGCGTTCGGCGCGTCCCGGATCTCGGGCACGAGGTCGAGGTACTCGAAGATGCGTCCGAACAGCGAGACGGACGAGGCCAACTCGACCTGGGTATTCAGCAGGTTCGTGATCGGGAAGAACAGCCGCCCCTGCATTGACGTGAAGGCGATGATCGTGCCGACCGACAGGCCCGCGTCGTGCCGCCCGAGGATGAGGTAGCCCGCCAGCCAGTACACGAGCACTGGAGTGATGGAGAAGGTGAGGCCGAACAGGTTGAAGAAGCCGCGCATGATCGTCTGGAGACGCACTTGCGTCGCCGCAACCTGCGCGTTCTCCCCCGCGAAGCGGGCGTTCACGAGGTCGTAGCGCCCGGAGACCTTCGTGAGCAGCGCGCCGCTCACGTTGAGCACCTCGTTCGTGGTCGAGGTGAGGTTCGCGAGGTGCTCCTGAGAGCGACGGCGCTCCACGTCTGCCACCTTGCCGACCCGCGCGGCGACGAACGCGAAGAGGGGCAGGATGCCCACGCTCAGCGCGGTTAGCCGCCAGTCCAGCACCAACATCGCAATGACCGTGGTGAGCGCGGTCGTGGAGTTGTTCAGCAGGTTCGCCAGGGTGTCGCTGACCGCACCCTGCACGCTCGTCACATCGTTCGTGACTCGGCTCTGCATCTCGCCCGTCCGAACGTTCGTGAACCAGCGTAGCGGCATTCTCTGGAGATGCGTGAAGAGGCCGTTGCGCAGATCGCGCATCACGTTCTGGCCCACCAGGATGCTCACGTAGGCGTAGCCCACCCCCGCCGCGGTCGAGACGAGGGTCGCCACGATCGTGAGCAGGCTGTCCCGCACGATGACGTCGTACTCGCCGGCGATGAGGCCCCTGTCAACTAGATGCCGAAGGAGGAAGGGGTTAGCGAGTCCGACGAGGGCCGAGAGGAGAACAAGGGCGACGATGGTCCAGACCTGGGCCTGGTAGGGCGCGAACTGCGACGCGACTCGCCGAACGATGGCGCGATCCAGCTTCTGCGGCGACCCGCCGCGGCCCATGGGATGCATAGGCCTCAGTATGGCCCTCTATAATCGAAGGATGGAAACGCCGTCTCCCTGGACGCGCGCCGCCCTCTGCGCTGGTCGGACGACGCTCGGGGCTTCGCTCTTCCCGCTCGTCTCCGTGATGGCCTACGCGGTCGGGCACACGTACGGGGCCGTGATGGCCGTTGTCCTCCCCGGCGGCATCGTGTTCGTCGTCGCGTTGCTGACGACCCTCGTGGCGATGGTGGCGGGGCGCCGTTCGGAAGGATTCGGCACGCTTGGCCTCTCCCTCGCCAGCCTCTTCGCTCAGGGCGCGCTCCTGGTCGTCGCCGCCCTCGCGTGGGACTCGACAAGGGGAAGCCGTGAGTGGCGACCTCAACCGCGTCGGTCGGCAGGGACCGAAAGCCCCTCGCGTCCCCGACACTTTCCAAAATCCCCATAGTGGAACCGAACTACGCCTACGGAGGTTTCGTCATCCATGGGGGAAGAGTTCGCAAGAATCGCTCCCTGTTCGTACCAAGACTGCGCTAGTCTTGACGAGGAAACCAAGGATGGAAGCCACCGAAGCCACCATTGAATCCCTGCGCGTCCAGGATCGCGCCCTCGGCGATCAGATCGCCGAGCTTGAGGCGGCGATGCTTGCCTCAAGCACCCCTGGCATCCGCGAGTTCCGCCGGACCCGTCTAAGCCAGCTCGAAGGCCAGCGCGTCGCGCTTGAGGACCGCCTTCGCCGCATCGAGCACTCCGCCAGCCCTGCCGTCGAAGCCCATATGATCGCCGCCGCGTACCGCGATGTGACCCTCGTCGCCCAGGGCACCTTCGGCCGCTAAAAGAACCTTGGGGCGTCGGGGGGTAAACTGCCCCTTCGCCCGGGTGACGCTTCCCCCTCCCTGCGGCAAGACAGGAGTCTAAAGATGGCCAAGCGCATCACCCACAACATCAAGCTGAACATTCCCGCCGGCAAAGGTACGCCGGCACCCCCCGTTGGTCCCGCCCTCGGTCAGGCTGGCATCAACATGATGGAGTTCCTCAAGAAGTTCAACGAGCAGACCGCCCCCCAAATGGGCTTCGTCATGCCCGTCGAGATCACCGTCTTCGAGGACCGATCCTACACCTTCTCGATCAAGCAGCCGCTCGTGACCGACCTCATCAAGCGCGAGGCGGGCATCGAGACCGGCGCCGCGAACGCGAAGACCGACAAGGCCGGAACCATCACCTCCGACGGCCTCCGCAAGGTCGCTAAGCTCAAGATGGCCGACCTCAACACCGACGATGAGGAAATGGCGATGCGCATCGTCGCCGGCTCCGCCCGCTCGATGGGCGTCCGCGTCGAGGGCTGACCGCCACCCCGCGCGTTCTTGCTCTTGTCGGAACAAGAACGCGCGACCACCAAGGCTGTTTGTATTTACTTCTCCCCTCGCCCCGTCCCTATTGCATCATGCAGGCGATGAGTGCCGTCAACGACACGGCCTACCGAGCGCTCTTCGAGGCCAATCCCCAGCCAATGTGGGTGTTCGAGCGCTCGTCTCTATGCTTCCTGGCCGTGAACGACGCCGCCCTGCGGCAGTACGGCTACACCCGAGACGAGTTCCTCGATCTCACCATCCTCGACATCCGTCCTGAAGAGGACGCCGCCGAAGTCACCGGCAGCGTCGAGAACGTTCTGAGCGTCCCGAAGATCTGGCGGCATCGGCGCAAGGATGGCTCACCCCTCCTCGCCGAGGTGACAGCGCACAACATCGAGTTCCTCGGGGCAGAGGCGCGACTCGTGCTCGCGCACGACGTCACCCTTCGCGAGCGTCATGCGGAGATGCTTCGACGCACCAACCAGACCCTCGAGGCGGTCCTCCGCGCCGCGCCGGTGGGCGTCCTCGTCTTCGACGCGAAGGGCGGCGCGACGGAGACGAACGAGGCGGCCCGTGAGATGCTCGGGGATCGCGGCCTAGAACCCCTCGCGCCCGCCGTCGAGGCGATACTTCGGGGCGAGACTTCGGCGACGGTCGAGGTGGCGGTCGCGGGCGGAAGGTGGATCGAAGTCTCGGCGCGTGCCGTCGAGACGGGACCGAGTTCGAACGGCGCGGTCGTCATCCTCACCGAGATCACGGACCACCGAACCCGCCAGGGTCGGCTTTCGCGGGACCTTCAGAACCGCACCGCCGCCCTCCGCGCCAGCGACGAGGCGCTCGAAGAGTTCTGCTTCTCCGTGTCGCACGACCTACGTGGACCCCTTCGGGCGGTCGACGGCTTCGCCCAGCTCGTCCTGTCGGACGAGGAGGTTCGCCTGAGCCAGGAGAACCGCGACGCTTTGGAGAGGGTCCGACGCGCGGGCAGGCGGATGGGCGAGCTCATCGATGGCCTTCAGGTCCTCAGCCGGATCTCTCGCAAGTCCATCGAGCCGTCCGAGATCAATCTCAGCGCACTGTTCATGCGGAAGGCCGACGCCGCCTCTCAGGCTTATCCGGAACGTCAGGTGCGCTTCGAGGTCGAACCCGGCCTTCGGGTCGTCGGCGATCCGCGGCTCGTGGGCGATCTGATCGAGCGACTGGTCGACAACTCGGTCAAGTTCAAGGCTTCGGAGGTCGTGCTCGCTTCGGACGGAGCTGGGTTCGTGTTGCGCGACAACGGCGTGGGCTTCGACATGGCCTTCTCCTCGCGCCTGTTCAGGCCGTTCGAACGGCTTCATCCCAGCAGCGACTTTCCCGGAAGCGGCCTCGGCCTCGCCATCGCCTCCCGCATCGTAAAGCGGCACGGCGGCACGATCGGTGCCGAAGGAACACTCGGATCGGGCACGGTCGTCCGGTTCTCGTTGTGCCCCAACGATCTGGAGTAACCATTCGACGCCACAAGGAGTCACAATGGGTGAACCCTGCGCCATGAAACGACGACTTCCTCTTCTGGTCGCCTTCGCGCTCTCCGCCGCCTTCGCGTTCGCCGACGATCCCTCGCTCGGCGCGACCGCGGCGGGCCAGGCCGTTGCGGACGCCCTTAAGGAGTTCACCGGCAGCGATGTCGCCCTCGTTCCCGCGGGCGTACTGAAGGAATCCGACAAGAAGGAGGACGCCGCCGCCGCGCTGGGCCTCGGCAACGACGGCGTGGTCGTCGTGAACGTCAGCGGAGCGAAGCTGCGCGAGGCGCTGGAAAGATCGATTGCCGCGTTCCCGCAGTCGAGCGTCGGCTTCCTCCAGGTCTCCGGCCTGGAGGCGACGTTCAAGAGATCCGCGCCCGCGAACGCGCGGATCACCGCCGTGACCGTGGGCGGAGCGAAGCTTGAGGACGGTAGAAACTACTCCGTTGCCATGCCGCTCTCGCTCCAGCAGGGCCAGCTGGGATACTCGAACCTATGGGAAAGCATCAAGCCGAAGACCTTCGAAAAGGCGACCCTCGCCACCGTCGTCAAGGGGCACCGCGTCGGCTCGTTCGTGGCGCGCTGGTCGCCCTCGGGCTAGCCCTCGCCACCTCCGCCATCCCTCAGGAGCCGACGGTCGTCGGCTTCGACGATGGGAAGGCGTTCGGCCTGTTACTGAAGCAGTGCGCGTTCGGCTACCGAATCCCCGGTACGAAGCCCCATGACGACTGCCGCGAATGGCTCAAGGCCGAGTTGGAGAAAAGCTGCGACCGCGTGTTCCTTCAACCCTTCAGACACCGTTGGAGCGTGTCCAAGCGCGTCCTGCCGATGGACAACGTGGTGGGCGAGATCAACTGGAAGGCGGCGACCACTCGCGTGGTGCTCGTGACCCACTGGGACTCCCGTCCCAGCGCCGACCAGGAGCGGGAACCCGAGAACCGTCGAAAGCCGATCCTCGGCGCGGACGACGGCGCGAGCGGCACCGCCGTCCTCTTGGAGCTCGCGCGCGTGATCAAAGCCCATCCCTTGGACAAGAGCGTCGGCGTCCGCTTCCTGCTGGTCGACGGCGAGGACCTCGGCCCTGCGTCGGACGAGATGTACCTTGGAGCAATCGCCTACCCGAAGAGCGAAGAGCCGAAGGGCGACTACGGCATCCTCCTCGACATGATCGGCGACAGGGATCTCCAGGTCCCGATGGAGCAAAGCTCCCTGCGCCTCGTTCCCAAGCTCCAGAAAGCGTTCTACGA
>CAXTOO010000049.1:4771-19343 GCA_964245875.1 uncultured Fimbriimonas sp. | reverse complement strand
TTCCCTCGGCGTGGGTCGGACGGCCGGTGGCGGCCTCGACCAGGGAGGTGAAGTCGAGGTGCATCGGCTTGTCCGCGCCCTCGGTGGTCACGTCCATCACGGTGAGGTACTTCGCGACGCCGTTCGTCACGCTGTCGAGCTTGGTCGTGCCCTTGATGGTGACCTTCGGGTTGGCCGGGTCGACCTCGTTGATGGTGACGGTCTGGCCTACCTTCATCGAGGTCTGGGGAAGGCGGTTGAAGTACTTGGAAAAGTCCAATCGGGCCTTGCTCCCGGGCGCGGCGGGGACGCCTTCCGCAGGGGTGCCGAACTTCGTGACGCGCGTGGTCGTGGGCTTGGTGGCGGGCATCCCGCGCTTCATGCCCATCACGTCGATCTTGCCGTTGGCGAGGGTGGTCTCGAGGTCGGCATCGCCGTTCGGGTAGACGGCGAGCACCTTCTGGCTTTCGTCCATGGACATCTGCATGGCCATCGCGCCCTGCATCTTCATCACGATGTGGTAGGCGTCCACATCGCCGACCTTGTAGGTGCGGGCGACCTGGACGGTCTGAGCCGACGCGGCGGCGGCGAGGAGGACGAGAGCGAGGCTGATAACGGATTTCATGATGTTGCCATCGTATCACGAATCGCCCGCGGAACTCGCTCGTCTCTCCTTTGTTACCTCTCAAAGAGCCCAACGATGCGAAACTCCCCCTCTCTCACCTTCCTCCTCGCCGCCCTCGCGGCCGTCGCCTCCTACGGGTGCGCCCGCGCAGAGGCCCAGACCTCGCGGGGCGTGGCCGACCCAGGTCGTGGGCCGATCGAGTTGACGGTCTATGCGGGCGACTTCGCGATGGTGCGGGAGACGCGCCGGGTGGCGCTCGTGCCGGGGCGGGTGAGGGTCGGCCTGCAGGACGTGAGCAAGTCGCTCGACCAGAACTCGGTGGTGTTCGGGTGGCCGAAGACGAAGGACGCGCGGGTGGTCTCCAGCACCTACGACCTGGGGACGAACAGCAGCGACCACCTGCTGTCGCGCTTCCTCGGCAAGCCCATCGAGCTGGTGTACCACGGGCAGGACGGGCGCGAGGGGGAGCGGGTGAAGGGCATCCTGGAGGTCGCGGAGCCGGGGAACGTGGTCGTGCGGTCGGAGGGCAAGTACATCGTGAACCCCGGCGCGACGATCGAGGCGCCGGCGGACGCGGGGATCGTGACGATCCCGCAGCTCTCGGCGGAGGTGGAGAGCAAGGGCGGCGGCGCGACCGACCTCGGTGTGAGCTACATGACGGGTGGCCTGTCGTGGAACGCCGACTACACCCTGACCCTCGCGCCGGAGGGCGGGACGCTGGGGCTGGAGTGCTGGGCGACGGTGACGAACCGGACGGGAACCGACTACCCCGACGCGAGCATCCGGTTCGTGGCGGGCTCGCCGAACCGGGCGGTACGGGATCGTAGCCAGATGCAGTCGCAGTACTACGAGATGCGCGCAAAAAGCAGCGTTGCGGCCGGCGCGTCAGCGGCGATGAACGGCGCCTTCGCCGCCCCGGAGGCGATGGGCGAGCTGTACGCGTACCCCTACAAGTCGACGGCGACGATCCGGCAGGAGCAGATGAACCGCGTGCGGATGATGGGTTCGGACGCCGTGCGCGTCAAGCGGGTCTACAGCATCGCCCTGCCCGGCATCGAGCGGGATTACGCCGAGTTCAACGCCAATCCCGACGCGCGTCTGGGCGCGACGATGGGCATCAACTTCTCGAACGAGAAAGGCTCGGGCCTGGGCCTTCCTCTCCCCGCGGGAACGGTGCGCATCTACGAGCCCGACGCGGGCGGCGCGGCGCGGTACGTGGGCGCGGCGAGCATCGGCGACACGCCGAAGGACGCGAAGATCAGTATGGAGCTTTCGAACGCCTTCGACGTGTACGCCCACGCGCGGCAGGTCTCGGCGCAGCGGGTGGACAAGCGGCACACGCGCCGGACGGTCGAAGTGACGGTGTTCAACGAGAAGGCGAAGGCGGCAGACGTTCGGCTCGTGGAGAGCCTGGGCAACGCCTGGAAGATGGAGTCCCAGACGATCAGGGGCAAGAAGCTCAACGCCTCGACGAACGTGTGGACGGTGCCGGTGTCGGCCGGGGGCAAGACGGTCTTGCGGTACACGGTTCTGCTGGGCGGTTAGGGGTACTTTAATCCCCATGTTCGCCTTTGCCGTCCTGCCTCCGACTCCGCCGGTCCGGAAGGCGTCGGTGTCGGACACGCTCGCGGCGGCGAAGGCGGTCGCCTCGTACGAGCTCGCGTGGTGGCGCAAGAACCACCCGAAGGCGGACATCGCGGTGGAGTTCAGCGACAAGGCGATCACCCCGCCGCTGGCCGCGCTCGTGCGGTCAAGACTTGGCTACAAGAACCCGATCGCCGTCCTCGACGCGCACGTCCTGACGATCGTGTACGACGTGGCGACTATTCCCGCGGCGAAGCGTCTCGGCATCGACGCATACGTGTTCCTCGGATCGTTCCCCAAGGGTTTTCGGGCGCGGTATCTCATCCGTGCGAACGGCAAGGAGCCGCAGGTGATGAACCGGACGGTGCTGGAGCGCTATGAGATGGCGCCGCCTTCGAAGGTCTAACGAGGGGGGTAGCGGTAGTGGCCGACGATCTTCCATGCGGTGAGAACGTCCTCCTCGGCGCAGCGGGAGATGTTGTGGACCACGTATGGCAGGCCTCTCGCGTTCAGGCGGTTCGACAGGACGCCGGTGTGGTCGAGGCCGTTCGGAAGCTTCCAGTAGACGATGTCGCCCGGTTGCCACGCGCGGTCGAGCGGCAGGGCGCGTCCGTAGCGGCGAAAGAACCAGGCCTGGTTCGGGCAACGGCGATGGTCGATGTTGGCGTCGGGCCGCGCCTCGCGGCGCGGGTAGGTCTTGAAGCGAGCCTTCATGTCCTCGTGGACGAGGCGCTGGAGGTCGTAGCCCGCAGCGCGCAGCGCCCGGACCACGACGTCGGTGCAGACACCCTGGCTTCGGGGGAGGTCGCCGTTCGGATAGGCGAGGCGAACGTAGCCGGTGGTGTAGGCCGCGCCCTCGCGGGCCTGGGCAAGCGCGCCGGCGACGATGCGGGCCGAGGCTCCGGCGAGGGGAAGGCGGGGCTGGGCAGAAGCGACGGAACTCAGGGCAATGAAGAGGCACCCGGCTGGAAGCCGGGGCGACGAGAAGCCGGAGATGCCTCCTGGAAGGAAGCACCACATCAGACCAACGTCTCCATCTCCTCTTCCTCGTCGATGGCCTGCCGGAACGGCACACCGGGCGTGAGAGGCGGGCGGTTGAGGGGAATCGAGGCGCCGGAGAGGGCCTTCTCCTCCAGTTTGAGCGCCTTAGCGCGCTCCTCGGCCCCGGGCGAGACCGGCCATGGGGTGTCCTGCGCCCAGTACGACTCCAGGAACTCTGTCCAGACGCGCTCGTAGACCGCCTTGGTCTGGTCGGCGATTGTGTCCCACGAGAACTCCTCGTCAAGGCGGGCCTTGGCGTGCTCGGCCAGGCGGTGGGCGCGAAGGGGATCGCGCAGGACCTGGAGGACGGCCCAGGCGAGCGACTGAGGATCGCCCGCGAACGAGAGGGTGCCGGTCTCGTCGTGGTGGACGACCTCGCGAAGGCCGCCCGCGTCGCTTGCGACCACCGGGGCGCCCGCCGCCATCGCCTCCAGGGCGACGATGCCGAACGGCTCGTAGAGCGAGGGGAACACGGCGACATCGGCCACGCGGTAGAGCTGGTGGAGGGAGCGGTTCGCCATGAAGCCGGTGAAGAGGACCTTGTCCTTGAGGCCCGCCCACTCGGCATAGCGCTCCAGCCGCTCGCGGTGGCCGCCGCCGACGATCATGAACTTCGTGTGCGGCTCCTGGGCGATGACCGCGTGGGCGGCGTTGAGGAGGACCTGGATGCCCTTCTCCCGGACGAAGCGGCCCACGAACATGACGATCTTCTCCGTCGGCAACGCGAGCTTGGCGCGCTGCGCAGCGCGCTCCTGGGCGGTCCAGTGGAATTCGAACTTGCCGTGCTCGACACCGTTGTAGATCACGTCGATCTTGTCCCAGCCGACGGAGAACGACTTCGACACCTCGCCCTTCATGAACTCGGAGCAGACGATCACGCGCCACGCCTCGTAGGTGAGCCAGTACTCCTGCTCGTGGATGTACTTGCTCGTGTCGTTGTAGATCCCGCCGTGGCGTCCCATCTCGGTGGCGTGGATGGTGGCGATCATGGGGAGCTTGTACTCGTACTTGAGCGCGCGCGCAGAGTCGAGGCTCAGCCAGTCGTGGGCGTGGAAGATCGTCGGCTGGCCACCGGGGCGCCAGTCCTCCAGGAGCTTTCGGACGCGCCGGTCGGTGGCGACGTTGAGCAGCTGGATCTCGTGGACGAAGTCGTTGGGCTCCTCGTCGAGGAGGACGCGGTGGACCCGCACGCCGCTCCGCTCGGTCTCCTCGCTCGGCGCGTTCGGCGTGCACTTTGTCACGACGTGGACCTCGATCCCCTTGGCCTGCAGCCGCTGGGAGAGGTCGTGAACGTGGGGGCTGATGCCGCCGACGATCCGCGGAGGATACTCCCAGGACAGCATGATGACGCGCATACGTGTCCCGATTATGCGCGGGGGGGCGCAGGTTCTGGCGTCAGGCCCGAGCGTCATTTTTCCATTTCGTCTTGGTCCCTTTTTGGTTAGGGCTTTAGACCCGATCTACGGGGAGGGTGGTTGACGGCTTTTTTGAACCACACAGACACAGAGAGGCTGTGTCTTCTATGCGCTCGTCAGAGGTTTTTGTCAACCCCTGACGCGCCGATCTTCAAACGGTTGTCTCCGGACTGAAGTCGGGGATGCTTTTGCAGACTAAAGTCTGCGGCCCTCTATCGGTCGAGATCGTCGACGACCGGGCCGATGATCGAGCGCCACAGGGCGTAGCCCTTGGGGTTCAGGTGGAGGTTGTCGGGGCCGTAAAGCTCGACGCGAGGGCCACCGATCGCGTTGGTCATCGCGGCATAGGTGTCGATGTAGCGCAGCCCGGGAGTCGATTCCGAGTAGGCGCGGATGAGGGCGTTCGTCTTCCGGACGTTCGCGATGTTGTTCCAACGCGAGGGTGCAGGCGAGATCGAGATGTAGGCGATGGGCACGGCGGGCAGCTTCGCGCGAACGAGCTCCACGAAGCTCCGGTAGTCCATTGCAACGGTCTCGGGCGACTTGCCGTCGGCGAGGTCGTTCGTGCCCGCGAAGAAGACGACCGCGCGAGGCTTGTAGGGGGTGACGATACGGTCGGCGAGGCGCGCGGAGTCGGCGACGTGCGAGCCGCCGAAGCCTCGGTTGAGCACGCGGTGGCCCGGGAAGTCCTCCGCGAGCGTCTTCCAGAGTCGGATGCTGGAACTGCCGGTGAACAGGATCATGCCCGGCTCGGGCATCTTGGCGCGGTCGGCGGCCTCGAACGCGCGGATCTCGCTCTCGAAGCGCGGGGCCTGGCGGGCGGCGACCGCCACGGCGGCGAGGAGGGCAAGGATGGAGAGGACGACGGCGCATCGGCGGAACATAGAGCGATTCTACACGGCGTCCAGTGTTCGGACTCTCTACCCCCCGTCCCCTTCCTCTCTCGGCACGGCCATCTGTGAAAGGAAGGGGTGACGACGGCAAGCCCTGCCGCTACAATCGTCTGAGGCGGCCGACGTGCTCGGCGCGCTGCCCGTCGAAGCCAGGGACGCGGTGCTCGCCGGCCTGCCCACGGCCGGGTAACTCCGCGATCTGCTGGGCCACCCGCCCGACAGCGCGGGCGGCATCATGACCCACGGCTTTGTGAGCGTTCTCGTCGGCGAGTCCGCCGACGACGAGAACGCCCGCTTCAAGGCCAACCCCACGTCGAGCCGATCTTCGACCTCTTCGTCGTCTCCGACGGTGGACGTTCGGCGCGCTGGTGTCGGTCGGGATGTTCGAGTCGGTGAACATCGCGGGCGTGGTCGGCACGGTCATCCCTTTGGTCTCGAAGCGGCTGGGCTTCGACCCGGCGCTGACCGCCGGGCCGTTCGAGACGGCGTTCCAGGACGTGATCGGCATCTCGATCTTCCTCGGGATGGCGACGCTTTTGCTTCCCTATCTGAAGGGAACACGCCCATGATCTTGTAGCGGCGTGATTTATCATGCTCCGAGGCACCGGTCGCTTCTCGGAGCGTGGCAGGCCACGCCGCTCCATGGGTTTGACGCGAGGATAGGCAGCGAGCTAGACGCGCTGTCCCGGGCGGTCGTCCTGGGAATCGCCAGACTCCTTGCTCTGGGACACGGAGATCTGAAGGAATTCGTGGCCGATCTTCCGCAGTGCCTCCAACTCGGCGGTGGCGAGGCCCACGGAGCGGTCGCCCGCGCCGTAGTACATCATCAGATTGCCGTCCCGCTCGATGAGGCCCGTGGGGAAGACGATGCCCTGACCCTTCGCGTCGAACTCGTACGGCTCCTGCGGGCCGAACACCCACTCGGGCCAAGCGCGGACCACGTTCTGCGGGGCATCCCGGTGAAGCGCGGCGATGCCGACGCGATAGGTCCACCGCTCGTCCATGCGCTCGACGCCGTGGTAGATGAGGACCCAGTCGGCGCCGCCCAGGAAGGGGGGCGGGCCGGCACCGATCTTGCCGCCTTCCCAGCCGGGGCGGTCGCTCTCCTGGAGCACGTTGTAGGGCGTGCCCCAGTGGAGCAGGTCGTCGCTCTCGGAGATCCAGACGTCCTCCAGGCGGGCCATAGTGGGGCGGTGGAGGAGGCGGTACTTGCCGCCGATGCGCTCGGGGAAGAGGGCGGCGTCCTTGTTGTAGGGGTGCAGGACCATGCCGAGGCGGGTCGCCGTCTTGAAGTCCTTGGTGGTGGCGAGGCAGACGCCCGCGCCGAAGTGGGAGAAGCCCACGTAAACGATGACGTACTCGTCGCGGTCGGCGAGGTAGGTGATGCGGGGGTCCTCGCAACCCCACTCGTCGTACCATTCTTGCCCCTTGAGGAGCGGCTGTCCCTCGACCTGCCAATTGCTGACGCCGTCCTTCGAGCGAGCGACGACGAGGCTCGAGCGGTCGTTCTCGTCGATCACGCGCAAAAGGAGCAGGACGTCGCCATCGAACTCGACCGCACCGGGGTTGCAGACGGCCTTGCAGGGAAACGGCATCGCCTCCGGGGTGAGGATGGGGTTGGTCGATTCCCGCAGGAAAACGTCGCGGATTCTCTGGAAGTAGGGCGCGGGATCGATGGCGGGCTTCTCGGCCCCTTGGTTGTCCACCCGTATTGGACCGGGCGGCGGGCGGCAGGTTCCTTCGATCCCTTCCCTACCCTCCCCCCGCCGCCTCGAACAGCTCGGCTTGGCCGAAGCCGTAGACCTCGCGCAGCGCCTCCTCGACGCTGGGCTCGCCGAGGAGGTTGATGCGGATCTCGGTCCAGGCGGAGTTGTTCGTGAAGGCACGCAGGAGCTTTGCGAGGTTGGCGTCGCCGCCGCTCTTGTGGAGGTGGCGGACGAGGGCGACGGCCTGGGCGTAAGCCTCGCTCGAGTGTGCGAGGCCCTCGTCGGTGCGGCGGTCGGTCTCGAAGGCGGCGTTCAGCGCGTCGGGCTCAAGCCAGGGGGCGGGTTTGGACACACGACCCTCCATCAGCTGGGCGAGGCCTTCGTCGAGCCAGTGCGGGATGCGGGCGTCGGTCAGGTTGAGGGTGACGACATGGGTGAACTCGTGGGCCATGACACGGGCGAGCTCTTGAGCGTGATGGGCGGCACTCAGAGGAATGCAGACCTTGTCGTAGGGGATCTTGTCCACGCAGTAGCCGAAGCGCGCGCCGTGCCAGGGGGCGTCGACCTCGGCGAGGAGAATCGTGGTGCGGACGGGCATCTCGAAGTTCCAGCCCAGTCGCCCGGCGACGGTGCGGCAGGCGTCGCGGAGAGCTTCCCGATGGTCGTTGCCTGGCTGCCACTCGGAGGCGTCGTATTCGAGGGAGAGCCAGGGTTCGAGGCTTTCGACGGTGGCGCGCTCGCGGGTGAGGGCCTCGCCCTCGATCATGCGATACCAGCGCAGGGCCGCACCGCCAAAGCCCGCGCCGAGATTTTGGGCGACGGCGTAGGCGGCGGCCATCTCGTCGCGGTAGTAGGCCTCAATCGCCTCGTGCCACTCGCCGTTCTCGCCGATGCTGCCGTAGCGGGCGGTCAGGGGTTCGTTGGGACGGGCTCCGGGAGCGGGCATATCGACATTGTAGCGGCAGGGCTTGCCCTGCGGGAGCCTCGCGCATACGCCCCGGAACTGAAGCAGGGCAAGCCCTGCCGCTACAAAAAGCTTATCCCTTCAGTCCCGTGATCGCGATGCCCTGCACGAACAGCCGCTGGGTGAAGAAGAACAGCACGATGACGGGGGCGATGGTCATCGCCGACGCCGCCATCAGCAGGTTCCACTGCGTGCCGCCGTTCTGGCTCTGATACGCCTGGAGGCCGAGCGAGAGGGTGAAGGTCTTCTGGTCGAGGAGGTAGATGAGGGGTCCCAGGAAGTCGTTCCAGGCGCCCATGAAGGAGAAGAGGGCGACGACGGCGAGGGCGGGCTTGCTCAGGGGCAGCACGACTTCGCGGAAGATGCGCCACTCGCTCGCGCCATCGATCTTCGCCGCCTCGCTCAGCTCGAACGGGATGGAGCGGAAGAACTGCCGCAGCAGGAAGATCGAGAAGGCGCTCCCGAACCAGGCGGGCACCCACAGCGGTCGGTAGGTGCCGATCCAGTCGAGGTGCCGGAAGAGGGCGAAGGTGGGCACCATCAGCACCGGGAACGGCACCATCATCGTCGCGATCGTCACCGCGAACGCCGCGTCCCTTCCCCGCCACCGCAGGCGGGCGAACGAGTACGCCACGAGGGCGTTGGAAGCGATGGTGCCGCTCACCACAAGCGCGCACAGCACCACCGTGTTCCGGGCGTAGACGAGGAGCGGATAGTAGTGCAGCGACTCGTAGCCGTGGACGATCGCCTTGCGGAAGTTGTCCCACTGCCACTCGGAGGGAATCCACGTCGGCGGCATCGTCATGGTCTCCTTGATCGGCTTGAGGGCCGTGGTGAGGAGCCACGCGAAGGGGAACAGAAACACGATCGACAGCGCGATCAGGATCGCCTGGATGAGGAGACGCTGGGCACGGGCGGCGGAGCTTTGGGTCCTCACGGTCGGACCCCGGAACGACGCAGAGGGGAGGGAGAGGACGAATGAGGACCGGTGAGGGACCTTCCTTGAGCAAGAGACGTCACGTCGGCACGAGAGCATCCGACGCCTACAGATTTTCGCTCAACTGCCATAGTGCACGTGCTTCTCGCTCAGGCGCAGGGAGACCAGCGTCAGGACCAGGACGAGGAGGAACATGATCCAGCCCATCGCGCTGGCGTACCCCATCTTCTGGTACTTGAAGGCGTTGTCGAAAAGGTACATCGTGTAGAAGTAGGTCGAGCGCGCGGGAGTGCCGCCGGGGAACATGATGAACGGCACGGCGAACACCTGCAGCGTGCCGATGAGTCCCATCACGCCGTTGAAGAGGATCACCGGCGAGATCATGGGGATCGTGACGTTGCGGGTCTTCTGCCACGCGTTCGCGCCGTCGAGGTCGGCGGCCTCCACGAGCTGCTGGGGCACGTCCTGGAGGCTCGCGAGGTAGATCAGCACGGCGTTGCCCACGCCCCACACGCTCATCACCACCATCGCGGGCTTCGACCAGTTGGGATCGCTGAGCCAGTTCGGGCCGGTGATGCCGACCTTGCCGAGGACCACGTTGAGAATGCCGCGCTCGCCGTTCAGCACCCATAGCCAGAGCACCGCGAGCGAGACCTGGGGCACGAGCGAGGGGATGAAGAAGATGGTGCGGTAGACCGGCATTCCTTTCACCTTCGCGTTGAGGAGCATGGCGAGGACCAGCGAAGTCGCCATGCCCGCCGGGAGGGCGATCGCCGCGTAGAGCAGGGTGTTCTTCAGGGCCGTCCAGAAGAGCTCGTCGCGCACAAGCTCCCGGTAGTTGTCCACCCCGATCCAGACGGGGTCCTTCAGCACCGAGTAGTCGCAGAAGCTGAAGTAGACCGATGCGAGGAGGGGATAGGCGAGGAACACCGCAAACCCGATCAGCCACGGCGACGCGAAGAGGAGGCCGGCGAACCCTTCCTTGCGCGCCGTCACGCCTCGCCCCGGGCGCGAAGCCGCTTCAGGTAGTCATCCAGCTTGGGCTGCATCCGCGCGGCGAGGTCGTCGAGTGCCTGCTGGGGCGTCTTCTGCATGAGCATGATCGTGTCGAGGGTCGCGTTGATCTCGTCGTTGTACTCCTTCCAGATGCCGATCTTGGGCGTCGAGTACGCGTTCTTGCTGTACGCCAGCCGCGTGAAGAGACCGATGTAGGGGTTCGGGTGCTTCGCCAGGAACTCCGGGCTGACCGCGCGCAGCGGCGAGAGCTTCTTCTGGCCCAGGCAGAGCATCTCCATCCCCTTCTGCGACTGCACGTACCGGATGAACTCGAACGCCTCCTTCGGGTGCTTCGCCCCGCGCGGGATGCAGAGCACGTCCTCATCGGCGATGGTCGGCTCGGCGAGGTCGGGCCGGTCGACGGGGTGGGGAAAGGGCGCGACGCTCCATTCCAGATCCGGCGCGTACTGCTGGATGAAGTTGTACATCCAGACGCCCTGGAACTCCATCGCGACCTGCTTGGCCATGAAGCCGTTCTGGGGCGAGTTGAAGCCGCCGAAGCCGCCCTTCTGCGTCGCGATCGCGCCCGGGCCGTACCGCTTCGCGAAGCCCTGCGCCCAGGCGAAGCCGCGCACGCTCGCGGGCTCGTTGATGGTGATCTTGTCCTTGCCGTCCCAAAGGCGGCCGCCGAAGAGCGGGCACCACATCCAGTTCCACCAGCCCGGCTCGGTGGGCAGGAAGCCCGAGATCAGCAGGCGGCCGTCCTTCTTCTTCGTGATACGGTCGGCCATCGAGACCAGCTCCTCGGTGGTGGCGGGCGGATGGTCGAGGCCGGCGTTGCGGAAAAGCTCCTTGTCGTAGTGGAGCGCGACCGTCGCGGGCGCGCTCGGGAGGGAGTAGAGCCTGCCGCGCACGATGCCCTGGTCCCAGAAGCACGGGATGTACCGCGCGCGCCCGATGCGGTTCGCCTTCGCGTAGCCGTCGAGCGGGATCACCGCGTTGGCGTCGGCGTACTGCGGGACGAACGCGCCGTACAGCCCCGCGACGTCGGGCGGGATGCCTCCCGCGATCGCCATCATCGTCTTGTCCTCGATCTGGCTCACGCCCAGGATGTCGACCTGGATGCGGTCTTGGGACGCATTGAACGAATCGACGACCCGCTTCATCGCGTCGAACTCGAAGTCGGTCCACTTCTCCCAATAGGCCACGTGGACGCGGCGATCCGGCGGCGGGGCGGCAGTGAGGCGCTCGCTGGCGAAGAGGCCGACCGCCACCGCCGCCGCGAGGGCGGGAAACAAGAACGCGCTCCGGTCCACGGGGGCAGTCTGCACCCTTTGGGGGCCGGTCGTCAACTACCGGTGAGGCAGGTGCAGTCGCTCCCGCCTGCCCACAAACCACGGAACGGGGGCGTCGCCCCCGTTTCCCACCCGTTCTAAAATATTTTCCTTTCGCAGGTTGGGTCTTTAGGCCCAACCTGCGCGGAGGGTGGTTGACGGGTTTTCCCCAGCCGAACACAGAGGCACGAGCAGGACGTGGGGACACAAGGAAGGGCTTCCGCAATCGAAAAAGTAAACCGTTGGCGGCGTAAGGCGCGAGGCCAGCACGGTCTCGCCACGGGGATCAGGGTTTTGCAGGGATCAGAGTTTGACGTACCCCAATCCGTGCCCGTGGGGGAAGAGCGGGTCGGCGGCCTTCGGAAGCTGCGCCTTCGTGCGAGGCCAGGAGAAGGAGCGCTTGCCCTTGGGCTTGGCGTCGCCGAACAGCACGTCGGCGACGCCCTGCCCCTCCGAGCCGGGGAGCCACGCGGCTCCTCCAGGCTCCGCTGGTCGACCGGCATCATCTGGCCGGCCTTCTCCTCCAGGGTCATCTTCGCCAGCAGGGCGCGGACGGCTTCGGTCTCCTTCGTGAAGCGGGCCTGGCCCTTGGGCGCGGCGCGCGGGACGGCGGCGAGGCCGAGGGCGGCCAGGGCCAGGGCGGTCTTCGCAGGATGCCCTCGTGCTCGCGCCGCGAAGCGGTTCGCCAAAGGTCGAAGCGAACCCGAAGGACCTACGAGAGATACGGGGCCACAGGGATGGAGGGTTCGGCGACGAGGCGGGGGATCGATCGGGCGAGGGCGTCGTCGAGGGTGGGCATGATCCAGGCGCGCTCGGAGGCCAGGGCGGCGTTCGTCGACCGGACGTGACCGGCCACGTCCACGACCAGGCCCCGGTCGAGCCTCGCCTCGTCGGCGACCCGGCGGGCGAGCTCGGCGGGGCTGACCGCACCCTCGTTCGCCAGGTGCACGATGCCGCTCACGCCGTCGATCAGCAGGTCGAGGGTCGCGTGCACCAGATCGGGGACGTAGGTGGGGGAGAGGACGACGTCGGTGGCGGCGTGGTGCGGAATGCCCGACCCCAGATGCCGAAGGAGCGTCGCCAGCGATCCCCCTTCGACGTCGTCGAAGAGAGGGCCGGTGCGGACGAGCATCGCGCCGGACGATCCTTCCAGGACGGCCCTTTCGAGGGAGTGCTCCCAGGAGTCGAGCGAACCGACCGGATCGCTCTCGACGTACGGGGCCGCCTTGCGTCCGTCGAACACGCCGGGGCCGGAGAAGGCGACGAGACGCCCGGCCGCGAGGAGCCGAGCACGGTCAAGGGCGTCGCCCGGGACTCCGGGCGCGAGCGACGCGTCCACGACGGCCCAGGGGCGGAGACTCAGGGTCGCCGCGCGGAGGGTCTTCGCGTCGGCATCGAGAACGATGTGCTCCAGACCGCGAAGCTCGCAGAGGCGGGCGAAGGCTCGGGCGAGGAGGCCTTCCCCCAGAATCATCAGGGGAGGGCGGGCGCGGCCTGCCGCCTTCGATGGGGCGGCGGCGGGAAGCTCGTCCGTGAGCACCGGCGGGTAGAGGAGGCGCGCGGGACGCTCCCACCAGCCCGCGCCCGCCTCGGGCAGGGAGCGGCCCGCGGCGAGCTCGGCGACCGCGCCCGCGAGGGCGGTGGGGCGCGGTTCGGGGGCGCGAAGGTCGAAGACGCCGGGCTCGTAGCGATTCCGCTCGCAGGTGAGGAGGCTGCACCAGTCGTGCGCTCCGAACATGGACCAGACGGTGACCGCCCGGACGTCGACGCCCCCTTCGCGGGCGGACCGCGCCTCGTTCCAGACGTAGCGCAGCCACCGGACCTGCTCCTCGCGGGTGCATCCGAGGTGGCATTCGGTGATGGCGAGGGGGAGGCCGTAGCGCTCCCAGGCTTCCCTCAGCAGAACGCCGGGGCCATCGATCCCGCTCGCCAGGGCGCGGACGGCCTCGACGTCGGCGAGCTGGTCGAAGGCGTTCTGGCCGTGGGCGTGGGTCGGGTAGCGGTCGATCCGGTGATCGAGGAACCGCTCGCTGGTGAGATAGTAGTTCACGCCGATCACGTCGGGCGGGCAGGCGTTCTCCAGGAGCCAACCGAGTTGCCGCTCTTCGACGCCGTCACGGAGCAGCTCGGGCCACATGAGATGGTCGGGGCCGACGCGGCCGCAGAGGAGGTCCCAGCCGAGCCATCGCCGCTCGTTGTCGTGGTCGGCCTGGTATCGGAGCGGGCGGGTCGCGTGGGTCTTGCCGAGGTCGTCGGTCTGGACGAGGCGGGCCCGGGGGTTCACCCGCCGGATCGCCTCCATGCTGAGGATCGTGGCGCGGACCTGGTTGACGAGCGCCCGCGCGAAGCTGCGGCCGTCGGTCGCGTGGGGGTACCAGTGGCCGTAGAGGGCGCTGAAGCGGGCGGTGGTGAGCGGCTCGTTGACGGGGGTGTAGGCGTCGACCCAGGGGAAGCGCTCGGCGACGGCGCGGGCGTGCTCGGCGAGGCCGGAGGCGAAGCCGTCGTCGAGGAGGCTCGTGTAGCGCGGGCCGCCGCCATGGTGCACGAGGCCGACGATCGGCTCGATGCCGAGGCTCTCGATTCGGTGGAGGCGTTCGTCGGCGAAGGCCCAATCGCGCAGATGGGGGTCGTCGGGGGCGGTCCTTTCCCAAAGAACGGGGTAGCGCAGGGTCTCGATGCCGAGCTCGGCGATGCGGTCGAGGTCTTCGGGCCGTTCGAAGTGGCCGCCTTTGGCGAACTGGTCGTGGTACCGATCGCCGACGCGGTTGACGGTGCATTCAAGCCCGCCCCAAAGCTGCAATCTGTCCTCTCGCATAAGTACGTGACGAAGACGCGACCCCAAAAGGCATCGCGAGCTTCGTGACAGGCTAGGGACGGCCTCTTTCGAGAGGGGGTTCGTGCGGGAATGATCGTTCTCGCGAAAAGTCGTCCCTCACGCCTCGCGAAAGGGACGCCTCGTCCTCGATGCGGCCGTCCTTGCGAGCGGTGGTCGCTTGGCGGCACGAGGAGTCCAGCGCCGGCGCGTCCGTCGGCTCAGGTTGGTTTCACCGTCGCCGGACCGCTTCGCGGCGCGGGCACGAGGGCATCCCACGGCTACG
>CAXTOO010000049.1:0-4761 GCA_964245875.1 uncultured Fimbriimonas sp. | reverse complement strand
CGACCGGCACCGGCACGGTCGGGGCGACGCTCAGGAGTGGACAGGCCACGAGAGCGTGAGCAGGGATGGCTCTTCAGGGTGGCGTCGCCCGTCCTCGGAGGCGGCTCTACGCCGCTTTG
Organism: uncultured Fimbriimonas sp.; assembly: GCA_964245875.1. Taxonomy (GTDB): domain Bacteria; phylum Armatimonadota; class Fimbriimonadia; order Fimbriimonadales; family Fimbriimonadaceae; genus Fimbriimonas. The sequence goes on along the minus strand of CAXTOO010000049.1, from coordinate 4,642 downwards.
AGCACGGTGACGATCCGCTCAAGGCGCCCCAGGTGCCTCTCTGGAGCGGGCGACGCGTTGATCGAAGGCTCCCTGGCACTCTCGTGTTCGTCGCTGCGGCAGGTGCACCGCACGGCGCAGGCCACGGGGACCTCGTTCAGCGCCGGCCTTTCGGCGACGACCTTCTCGAAGGCCTCGACGACGCGGGGGTCGAACTGGCTTCCCGACTGCCGGGAGATCTCCGATCGCGCCGCCTGGGGGCACCAGGCCCGCTTGTAGGGGCGGTCGTGGGTGAGCGCGTCGAAGACGTCGGCGACCGCCACGATCCGCGCGGAGAGGGGGATGGTCTCGCCCATGAGTCCTTCGGGGTAGCCCGCGCCGTCCCACCGCTCGTGGTGCGAGCGGGCGATCTCCTCGGCCCGCACGATGAAGGGGAAGCGGCTTCCCTCCAAGATCTTGCCGCCCATCGTCGTGTGCTCGCGCATGACCTGGTACTCGGTGGGGGAGAGCGCTCCCTTCTTCAGGAGGACGGAGTCGGGCACGGAGATCTTGCCGATGTCGTGCAGGAGCGAGGCCTTGCGGAGCGTCTCGACCTCTCCGGGCGACGTTCCGAGGGTTTCGGCGATCCAGCCGGTCAGTTCGGAGACCCGCTGCACGTGTCCTCCGGTCTGGTCGTCTCGCCGCTCGGTCGCCACGGAGAGCCGCTCGATGATCTCGGCCTGCGCGCATTCCAGGTCTTGGGTGCGTTCTCGCACGCGAGACTCGAGCAGCTCGTTGCTTTCCAGGACCTTCAGGTGCAGTTGACGCATCTGGAGGTGGTTGCCGATGCGCAGGACGAGCTCGAGGGCGTCGAAGGGCTTGGTCAGGAAGTCGGTCGCTCCCGCCTCGAGCGCCCGGTGCTTGGCTTCGGGCATGGCGTCCGCCGTGAGGACGATGATCGGCATCGCGGCCCGGTCGGGGAAGCGGTCGTTGAGGTGGCCGAGCAGGGTGGTGCCGTCCAGTTGCGGCATGTTCAGGTCGAGCAAGACGATGTCGGGTCTCGCCTTCTCGCATATCTCGACGACCTCCTGAGGATCGGTGGTGGCGAGGACGTCGCTGGCGCCCGCGGTCTCCAGCATCCTCCGGAGCATGCGAACGTTCGTGTACTCGTCGTCGACGACCAGGAAGCGCCCGGACAGCTTTCGAACCTGGAGCGGGATCATCGCGTTCCCTCGGCCATGGTCTTGTCGAGCGTTCGGAGGAAGTGGTTCATGTCGAGCGGCTTGGTGAGGTAGTGGTCGGCGCCGGCGGCGAGCACGGCTTCGATCTGGCGCGGCGTGGCGTCCGCGCTGAGCACGACGATCGGCAGGTTTGGGAACGGCGACTCGTCTCGAACCCAGCGAACGACCGCCTCTCCGGAGCCATCGGGCAGGTTCATGTCCAGGAGCAGGAGGTCGGGAGCCGCCTCCGCGAGCCGTCTTCGTCCAGCCTCGAGCGTCTTGACGACGGTCAGACGCACTTCGGGGCGCTGGCGAAGCATGCGCTGCATCAGGAGGACGTTCGACTCGTTGTCCTCGATGTAGAGGAGGTCCCTCTTGGCGATTCTGTTCGATAGCGCCGGGGTGTCGTCGGGGGAGGTCGTGAAGACGGGGGTCGGGTTTTCGGCTCTGGGCAGCCGGAGCGAGAACGTGGATCCCTCATCGACCACGCTGGACACGGAGAGGCTTCCCCCCATGAGCTCGACCAGTCCGCGAGAGATGCTGAGGCCAAGGCCGGTTCCCTCGATCTTCGTGCCCTCGGCCCCGAGCCGCTCGAAGGGTCGAAAGAGCCTTTCGAGCTTCTCGGGAGCGATGCCCATGCCCTCGTCGCGCACCTCGATCGACACGGCGTCCTCGGTTTGGGTGAGCCGGACATCGATCCCTCCGTCCTTGCGGTTGTACTTGGCGGCGTTGCTGAGGAGATTGATGACGATCTGCTTGAGACGCTGCCGATCGGCCATCACGTACGCGCCCGCGTCCTGGGGCAGGGCGCTCATTCGCACGCCCTGGGACTCGATCAGGGGGCGCAGAAGCGAGACGGTTTCCGACAGGAGGTGGTCGAGTCGAACGGGCTGGATCGACATCGACACCTTCCTCGCGTCGACCGCCGCGAGGTCGAGAACCTCGTTGATGAGCATCAGGAGATGCTCTCCCGCCTTCTTCAGTTGGGAGAGGTCTTCCTTCGCCTCGCCGTCCAGGGGCTCCAGGGCCAGGATCTGCGCGAAGCCGAGGATCGCGTTCAGCGGCGTGCGGAGTTCGTGGCTCATGCGGGAGAGGAACTCGCTTTTCGCGAGGTTCGCCCTTTCCGCCGCGTCCTTCGCCTCGGAGAGGGCGAGCTCCCGCCGCTTGCCCTCCGTCACGTCGTACCACATGCCCTCGTTGATGATCGTGCCGTCGGCGAGGCGTTCCGAGCGGGCGGAGACGCGCACCCACTTGAGCTCATCCTTCGCGGTCGTGACGCGCCCGGTCCAGATGTAGGGCGCGTTGTGCCTCCAACTGGAGGATACGGCGTCGTTGAAGCCCTGAAGGTCGTCCGGATGGATGCGGGCCGCGATGGCAAAGCGCTTCTCGACGAAGTCTTCGGGCGGTATGCCCATGAGCTCCATGCTTCCCGGTCCCACGTACAGGTACTCGAGTTCCGCGTCGCCGGTCTTCCGGCCCCGGAACACCATTCCGGGCACGGCCTCGGCGAGGCGCTTGTAGTTCGTTTCGGCCTTCTCCTTCTGCCGCGTGGCCTCGTCGATGAGCCGTTCGCGGAACTCGAACTGGTCGACCACCATCGTGGCGAGGTCTCGGAGGGTCTCCACCATCTCGGGCGTGGCCTCGCGCGGCTTTGTGTCGACCACGCACAGGGATCCCACGTTGTGGCCGGACAGGGTGCGGAGCGGCATGCCCGCGTAGAACCGGATCTGAGGGCCGCCGACGACCAGGGGGTTGTCGGAGAAGCGAGGATCCAGGGCGGCGTCGGGCACGACCATCGCGTCGTCGCCGAGGATGGTGTGGGCGCAGAACGAGACGTCGCGCGAGGTCTCCCGAATGCCGGGAAAGTTGTGGACGGACTTCAGCCATTGGCCTTCCTCGCCGACGAGCGCGATCAACGAGGTCGGAATGTCCAACGTCTTCGAGGCCAGGGAGGTGATCCGGTCGAAGGCGGGTTCGGAGCCCGTGCCGTAGACTTGGTAGGACGCGAGCGCCTCAAGGCGCTCTGCTTCGTTGGCGGGCTTCGGGGCGATCTGCATTGAATGGTCCAATGACGAGGGCAGTTCCAATGACACCCCCATGATGATTGTTCCCGGTTTACCGCGTCTTCTTTAGGAGGCTCCGGCGGTTTTCTGCGATCTCGCTCACAATTGCGAGACTAGAGGGATGCTCATTTTGTGCTCATGAATCTTTTCGGGACCATTCGCATGACGTCCATATCCTTAGAATGAATACAGGAAAGGCTCACCGTAGATCGGCCCCATGCTTCCGACAGCACCTTTCTCCGACTTCTGGGCGTCGCGCGGCGAGGCCCGGTCCGAAAGTATTTCCCTTCCGCAGGCTGGGTCTTCGGACCCAACCTGCGGAAGGAGGTGGTTGACGGGCTTTCCGCTGATGCAACGCCCACCGTCCCGCCGCCTGACATGAGTGCGGACGCTCTCCGAGATCGGCTCGCGCTTACGTTCCAGCTTTGGCTCTCCGGAAAACTTCCGGCGACGTTCTGAGTCGTAGGCTTCGAGGATGAGCAAACGCGCTTGCTCCTCATCAAAGTGGCGCTCAGAATCGCTAAGTTCCCAGAGATGGTCGTCGAACAAGCAGCCGAAAAGGCACCTCTCAAAGCCGAGCTCAACTACATCCATCGACCAGGCCATGACCAGCTTTTTGGAGGCTTGCGCCATAGGAGAAAGGGCTTTCCGGCAGTTCCTTGATCGAGGTTGGCCATAGGCTGGATAGCACCTGAAAGAATCAGTTCATTGAAGAACTGCGCATGCCAGTCCTTACACCTGGTCGCAGACTCTGCGTGGAAGGTCGGAGCCATTCCTGTTGCGCGTTCCATTCGTGCCCGTTCGAGATCTTGTCGGCAGCGGTTGACAAGCCATGCGCTACTTTCAACGTTGTGTGTTGCTCCTCTGCATGACGCAAGACTCGCAACTTGATCTCATCCGGCTTTATTGGAAATTCTGGAGCCTCTAAGCTCGCAATCTCCCTGAAATCGGCAAGTACGCCTTCGATCTGAGCCCATGTTTGGGACGCTGTACCACCTGACGCGAAGACCGCATCGCGCAAGGGCCTTGGGGAGATTCTCTTCGGCATCTTCGCTCGTAAGGCCCAAGGCGAGGCTGATCGGGCGCCAGAGCAACCCCGACATAGGCGCATCCTTTGCTTCCCGATAGGCGGCCATGATGATCCGGCTCCTGTCCTCTTTGCTCATCTGTTCCAGACGACGGTCACGTCGATGTTCATGGAAAATGCGTTCGACTCCTCGATGATGACCGGAGCGCCTGCGGCTCCCTCCCCAGAGTCGGCACGGATTTCGGCGGCGAGTTCCCGCACAAGCGGGTTCGTTGACTTTAGAAGCAGAGTGGTGTGGCGTTCAACAGGCATGATGATTCTAGAGGGTGTTACGCACTTCTCGCTCTGGGTTCGTAGAGCAAGGTTGTGTCTCG
>CAXTOO010000048.1:0-19797 GCA_964245875.1 uncultured Fimbriimonas sp. | reverse complement strand
GCTCGTGGAGGGCCTAAGGGCCTTGGGCGCGCGCTTCGTCGGTCCCGGCACGGCGTGCGGCGACGCCCTGCCGACCGTCTCCTTCCTCATGGACGAGCCCTCGGACGCCGTTTCGGCCCGCGTCAACGGCCCCCACCGGGGCCTGAGGCACGGCAACATGTACGCCGTCCGCCTCCTCGACGCCCTCGGCATCGCTCGCGACCCCGGCGTCGTCCGCGCCAGCCTCGCGCACTACAACACGGTGGAAGAGGTGGATGATCTGTTGAACGCGCTGTAGTGCCGCCATCCTGGCGGTATCTCCGGCCCCTCGTCGCCCCGGCTTCCAGCCGGGGACTATAATGCCCCATGCCTCTCGTCGGCCGGGTCGGACGCAGGCGCCCGCGCGCCCGCCTCGCGATGGCCGTGCTCTACCTCGTCCTCGCGCTCGGCGCGACCACCACCCTCGGCCCCTTCGCCCTCATGGTCACCACCAGCCTCAAGGGACCGACCGACCAGAACGACAACCGCCTCGTCCCGCGGTTCCTGGGCGACGACGAGGAGCTTCTCGCCAAGTACGTCGACGACAAGTACGCGGGCGACCGCCCGAGCATCGACGCGCGAACCGACGGCGGCGACCCCGCCGCCTACGAGCGGCTGCTCCTGCGCCTTCCGCCGGACCGTTGGAAGGCCGCCTTCCAGATGCCCGCCAACGGCGTGACCAGCCGTCTGCGCGGACGCTACCAGGACTGGCTTCGCGGCAAATACGCAAGCATCGACGCCCTGAACGTCGCCTACGGCGAGGAGGCGCTCGACTTCGGCACCGTCGATCCGCCCGCCGAACTCTTGGAGCGCAAGGCCTGGTCGCCGCCGGACACGCGGAAGTACCGCGAGTGGCTCGTCTTCAAGGGTGTTCTGCCGGCCGAGTTCCGCATTCCCATCACCCACCGCCGCCTCTTCCAGACCTGGGCGCAGGGCCGCTGGAGGAACCGGATCGAGGACGTTCCCCCCGCGATCCGCGGCACGGCCACGTCTTTCGAGACGCTTCCTCTTCCGAAGGATATAAAGGCCTTCCAGCACGAAGCCCCTCTCGCCCGCGTGGTCGAGGCCGACGCGCTTCCCCAGGTCGCCTTCGACCGCGCCTTCGTCCGCGCCCATGCGGGCGAGATCCGCCGCGAGTTCGCCACCCGCAACCTGCGCTACGTTCTCGGCTACGTGCTCCTGAACGGTCGCGCGGTGTGGGTCACCGTCGCCTTCTGCGTCCTCGCCGTCCTCGCCGCCCTGATCGTCAACCCCCTCGCCGCCTACGCCCTCTCGCGCTACCCCGTGCGGCAGTCGGGCGCGATCCTCGTCTTCCTCCTCGCCACCATCGCGTTCCCCGCCGAGGTCGCGATGATCCCCTCGTTCCTGCTCCTGAAGGACCTCGGCCTCCTGAACACCTTCGCCGCCCTCGTCCTCCCCGGCGCGGCCAGCGGCTACATGATCTTCCTCCTCAAGGGCTTCTTCGACTCGCTTCCGCCGGAGCTCTTCGAGGCGGGTTCGCTCGACGGCGCGCGGGAGACCACCCTGATGTTCCGGGTCGCCCTGCCCCTCTCGCGTCCCGTGCTGGGGTACCAGGCGCTCATCGCCTTCATGGGCGCGTACGGCGCGTTCCTCTACGCCTTCCTCGTCGCGCAGGACTCGCGGATGTGGACCCTCACGGTCTGGATCTACCAGCTCCAGGGCACCGCCCCCAAGGCGGTCATGATGGCCGCCGTCACCGTCGCCGCCCTCCCCACGCTGCTCGTGTTCCTCCTCTGCCAGCGCACGATCCTGCGAGGGATCGTCCTGCCGGGGGAGCGCTAGTGGTCGGCGGGCCGCTTCTCGGCGCGGGCACGAGGGCATCTCGCGGCTACGGGCGGTTCGACATTTAGAGCGTCTAACAAAACCCCCCTCTCCCCCGAAGGGGGAGAGGGGGACCGATTCACCGGACAAGGCCTAGGACCGTAGGCCGGTCGGGGGGACTCCTTTCGCGGACACGGAGGCCTGCGCCACGGCGCGGGGTTCCGAGAGAGACCACCGATGCGGCTGACAGGAGGGATACGAGATCGTATCCTTTCTGTGTCTTCACTCAGGACAGTTCGGGTAACGTGTGAACGGTTCCTTGGATAGGACACCTTTAATGCAATGAGAACGATCCGCTCGACTTTCTTCGTCTCCGCGCTCCTCGCCACGGCGATCGCCCATGCCGACGTCGCCTACACCTCGTTCGGTCCCGGCGATGGCTACGACCTCTCGAGCGGGTACACCATCGCCACCGCGACGAGCCAGGGGGGTTACCAGAGCGGCGCCATGCAGCTCACCTCCGCCACCACCGGCAGCCTTCTCTCCGTCACCGTTCCCGTGATTCGCATCTCAGGCACCGGGGCGCTCTTCGTCGGCTTCTACTCGGACGCGGGCAACGACGTCGGCACCCCGCTTGCAAGCTGGACCACGACGATCTCGGGACAGACCGTCCGCACCCTCACTGCACCGGCGGGCATCCCCATCGTCGCAGGCGCCAAGTACTGGGTCGGCCTCATCGCCCAGGACAACTCGTATCTCGCCTGGAACAACACGTCCCCCGCGATCAACGGTCCCTACGCCGTCAACTACGACACGCAGTCCGGCTCGGTCTCCGGCCAGATCTCCGCGTTCCGGGTGGAGACCCAAGCCGTGCCCGAACCCGGGACCCTCGCGGCGCTCGGCCTCGGCGCGGCGGCGCTGCTCCGGCGCCGCAAGCGGGCCTAGTCCCTCGGCCTTTCCAACGGGCAAGATCGGGGATGCCCCCTCCTCGTTTTTCCGCGGCGGAGAACCGACGATCCCTGTCGCGGGGAAAACGAGGAGGGCGTGGAGCAAAGGAGCGTCACGTCCCGGCGGATCTCCCTCTCGACGCCCGAAGCCATGCCGCGATCCATGACCAACCCGACCCGTGGGGACGAGAGAGGGAGTCGGAGCCTCGACCCCCGGACGTTCCCCGTGGAACGGATCGCCGACCTCGTCCACGCCCTCCCGCCGCCGGGCGTCGCCATCGACGTTGCCGACGTTCCTGGTGCCGCCGAGGCCGTTGTGTGGCTCGCCGCCCACGGCCGTCCCGCCCGCCTCGTCCCCGCGCCGTTGGAGCCGAGGGAGACGCGGCTTTGGGAACCGAGTCCCGCCCTCGCGTCCTACGTGGCGATGGTCTCCAGGCCATCGTTCTCCGGAGAGGCCAAGACCGCCCTCGACCTCGGCTGCGGCACCGGCCGCGACGCCGTCTACCTCGCTCTCCACGGCTGGCGCGTCACCGCCGTCGACCGCCTCCCCGACGCCCTCGACCGCGCCCGATCCCTCGCTGCCCTCCACGGCGTGGTCCTCGATCTACGACTGGTTGACGTCGAGCGCGCCAAACTCCCCCTCTCGTCGCCTCGGCGGCAGCGCCCTGAAAACGACCCGCTCGCGTCGGGCGATGAGAGGGGGTTGGGGGGAGAGCTAATAACAGGCTTCGACCTCGTCACCGCCTTCCGCTACCTTCCCTCGCTGGACCTCATGGCGGGCGCCCTCGTTCCCGGCGGCACCCTCCTCGTTGAGACCTTCACGGATCGGGATCGGGAGCGTACGGGCAAGCCCAAGGACCCCCGCCTCGTCCTTCCCTCCGCCGTTCCACCGGCCCTTCCTGAAGGACTGATCCTGGTCGACTACCGCGTCCGCGAGTACGCCGGGCGAGAACTCGCCACTCTCCAGGCTGAAGCCTGGGGTCCCGGTGCGGACTGAGGTCCGCGCTCCGACTACACCGGACACGGCGTGCGCGGCTGGCGGCGCGTGGCGGGGATCTCGATCTCCCGCCGACCCGAGAGATACTGCGCGGTCACCGCGTCCGACTTCAGGAACTCCGCCACCGTGCCCGCCGCGACGATCTCTCCGCCGTGCTCGCCCGCGCCGGGTCCGAGCTCCATGAGGTGGTCGGCGGCGAGCATCGTCTCCTCGTCGTGCTCCACCACGAGCACCGTGTTCCCCAGGTCTCTTAGCCGGATGAGCGTCGCGATGAGCTTTCGGTTGTCGCGCTGGTGCAGCCCGATCGACGGCTCGTCGAGCACGTACAGGCAGCCCATCAGGCCCGAGCCGATTTGGGTCGCGAGCCGGATGCGCTGCGCCTCCCCTCCGGCGAGGGTTCGCGCGTTGCGGTCGAGCGTGAGGTAGGACAGGCCGACGTCGGTGAGGAACCGGAGGCGTTCGAGCACCTCCTTCACCGCCCGCTCGCCGATCGCGAGCTGTCGCATCGACAGCTTGGAGGACAGCCCTTGGAAGAATTCGAGGGACTCCTCGATGGAGAAGTGCGTGACCTCGCTCATGTCGCGATCGGCGACCTTCACGGAGAGCGCCTCGGGCTTTAGGCGCTTGCCCCGGCATTCGGGGCACGGCTTGGTGCTCATGTACTGCTCGAGGTCGTTCTTCACCCAGTCGCTCGAGGTCTCGTCGTAGCGCTTGCGCAGGATCGCGATCACGCCGCGCCACTCGGTGGTGAACGTCCGCTCCGAGCGCGAGTACTTCATCGTCACCTTGATGGGCTCGGAGAGGCCGTTCCACACCGCGTCGAGCGCCTTCTCGTCGAGCGAGCCGAGGGTCTTCTTCGCGTCGAAGCCGACCTTCTTGCCCACGGAGTCCAGCATCTCCGGCCACCAGTCCTTCGCGTCGCCCGACTTGTACATGAACGGCAGGATCGCCCCGTCGCGCAGGATCTTCTTCGGGTCCGGCGCGATCAGCATGGGGTCGAACTCCGTCTTCGTGCCGAGGCCGGTGCACTCGGCGCACGCTCCGAAGGGGGAGTTGAAGGAGAACAGGCGGGGTTCGAGTTCGGGGAGGGAGTACCCGCAGACGGCGCAGGAGTACGACTCGGAGAAGGTGACGTCGAAGTCGGGCGGAATGCCCTCCCTGCCCTCTCCCAGAGGCGAGGGGAGCACGCCCTGCTGCTCCGCCAGCGCCCGGATCCGCATCGGGATCTCCGCCCCCTCCTTGAATCCCAGCGCCAGCGACACGAGGCCGCCGGTCATCTTCAAGGCCGACTCCAGGGAGTCGCTCAGGCGACGCTCGATGCCCTCCTTCACGACGAGGCGGTCCACCACGACCTCTATGGTGTGGTTCTTGTACCGGTCCATCTCGACGTCGTCCGTCACCTCGTGCATCGTGCCGTCGATCCGCACCCGCACGAAGCCCTGCTTGGCGATGTCCTCGATCTCCTTCTTGAAGGTCCCCTTGCGTCCCCGCACGATCGGGCCGAGCACGTTCATCTTCGTGCCTTCGGGGAGCGTCAGCGCGAGCGTGGTGACCTGGTCGATCGACTGCCGCTCGATCGGGCCGTGGCCATTGATGCAGTAGGGGGTGCCGGTCCGCGCGAAGAGGAGGCGGAGGTAGTCGTACACCTCGGTGACGGTGCCGACGGTCGAGCGCGGGTTCTTGCTCGCGCTCTTCTGGTCGATGCTCACCGCGGGCGAGAGCCCCTCGATGTGGTCCACGTCGGGCTTGTCGAGCTGCCCGAGGAACTGCCGCGCGTACGAGCTCAGGCTCTCCACGTACCGCCGCTGGCCCTCCGCGTAGATCGTGTCGAACGCGAGGCTCGACTTGCCCGAGCCGCTCAGCCCGGTGATCACCACGAGCTTGTCGCGCGGGATCTCGACCGACACGTTCTTCAGGTTGTTCTCGCGCGCGCCGACGACGACGATCTTGCTGTGCGCGACGGAGGGTTTCGCCATAGGGGTAGAAACGATTCTACTCCGGCTCCCCCTCTTCAAGTGGCTCGTCTTAGGGTCCGCCGAGAGGAAGGACAAGAAGACGATCCGTCCGAAGTCGGTTGGCGTCCTTCCTCAGGTGGAGAGGGGGTTGCGGGGAGAGGCAGGGGACAGGCACGATTCGTATCGCCCTGTCCCCTGTCCCCTAACTCGCTTCCGCCTTTGCCCCAACACCACCACCGCGCCCAGGCCAAGCGCCGCCAAAGCCGAGGGCTCGGGCACGGGCGTGAGAAGAAAGGCGTGCTCTTGATCGCCGATCACGCCGTAGCCGGTGACGAAGCCGTTGTCGCTCAAGCCGTAGGCCCGCCGGAGGACCCATCCCGCGCCGCTCGCGTCCAGCAGGCCGTTAAGGTCGCGCATCCCCTGGGTAGGGGTGTAGAGGAAAGCGTGATCGTAATCGGGGACCGAGTAGCCCACGACGGCCCCTGCGGAGTTCACGGCGTAAGCGTAGCTCTCGTGCGAAGCGCCGAGGGAGCCCAGGTCCTGGAGCACGCCGCCTCCTGGCGCGCTGAGGAACGCGCGCGGGTTGCCGTCGAAGTCGTCGCCATAGCCCACGACCTGCCCGGCATCGTTCACGCCGTAGCCGTAGCCGTAGCTGTAGCTCCCGCCGCGAAGGGTGCCGAGATCCTGCAGCGCGCCGCCGTCCGCCGCGCTGAGAAAGGCGTGGTAGACCTCGTCCGCGTTGGCGGCGTAACCCGTGGCACGCCCGGACGCGTTCACGCCGTAGCCGAAGCTGTTGCCCCCGCCGAGCGTGCCGAGGTCTTTCAGCGCGCCGCCGTCCGGGCCGCTCAGGAAGGCGTGGCGGTATCCGCCACCCAGGTCCGCCTCGCCTGCGACCCGCCCCGATGCGTTCACGCCCCGGCCATAGCTGTAGCCTCCGCCGAGCGTCCCGAGGTCCTTCAGCGCGCCGCCGTCCGCCCCGCTCAGGAAGGCGTGGGCCACCCCGCCGTTCAGTTCCGCGTAGCCCGTTACCCGTCCTTGGCCGTTCACGGCGTAGCCCTGAGAGTTGCCGCCGCCGAGGGTGCCGAGGTCGTGGATCGCCCCGCCGTTCGCACCGCTCAGGAACGCGCGGAACAAGTTCGGGTTAATCGAGTAGCCCACCGTCTGGCCCGAGGCGTTCACGCCGTAGCCGTAGCTGACCGAGCCACCGAGCGTGCCGAGGTCGGTCACGTGGTAGGTCTGGGCCGAGGAGGTAAGTGCCGCGGCGGCGAGAGCGAGGGCGAAGGAGGAGCGGACGAGCACGGAAAACATGGCGGTTCTGAAGATGCGCCAAGGCGCGATCAGGAGCATTATGCCAAAACTCTCCGCCCGTCGGGTGAGAGTTTCCGGTTATTGGACGTGAGCCGACGCCACGAAGGGCGTCAGGACGTCGCGACTGCCCTGCCGACCGTTCTCGAACCGCGTCCACCCACACGAAAGGCGCGGGTCCCGATTCGGAACCCGCGCCTCACCTCGCTCCTGCTCGGAATGCTCAGGCCTTGCGGCGGCGGAGCACGGCGACCGCGCCGAGACCGAGCGCGGCCACCGTCGCGGGCTCCGGCACCGCATCGACGTAGATGGCGTAGTCCGACGAGACGTTCGGCTGGCCCGCGAGATTGCTGTTGATCCGGAACCCTGCGTGGGTCGAGAGGTTGACCGTCCGATCGTACACGCCGACGGCGGTCGTCGGCGTGACCACGTAGGAGAAGAACGATCCCGTGTAGGTCCCGTTCGCGGCTAGGGCGGCGTTGATCTGAAGGTTGTCGACGCTGTCGAGCGTCAGGGTCTCGCCCGAAGCCTGGAAGGGAACGTCCACGAACGGGCTGATCTGCTCTCCCGCGGCGGTCGCGGTCAGCGTGCCACGGACCATCGCGAGCACCGTTCCGGAGCCCGGCCGGTGGACGAACACGTCGACCGTCGCGTTCGAGAGCGTGACCGCCTGCGCCCCAAGCGGAAGGGCGAAGGCCAGGGCGAGGAGGGAGGCGGAGCGGAGGACAAAGGATATCACGGTATTAGCGTTAATGTATCCAATACAATTGTACAACACTGTACCTTAGAGAAGACCCAGTAAGCGGTAGAGGGGGCGACCCGTCAGTCGAGGATGCTCGTGACGCTGACCCCACTAGAGGTGAGGCACGCCGGGCTGGCCACCTTCGGCACCTTCGATCCGGCTGAAAAGAACATGGCCTCGCCGCCCTGCTTGCGCTCCCGAGCCGAGTACGAGAGCTTATAGAAAAGAGAGTCGCAGGACTCGTACATTTACTCCAGGAGAACGCCCGCGCGGGCGTTCTCGCGGCGGTCAGGCCTTACGTCGCCGCCGCAACACCGCCACCAACCCGAGGCCCAGCGCGGCGAGGGCCGAGGGCTCGGGGACGGGCGCGATCTGGAACTCGCCGCTGATCGTGTCCTGGCCGACAAGGCCCGCGTACGTCACCGCGCCCAGCCTCGTCCCCGCGCGGGAGTACTGGGTGAAGGTCCCCATGTTGGTCTGCGCGCCCATCCAGAGCGTACCGTCGGCGGGGTCCAGCGCGAGGCACGTGACGAAGGTCTCCGCGGGCGTGAAGGACGAGAGCAGCGCGCCGGCCATCGTCCGGTTCTCGACGCGGTCGTTGGCGCCGAACTGGGCGACCCAGAGCGAGCCGTTCGAGGGGTCGTAGGCGATGCCGATGTTGCTCTGAGCCCCGAGCCCGCCGAACAGCCCGACGGGGCTCGACCAGTCGAGGCCGTACTGGAGCACCTGCCCGGTGTTGAAGTCGATCGCGAAGTTGTGCCGTCCGTCCGTCGCGCCGTCGAAGAGCCTTCCCGCGGTGGGATTGGTGTAGCGCGCTCCGTTGTCGAGGCCCGCGAGCGAGTAGCCGGCGCCCTGGGTTCCGAAGGCGAACCCCGTCGTCCGGACGGTGCCGCCCGACACGGCGATGGCGTACTCCGAGCCGACGGCCTGCGGGTTGTCGAAGAGGACGGACGCGCCTTGGACGGCCACGAGGCGGTTCGAGGTGGAGGTGAGGAAGTACGGGCTCGTCGGCCCCACGGCGAGCGCACCGGAAGCGGCCCCGAGGGTCGCGGCAAGGATGAAGGATCGATTTCTCATGTTTCCTGCACGTGACGGTCATGAACCGTTGAGGATAGTGTCCGCCAGCGGGCACGATGTGTGCGCAAAGCTGGGTGGATTTCCGCAAGAACAGGCCTACTGAAAGCTCTCTATGAAGGCGACGGCGCGCGCCGTAGTCGGCTCCCCCTCTCCAAGTGGCTCGTCTTGGAGAGGGGGCTGGGGGGAGAGGTAAAAGGTCCCGGATGAGGAAAGAGTCCCGCAACACCTCGCCCGCTTCCCGTGCGCGCTCCCAGGAGCTTCGGAACGACGCCTCTCTGAGCGAGCGCGTCCTCTGGTACAGCCTTCGGAACGACAAACTGGGCCTCCGCTTCCGTCGGCAGGTGCGGGTGGGGACGTACTTCCTCGACTTCTACTGCGCGAAGGCGGCGCTCTGCGTGGAGGTGGACGGCGAGCAGCACGCGGAACGGGCGCGGAAGGACGCGGCGCGGGATGTGTTCCTTGCGGAACGCTGGATCGAGACGTTGCGAGTCCCCAGCCTCGACCTCTTCGCGGAGAACGGGATCGAGATCAACCGTTGGCTAAGGTGAATCGCCGAGCGGTGCGGGGAACGGAGCCTCTCCCCCCAGCCCCCTCTCCAAGACGAGCCACTTGGAGAGGGGGAGCCGGAGGGCTAACGGGTCTCGTCTGCGAACTCGACGACTCGGCGGGCAACTTGCGGTAGTCCTCGGCATGGTTCGCGCTGGAGAGGAGCAAATGAGGGGCAGCCCGCCGCGTTTTTCTCGCCGTTCGTTCTTTCGACAAGGCGTCTACCGAAGCCGGCGTTTGCCGTGCGATCGCGGAAGAGAAAGGCGCGGGTCCCGAATCGGAACCCGCGCCTTGCGTCGTTTCTGTTTGAAGCGCTCAGGCCTTGCGGCGGCGGCGCATCTTGCCGACCATGCCGAGTCCGAACACGGCGAGGGCGCCGGGGCCGGGGACGGCGGTGATCTGCGCGCTCAGGGGCGTCGAGTCGTTGTAGAACGTGTCGTTGCCGATGCCCACCGCGAACTCAACCGTCGTACCCGCCGTAAGATTCAGGTAGCTGTTATAGGATGCGTTGATAGGGTTATTGAACGCGGTGAAAACGTTGGATCCGCCCACACGGACGTAGTCATCGACCCTGCCGTATTGCGTGGTTCCATCACCCGTTCCAAACAGGGCCGAGATGTGATAGCGTCCGGTGGTCGCAATGGTGTAGCTGGCGACCGCGATCTCCCCGGATTGGCCGCCGTGAAGGCCCGCCGTGTTCGGCCCAAAGCCATGAACCGCGCCGCCCGTCACATTCTTGAAGGCGGCGGGCACCAGGGAATTCTGGTTCGCCGGGTCGAACCACCGCTCCAGTCCGTCCGAAGGGTTGACGGGTTCGTAGGCCGTGAACGCCTGGTAGGTCCCGAACGAGGAGTCGTAGTAGCCCAGCTTCAAGCCGTACGGGTCGGCCGCGTTGTTCGCAGACTCGAAGTCGGTGTAGAAGTCGGCCGCGTGGGCGGCGACGGCGACCGTCGCGGTGGCGAGGATGGAGAGAGAAAGACGGATGTTCATGACGTTAATGCACTTCGTCAGCGAAAGCGACGCCTTATTATAACACGCTTTCGCCGAACGTGAGACCAGCCTTGCGGCAAAACTACCAGATATTCGCCCTCCCGTGGCGCGCTGAGGGCTCGGGCCACGAATGAGAATCGCCGCCGACGAACGAGGGCCAGCGATCTCTGTCCGGTCTTAAGGAAGGTCTTGCGCGAAACCGACCACTCGGCGGGCGTAGCCCTCGGGATCGGTGGGGTAGTCCTCGGCGTGGTTCGCGCCGGGGACGAGCCAGAGGGGGCAGCCGGCGGCGTCAGCGAGGCGGCGGCCGTTGGAGGGGACGATGAACTCGTCGGCGTCGCCTTGGATGACGAGGGCGGGGCACCCCCGCCACTTGGCGGCGGCGTCGACGGGGCGGATCTTGGTGGGGTCGATGCCCGACATCGCGCGGGCGAACCACACGACGGGCCGGAGGAGGGTCGCGCCGCCGGGAAAGGGGAGCCTGTAGGAGAAGAGGCGGTTCATGGCCTCGTCGAACTGGGCGAAGCTCGCGTCGGAGATCACGCCGTCGAAGGCCTTGGGTTCCTCTTCGCTCGCGAGCCAGGTCGCGCCACCGCCGAGGGAGATGCCGAGGCCGACGACCTTTTTCGCTCCCTGCGATCGCGCCCAGGCGGCGCAGTCGAGGATGGTTCGCGCCTCCTTGCGGCCGAAGCCGACGGTGGGGTCGGGGTTGGAGTCCTGGCCCGGCATGGCGGGGGCGACGGCGTCGATGCCCGCTTTCTGAAGATCTTTGAGGAGGCCGTTCCAGGTGGCGCGGGTGCCGCCGTAGCCGTGAGCGAGGACGAACACGACGCGCGAGGGATGGCCTTCGAGGAGGCCGGGCGTGGCCCAGACGGGGGTCTGGCCGACTTCGGCGTTCCGGACGCCCGCGGGCGGGTCGTACACCTCGCGCATGGGGTGGAGGTACTGGTAGGCGAGGAGGCCGCAGACGCCCAGGTACGCGAGGACGAAGCTGAGGAGGTAGAGCATGGGGCGTCGGAGGCGGCGGGCCACGGAAGGGAGTGTATCGTGACGGTGCCGGAGATGGTTCCTCTTGAGGGGCGAAGGGGGGGCGTGGTGACGTCTTCCGCTTGTTGATGTGAGCAGGCGGTGGCTGTGAGTACCCCCTCCCCCACGGTTCCCCCTGCCGCTCGCGGCGTTCGGCGGCGGAGAGTAGGGCTTTCGACCCGCGGCGGCAAGGGGAACCCTCTCCGGAGTGCGCTATCCTCTTAGGGGATGAAGAGGCTGCTGCTTCGCTGGGTGCTGATGGCGTTCTCCGTCTACGCGGCCTCGCTCATCTGCGTCGCCCTGGGGCTCGACTTCGAGGTGCGCGTCCACTCGGCGGCGGACGTGGGCAAGCTGCTCGTGGGGGTGATCGTGCTGGGATTGCTGAACGCGACGCTCGGGTTGGTGCTCAAGCTGCTGACGCTGCCCCTGCGCTGCCTCACGCTCGGCCTCTTCTCGCTGGTGGTGAACGCGATCGTGCTGTGGGTCGCGGCGAGCCTGCGCTTCGGCTTCTCGATTCCGAGCGGCGGGGTCCGGGGCTTCGAGGCGGCGTTCGTGGCGAGCCTGCTCATCGCCTTCATCAACGGGGTGCTCGGGGTGTTCCTGCCGGACGACGCGGACGACTAGATGATCCGTCCCAAGCGCCTGCGCCGCCTCTTCGCCCCTTCCGCGGCGCTCGTCCGGGCGGTGGCGCTCTCGCTGCTGGGGATCGTCTTCCTTCTTTCGGGGGTGGCCCTGAGCTTCCGGGCGGTGCTCCTTCCCCTCCTCAACCGGGCGAACGACCTCGCCCGCCGCGTCGCGCAGGGCATCGCGCCCGACGACGTGGAGGCCGCGATGTGGATCGGCGGCGGTCTGTTCCTCCTCGCCGGGCTCGGCCTCACCGCCTGGGCGGTCCGCTCGGCCATCGTCCACTTCTTCGAGACGATCAATCCCGGCCTGAAGGGGGGCAAGGTCGACGTCTACCTGCGTCGCCAGCAGCTCGCGCAGGGGCCGCGGATCGTGGCGATCGGCGGGGGGACGGGCCTTTCGACGCTCCTGCGCGGCCTGAAGCACTCGACGTCGAACATCACCGCGGTGGTGACGGTCACGGACGACGGCGGCTCCAGCGGCAAGCTCATGCGGGACAAGGCGATGATCCCGCCCGGCGACATCCGCAACTGCCTCGTGGCCCTCGCCGACGCGGAGAAGTCGATGACCGACCTTTTCCAGCACCGCTTCGCGGGGGAGAGCGGCTCGCTCAGCGGCCACTCGATGGGGAATCTCCTCATCGCGGCGCTGGTGGACCAGGCGCACGGCGACTTCGAGCGGGCGATCGAGATCGCGAGCGACGTTCTCGCGATCCGCGGCCGCGTGGTGCCGAGCACCCTCGCGCGGGTGGGGCTCTGCGCGGAGATGGCGGACGGCGAGCGGGTGTGCGGCGAGACGGCGATCGTGGACCACCCGGCCCGCATCCGCCAGATCGAGCTCGATCCGCCCGGCCCGCGCCCGACGACCGAGGCGCTGGAGGCCATCGCGGGGGCGGACCTGATCGTGCTGGGGCCGGGCTCGGTGTACACGTCGGTGGTTCCGAACCTCATCGTGGCCGAGGTCGCGGAGGCCCTTCGGGCGGCGCGCGCGCCGAAGGTGTACGTCTGCAACGTGATGACGCAGCCGGGCGAGACGGACGAGTTCGCCGCCTCGGAGCACGTCGCGGCGCTCTTGGACCATGTGGGGCCGGGGGTGGTGGACTTCGCGATGGTGAACACGACGATGCCGAGCGAGGAGGCGCGGAAGAAGTACGCGACGGCGGGCCAGGCGTTCGTCGACCCGGACATCGACCGGGTTCGGGCCTTGGGCGTTCGGGTCTTGGCGGGCGACTACGTGAGCGAGACGGACGTCGTGCGCCACGATCCGACGAAGGTCGCGGCACGTTTAGTGTCGTTGGTCGCCCGATAGACGTAGTAGTCTTCAAGGTCCAACCCTAAATGCCTAACGAGTGGTTGAACACCGTCCAGTATCCTTTCACCCCCCGCGAGTTCGAGACCGGCGACGGCACGATGCGGTATTTGGACGAGGGGGAGGGTCGCCCCATCGTCTTCCTCCACGGCAATCCGACGTGGAGCTACCTTTTCCGCCATTTCGTGCGCGCGCTGAGCGAGGGCTACCGTTGCATCGCGCCCGATCTCCTAGGCTACGGCCTCTCCGACAAGCGCGCGCGCGTCGACTACCGCCCCCGCGCCCAGGCCCGCCGCCTCGCGGGCCTCATGGACGTGCTCGCGTTGGACGACGTGACGCTCGTCGTGACCTGCGCGGGCGGCCCCTTGGGCCTCGGCTGGGCGATCGAGCGGCCCGAGCGCGTCCACTCGCTCGTGCTCTTCAACACCTGGCTGTGGCCTCTTTTGGAGAACCGCTCCGCCGTGCGTCTCGCCCGTCTCGTGGGCAATCCTCTGAACCGCTTCTACTATCGCGCCTTGAACGCCTCGCCGAGCTTCATCCTGCCCGCGCTGTTCGCCGACCGCCACCGCATCGCGCGTCCCTCCCGCACCCAGTACCTGGAGCCTTTTCGCAGCCACCGCGAGCGGGGGGCGCTGTACGCGATGATCGAGAGCCTGGAGCGCGACGCCGACTGGCACGAGGGCCTTTGGGCGAGGCGGGAGGCGATCCGCGAGAAGCCAGCCCTGCTCCTTTGGGGGACCAAGGACCCGCTTTTCGGCGAGGACGCCCTCGCCCGCTTCGAGGAGGCGTTCCCGAACCACACGACGCGCCGGTTCCCGCACTCGGGGAGGTTCGTGCCGGAGGAGTCGCCTCAGGAGGCGTTCGAGGAGATCCGCTGGTTTTTGATGAACCAGTAGGCGGCGTAGAATAGGGGTGTGAGAATACTGTCCAAGCGCATCGTGTCCGATGAAAATGGCCAGCCCGTGGCCGTCCAGATCGACCTTCGCGATTGGAAGGACATCGAGCTTATCCTTGAGAAGGCCGAGCCAGCAGACAATAGCGCGGCGCTCATGGCGTTCGCGGGAACGATCGACTGGGGCGAGGACGGCCTTGAGTACCAGAAGAGGCTGCGCGCCGAGTGGGACTGACCCACGTTCTCGATACGAACGCAGGCGTCTACATCGTCGACAATCGGCTTGCAATCCCGCTTCCGTCCGGCAGCTTCGGCATCTCGGTCGTCACCGAGATCGAACTCCTCTCGAAGCCGGCGATGACGGCTGGAGAGATGGCGACGGCCCGAGCCTGCCTGTCGAAACTTGGCTTGGTCGAGTTAAGCCCATCGATTCGTGAAGAGGCCGCACGTCTGCGTCGTGACGAGCGATTGAAACTGCCCGACGCGATCATCGTCGCGACCGCCCTCGTCGAAGGAGCCGTCTTAGAGGTCGTTTCACAACCTGCGTTCCGCAACGAAGCCCTCTCCGTTCCAGGTTCTCGCAAAGGCGCGAAGACGCAAAGGGGAGGCACAAAGCCAAGTTGTGAAACAATCTCTTAGTGACCAACGATCTGGCTTTGCACCGCGTCCCCGGCCTTGTCATCCTTTCCCTCTCCCTCAAACCGTGAGCCCCGCGTACTCCGCGTAGCGCTCGAAGAGCTTGCCCGCCGAGGGCCACATCGAGTGCGGCGACATGAAGTGCGGGAACTCGAAGGTGACGATCTTGTCCGCCGTCTCGGCCGCCGCCTCGATCTTGTAGCGCAGTCGGCGCCAGTCGGCGGGCGGGAACTTGATCGGCATGTCGCGGTCGAAGCTCTCCACGTTCGACCAGATCGTCACGCCGTGCTCGTCGCCAAGCGAACGGATGCCCCGCAGGAAGCGCGGAAGCTCCGAGTAGTGGACCTGCCCGTCCTGGAACGCGCAGACGTCGAACGCGCCCTTCGTCGCCGCGAAGATCCGCGACCAATGGTCGAACGACTCGTCCAACGACATCACGTTCGCCCCGGAGAACTGCTTCGCGCCCTGCGGGAACGGCGAGATCAATACGGGAACGTCCTTCGCCTCCCGGCATGCCCCGCCGATCTCGTTGAACAGCTCGATGATGTTCGCGTCGTTCCGGCTCGTCTCGTGGCACAGGTACCAGCCCTTGAACGACTCGTGGTGGCCGTAGCGGTCGGCCGCCTCCCGCACGAACGCGCGGTTGATCCGGACCTCTTCCCACCACGCGCCGCGCATCCAGTGGAAGCCCGAGTCGTAGGTGCCGAACCACACGCCCAGGCCAAGTTCGTCCGCGAGGCGGAAGAACGTCTCGCCCAGGTCGTCGTACACCGGGAGCAGGTTGCCCAGCACCTTGGACGGGTAGATGCACTTGTCGCGATAGCCCGCGCGGATGACGACGAGGGTGTCGATTCCGATCCGCCGGTAAAGCTCGAACTCCTTCCGCCAGTCGCGCTCGCCCCAGTTCTGCGCGGGGATGTCGTGCGTGATCTCGTCGAGGAACGTCCCGGTGATTCGCGGCAGGGTGGGCATGGTTAAGACACGTCCACCTTGACGAGAGCGATCAGACGTTGAGCTCGGCTCCGTGTGGCGTCTCGGTCGAGTGCGGGCGCAAATTGTGGCATATCGTAGCGGAACTCGACGGCATACGGAAAGAGGGAGGCCAGGTCGGATTCGAGCGCCATCCGTGGATCGCCTTGGGGCAACAGATCGAACAGTCGAACGAGGTCGTGCGTGTAGCTGAACGCGGTGCCTTGGACGGTGAGAATCGCCTTGAGTGCCTTCTCGACGGCTTGCTGAGCAAAGAAGCCATAGGCTTCGTCATCCAGATCCTTGTTGTCGTGAACCGCTTCCATCCGGGCGAGAGCCCTTTCCGCGAGGCCTAAGAGCTTGCGGGCCTCGTCAAGCGCGCTCATAGAGAACCTTGCCTTACTCTGGCCGCGCGCGCGAACAGATGGTTCAAGCCATCGCTCCAGCGAAGCCACTCATCCTCGTCGGTCAAGATCAGGTCGATCGATGCATCGATCTTGGGCATCGCCCGTCGGAGGCTCACAAGCCGGTTGAACCGTCCCTCTTGCGATCCATCCTCGACGATCAGAAGATCATAGTCCGAGTCGGGTCGCGCGTTGCCCCGTGCCTGGGACCCGAATAGGACGATCCGGCGTGGATGGAGTTGGTCCACAACCGCATCCCTTGACCGATCAAGAGTCGCCGTCACGCCACGATTATATCAGAGCAGGCTCGCCCGGTCCGCCGGGATCTCCGACCGCCTCCGGCTCCTCGGCCTTCGTCTCGACCTCCACCGTGCCGTCGACGATTCTCACGGGATAGCGGGGCTGGGCGTACACGCTCGGGCCGGAGACCGACGCGCCGGTCGCGAGGCTGAAGCGAGTCTGGTGCCACGGGCACTCCAGACAGCCGTCGACCACCTTTCCCTGGCTCAGCGGGCGCTGGGCGAGCGCGGGCCACCCTGGTGCGCGCAGGCGTCGGCCAGCGCGTCGACCGTCTCGCCGCGGCGCACGAGGACGAGCGCGGTGTCGCCCGCGTTGGCGCGGAAGGCGACGCCCTCCGGGATGTCGGCGAGGCGCGCGACGGCGGTCCAGCCCTCGGGCGCGCGTTCGTCCTCGGGGATCGGCGCGTGGTTCGCGCCCAGGCGCTTCTCGTACACCATCAGCCCGCCGAGGTATCCCGACGCGCCGACCGCCGCGAAGCCGAGGTACGAGAGCACCCGCGCGAAGTCCTGGCTTCCCCGCGCCCGCTCGATCCAGGAGAGCGCGTAGAGCAGGATCGCCGTCCAGTTGAGGATCGCGTGCAGCCCGCCGATCCGCCGGATGCTCGTGTCGCCGTACACGCAGTAGTCCGTGGCGCCGGTGATCGACGCGCCGAGCGCGCCGACGACGCCGACGGCCACCGCGAGTTTCGCGCCCACGATGGCCGCGAGGCTGCCGCCCCAGGGGTCGAGCAGGGCGGCGAGCGTCCACGCCCCGATGGGGAGATGGACGGAGACGGCGTGCAGCGGATGGCCGAGGAGCTCGCCGTGCAGGAACCGCTCGATCTTCCGCCCCACCGGCCCCATGGCCCGGTACGTCTCGCCCACGACCTTCTGCAGGGGATTCGCGACGGCGTCGATCCATTCCATGCGCGCGATGCGCTCGGAGACGAGGCGGGAGTCCATGGTGGCCCTTGGGCGTCTCCCCTAGGAAGTGGGTTCCCCCAAAGGGACTCTCTCCCCCGTCCCCTTCCTTATTTTTCGCGTCTCGCTCGCGCCACGGAAAACGAGGAAGGGGTGACGCATCCATAATCCTCTCCATGAACGAAGTCCGAGGCACCCTGGACGCGAGCGGGCGCAAGGTCGCCATCGTCGTCAGCCGGTGGAACGAGCTGGTCACGAAGGAGCTGCTGGCAGGGGCTTTGGACGAGCTCGGGCGGTGCGGCGATCCGTCGGTCACGGTGGTCCACGTGCCGGGGACGTGGGAGATCCCGCCGGTCGTGGCGCGGCTGCTCACGAGCGTCGAGAAGCCGGACGCGGTGATCGCGCTGGGTTGCATCCTCCAGGGCCAGACGCCCCACGCGGCGATCCTCGGGGGCGACGTCGGGGGGGCGCTGATGGGCCTCCAGGTGGAGCACCAGGTGCCCGTCGCGTGGGGCATTCTCACGCCCGACACGCAGGACCAGGCGCTCGATCGCGCGGGGCTGAAGTTCGGGAACAAGGGCCGGGAGGCGGCGTTGGCGGCGGTCGAGACGATGAGCGCTTTGTCGAAGCTATGACCCCTCTCCAAGGCGCGGGGCTGGTGCTCGTGGGTGCGGTCGCCAGCGCGATCAACGCCGTCGCGGGCGGCGGGTCGCTCGTGTCGTTCCCCT
Organism: uncultured Fimbriimonas sp.; assembly: GCA_964245875.1. GTDB lineage: Bacteria > Armatimonadota > Fimbriimonadia > Fimbriimonadales > Fimbriimonadaceae > Fimbriimonas. The sequence continues at coordinate 1,652 of CAXTOO010000048.1, read as the reverse complement.
ACCTCGTGGGGCTGGGGGTGCCGGTCATCCCCGCGAACGCCACGAACTCCGTCGGTCTCTGGCCCGGCTCGCTCACGGGCGGCCTGGGGTTCCTCAAGCGGTTCGGCGCGACGAGGAGGTACCTGCCCGCGATGATCCCGCCGACGGTGGTCGGCTCGGTGCTGGGCGCGATCCTGCTCCTGCACACCTCGCCGAAGGCGTTCTCGCGGGCGATCCCCTTTCTCATCCTCCTCGCCGCCGTCCTTCTGCTCCTTCAGCCCAGGGTCAGGGCGCTCGTCGGAAAGCGCACCCTTCCCGCTTGGACCGCGCCGATGCTGCAGCTTCTCGTCGCGCTCTACGGCGGCTTTTTCGGCGCGGGCATGGGCATCATGATGCTCGCCTGCTTCGCGCTCACGATGGAGGGCGATCTGCACGAGCTGAACGCGGTGAAGAACTGGCTCAGCGTGATCATCAACGTCGTGTGCTCGTCGGTGTTCCTCGTGAAACGGCTCGTGCTGCCGCTGGAGGGCGGCTTGTTGGTCCTCGGCGGGCTGATCGGCGGCTACGTCGCGGCGCGCGTCTCGCAGCGCTTCGACCCCAACCGGCTGCGCACCGTCATCGCCGTGTACGGCCTCGGCATGGCCGCGTGGTTCTTCTGGCGGGCGTACGCCTGATGCTCCGGCCCCCTCTCGTCGCCTCGGACCCCGGTCTCAAACCTCATCGGGCTCGCACTGGGCGATGAGAGGGGGTTGGGGGAGAGCAAGAAGAAAGCCGTTTGCCTGCCTCATGCCTCCCGGACGATCTCAGGCGTCGCTGGGATCGCGTTCCACGAGGCGAGGCCGTGGGCCTCGGCGACGGGTGCGCGGCCCGTCGCTCGGTCGAGCGGACCGATGGCGTCAATCTCCCGCTGGATACGATCGGTGACCGCGTTGCGGAGAGCGGCGTCGAAGTCGCCTGTCGGGACCAGAACGGCATACCGGTGCGACACGGGACGGAGAATCCCTTCGCGTCGGAGCCAGACGTAGGTGCCGAAGAGCTTGGGCAGGAAGTGCTCGTCGACCAAGTCTCCAGAAGCGAGTTTCGCAAGCGTCCCCCTGACCTCGCCCCCGCGGCGATCCTCGGGCGTCGCTTCGGGATCCTTGATCTCGACGAGCCACGTTGTCCTGGCGGCCGACCAGACGAAGTCAACGACCTTCAGCTTGTTCCCCAAATTCTTCTCGGGGCGGTGGGTCTCGTTTGTCGGAAACTCGCACCGAAGGCGTTTGACCCCAGGTTTGGGGTCTTTCGGCTCATACACGCTCGGCCTGCTCCCGGAGCCGCTTTTCGACCGTACGATCGAAGAGCGAGGCGTACTGGTCCTCGATGGGGTTCGGCTTGATGTCGAGGTAGCGGTCGGCGGGGTGGACCACGGTGCCATCGTCGGTCTTCTCCAGGGCGAAGAACCGCACGGAGTCCTCCTCCGTCGCCTGAACCTCCAGTTCTTTGAGGATCACGTAGCTGTGGGTGGCGAGGAAGACCTGGACGCCGCCCCGCGCGAGAGCGAGGATCGCGGCGACGGCCTCGTCCATGAGCTTGGGGTTGAGGTTGGCCTCGGGCTCGTCCCAGAAGAGGCAGGTTCCGGGGCGGAGCCAGCCGTTCTTCCAGATCGTGTGGAGGGTGGCGAACTTGCGCAG
>CAXTOO010000047.1:0-19828 GCA_964245875.1 uncultured Fimbriimonas sp. | reverse complement strand
AGTACACGCCGAGTGGAAACTTCCGCGTCACCGCGAACGACGCCGCCTCGGCGACCGCCTTTTCCGGCCTTCTGGGCGGCAATGGCGACGATGAGGCAGGGGGCATTGCGACTTCTCCGGAGATTGATCAGAACACCGGCTTGCTCGAGCGCGTTTACACTGGCTCGGCCATCGCGCTGGGGCCTAACGGCGACATCTATGTCACCGGAACCATCGCGAACTCGAACGACTTTCCCGCAACCGCCGGGACGTTCCAGTCTAACCTCACCTTGAACCCGAACGTCTACGTGGCTCGCGTCGACAACGCCGGAACCCAGATCCTGTCGGCGACGGGACTCGGCGTGACCGCCAACGGACTCGGACAGTTCGCGAGTGCGGACTACGCACCCTGGATTCCGATCACGGTGACCCCTTCGGGCATCGCGGTCGACTCGCGAGGGTTCGTGTACATCAGCGGAAACGTACGTCCCTACCAGATCAACTTCCCGACGCCGACCGCCGGCGACCCCAACGAACCCACCAGCGCACCGCTGTCGAGCATCTTCTTCCCCGCCGACGCGGCTCAGAAGGCGGCCTTCGTCACTGCGCTTGGCGTGGAGGACCAGACCTATGAAAGCCCTGCTTCGCCGGAGTTCCCCACCACCGAGGGATTCCTAACGGGCCTCAATGCCTCGCTGAGCAACCTCGTTGTCCAGACCTATATCGGTGGCATCGACGACGATTTCTGCTTCACGCCTTCGATCGATCCGAAGACCAATCAGGTCTTCGTCGTAGGATGGACAGACGGCAATCGCTTCTACTCGCGTAGGAACGCGGCAGGGACGACGAACAAGAACTATATCGACCCGGTCGGTCGGCAGACATCGTTGCCCAACGGGTCGGTCGCACCTCTCACGGATAACCTCCTCACGTTGCCCCGCGTCAAGGTCAACTCGGGCCTCAACTTGAATGCCCTGGTCGAGTACGGCTATGGAATCTATGCGACAAGTGGCGCCGCGCCTCCCTTCCAGCCTGTCCAGCCGCCGACCGTCTTCGCGGTGCTCGGTCGTGACGGCTACGTCCTGAAGCTGAGCGGAGTCGGCACGACGGCGCCGAGCCGCCTCGCCTCCCTGACCTTCACCCCCAATCCCGTTCCCTCGGGCGGTACCGCCACGGGGACCGTGACCCTCACCGATGTGGCTCCGGCAGGTGGATTGGACGTGTTCGTCTCATCGGACAGCACGGCCGCGACGCCCACCACGAACCCTGTGACCGTCAACATTCCGGCGGGGCAGAGCAAGGCCACCTTCACGGTGCTTGCGGGCAACGTGGCGGCCACCACCATCGCCACGTTCACGGCGCGGACCGTTCAGATCGGCGACAACATCGCCGGCACCCTGACCATCAGTCCGCTTACCTTTGCGTTCACCGTCACGCCGACCTCCGTGGTCGGGACGAACAGCAGCACCGTCACCGGAACCATCGCTCTGGCGTATCCGACGACGACCCCTCTGACGTTCAACCTGACGTCGAGCGATCCGTCGATCGTCGCTCTTCCGGCTTCGGTGACGATTCCCGCGAACGGCACCTCGGTCTCGTTCACCTTCAACCCCGGAGTGCTTCCGACCGGATCGACGGGTCTGTCGGTGACCTTGACCGCCACCCTCGCGACCGCGCCGCTGACGACGCTCCCGCCGGTGACGGCGACCCTGCTCGTCCAGTCCGCGCAGGCGGTGCCGGTGATCTCGATCACCGCGAACAAAACGCGGCTTCGTGGCGGATCGGGCCAGGTGGTCTTCACCGTGACCTTCAAGCAGGCACTGCCTGCGAACACCACGCTGGCGTTCTCGTTCGGCTCCAACAACAGCGTGTTCAGCGGTCCGAAGACGGTGACGGTTCCGGCGGGCGCGACCACCTACCGCGCGACCTTCAACGTGAACCGCGTGTCGAGGAGCGTCGACGTGACCACCACGGCGACGGCCAACGGCTCGTCGGCGAGCACGAAGGTCACCGTTACCCGATAGCCGGGCATCGGCAGCACAAAAGGCGGCGGGCGAGGGAGCATCCCTCGCCCGCCGCTTCGGTTTACGGTACAACCCATACCGTGGTCGCCTCGTGAGCAAGGACGTCGTGGTGATCGGCGCGGGTCAGGGCGGACTGAGTGCGGCAGTCCATCTGAGGCTTCGTGGGCACCGGGTGCTGGTCCTCCACGATGGGCCGATCGGCGGGAAGGCGGCGGCGGTCGAAACGCACGGCTACCGGCTCGATCCGGGACCGTCCATCGTCATCCTGCCCCGGATCTATGAGTCGGTCTTCGCCGCCGCCGGCCGGCGGATGTCCGACTACCTGCGCTTCGAGCGCTTGGATCCGATCTCGCGCGTGCTGTTCGAGGGCGGGTCGCCGCTTGACCTCCCTGCCGACCGTCAAGCCTGCATCGATCTGGTGGGAGACATCGACGGTGGGGATCGCGATGCCCTTTCGAAGCTCATGGGCGACCTGGACAAGGCCGCCCCCCACATCGACGCGAGCGTCTTCAAGCATCCCTATCACACTCCTCTGCAGCTCGCCGATCCCCATCTCATCGCCACCGCGATGCGCTTCGACGTCCGTAAGACCTATCGGGAGCTCGTCGACGGGATGTTCCGATCCCCACTCCTGCGCGCGTTCTTCTACGGCTTCCCCTCCTACGGTGGCCAGACCTACGACAGCAAGGCACCGGGAGTCCTCATGATTCCCTACCTGATGATCCAGGAAGGCGTCTTTTATCCGGAAGGGGGCGTCGCCGCCATCCCCAAGGCGTTCGAGCGGCTCGCCCGCGAGTTGGGCGTCGAGTTTCGAGAAGGCAAGGCCGTGGGACTCGCCCGCGCGGGAAACCGCGTGAAGGGAGTCACCCTCGCAAACGGCGAAATTGTCGAAGCCGAGGCCGTCGTCGCGAACGCCGATCGCCTGCAGGTGGCCCGCTGGATCGGCAGGCCGACCGACGTGCCTCCGAGCCTGAGCTACTTCACCGTCCACTGGGGGATCAAGGCCGAACTCGACGGCCTAGAGCACCACACGCTTCTCGTCCCCAAGTCCTTCGAAGAAGGCTTCGAGAGCCTCTACCGCAGAAAGGACTTCCCCCGTCCGCCCATCGTCTACCTCAACAAGACGCCCGCCCCGCCAGGACGCACCGCCCTCTTCGCCGTCGTCACCACCCCCGCCCAAGAACCCCATCTGGACTGGAAGACAGACCTGAAGAAGTACCGCGACGAGGTCTCGCGCGACATCGCGCGCTTCGGCTGGGACATCGACGCCCACGAGCTCGACTTCGAGCGCATCCAGTCGCCCGACACCTTCGCCCAGAGGGACGGCAATCACCGCGGAAGCCTCTACGGCCCCGACGAGGCGCACCGCCTGTTCGGCGGCCTCTTCCCGCTTCGGTGCAAGGACGAGGAGTTCAAGAACCTCTTCTACTGCGGCGGCTCCGTCCAGCCCGGCGCGGGACTGCCGATGGTGACGCTGAGCGGGAAATTCGCGGCGGAGCTAGTCTAGGGGCCAGAGCAGGCCTTGAGTATAAGCCGTCCCGTCTTGGCGCATCGCATGGCCGTCCGCCATGAGAGCGTTGTGGCGTTCGTAACCCGGTGTGTGGGCCAACTCGTGCCATGGACCCGCGTCATAAACCACGGTGATCTGGGCGTGGCCGATCGGGTTAGGGGGCGTTGCGAGGTCATGCCCCTCGACCGGCGCGATATGACCGTCGAAGGCGAGTTCAGTGCGGTAGCGATATGAGTTGCCGAAGGCGCCGAACAGCGTCGGACGACCGGCGATGCGACCGGCGACGTGCCCAGTGCCGCCGCCAATTCGGACACCGGCACCCCTTCGAGGTGGTGCCGAACGACGACGAGACGGATGGTGGGAACAAGGGCTTCAAGAGCGCGCGACAGCGCCGCCAGACGCTCGTCCGACGCGAGGGCGCTCGACGGGTCGCTTCTGTCGGCAAGGACTTCCTCTACTAAGGGCGCAAGCCGTGCCGAGCGGCGGCGGACGTTTCGTGCGAAGTCGAGCGCGTGGTTATGCGCACAGCGGTTCCACCAAGCCTGCGTCCCGTGACCGTCCTTCCCCCACCAGCGAACGCAGAAAGCTTGGGCGCAGTTTCGGCATCCTCCGTCCCCAACCCTGCCGAGCGGGCGGCAACGAAAGCGAGACGCCTCGCTTCGTCTACGTTCAACGCGGTTCGATCAACTGACAGGGCATGGTCCAAGACGGTATTTATTATAAGACGGCTTTTCTGTCGTTTGGCTTTTGATGCTGAAAACTCGGGGAGGTGTTCGATCAGTGGGTATGCCTCAATGGGGGCGATAGGGCTTGCTCGGCGAGAGAGTCGCATCTTCCGCTTGGCTCCTGCGCGCAAGGGAAACACGCATGGCCGTCGCAGGACAAGCCTAGCCGCTGCGGGATGGGCGGTACACTTCCGTTTTAGAATGAAGGTCCTCGTGATCGGCTCCGGGCCCATCGTCATCGGTCAGGCGGCGGAGTTCGACTACGCGGGAACTCAAGCCTGCAAGTCCCTGCGGGAAGAGGGCCACTCGGTCGTCTTGGTCAACTCGAACCCCGCGACGATCATGACCGATCCCGGCGTGGCCGACGCCCTCTACATCGAACCCCTGAACGTCGACTTCTTGGAGCGGGTCATCGCGCGAGAGAAGCCCGACGCCGTCCTGCCCACCCTCGGCGGGCAGACGGGCCTCAACCTCGCCACCCAGCTCTCGGACGCCGGCATCCTCGAGAAGTACAACCTCAAGGTCCTCGGTACCCCTCTCAGCGCGATCAAGAAGGCCGAAGACCGCGAGAGCTTCCGCACACTCATGCAGGAGATCCGCGAACCCGTCCCCGAGAGCTGGATCGTCGAGACCGAGGACGAGCTGCGGGCGATCATGGATGTCGTCCCCTACCCCTGCATCATCCGCCCCGCCTACACCCTCGGCGGCACCGGCGGGGGCATCGCCGACACCCGCGAGGAGCTTTGGGAGACCGGCCGCAAGGGACTGAAGCTGTCCCTCCGAAGCCAGATCATGGTCGAGAGGTCGCTCCTAGGCTGGAAGGAGATCGAATACGAGGTCATGCGCGACGCGATGGGCAACACCATCACTGTCTGCAACATGGAGAACCTCGACCCGATGGGCGTCCACACCGGCGACTCCATCGTCGTCGCCCCTTCCCAAACCCTCAGCGACCTGGAGTACCACATGATGCGGACGGCGTCGCTCAAGATCATCGACGCCCTCGGCATCGAGGGCGGCTGTAACGTCCAGATGGCCCTCAATCCCGACGGCTTCGACTACTACATCATCGAGGTGAACCCGCGCGTCTCCCGCTCCTCGGCCCTCGCCTCCAAGGCCACCGGCTACCCCATCGCCCGCGTCGCCGCGAAGATCGCCGTCGGCCTCACGCTCGACCAGATTGAAAACCGAGTCACTGGCACGACCAAGGCCTGCTTCGAGCCCGCCCTGGACTACTGCGTCGTCAAGATCCCCCGCTGGCCCTTCGACAAGTTCGCCACCGGCGACCGCTCTCTCTTCACCCAGATGAAGGCGACCGGCGAGGTCATGGCGATCGACCGCTCGTTCGAAGCCGCGTTCATGAAGGCGATCCGGGGCCTGGAGATCAAGCAGAAAGACCTCCGCCACCCCAAGATGCAGTCCCTCGACGCCGACGCCCTGAGAACGGCCATCCGCAAGCCCACCGACGAGCGTCTCTGGGCCCTCGCCGACGGCCTGCGCCGCGGCTGGGGCGTGGACGAGGTCAACCGCATCTCCCACGTCGATCGCTGGTTCCTGCGCAAGATCCAGACGCTGGTCGACGTCGAGCAGCGACTCGCAAGGGCCTGCGAGTCGCAGGGCGCGAGCGAACCGCTCTCCGATCTCATCGCCGAGGCGTTCCTCCTCGGCTTCCCCTCGCCCACCATCGCCTCCATCCTCAAGCAGTCCGACGCGGAGGGTTACAGCGCTCTCGTCGACGCCGAGATCGAGCGCCAGAAGGTGATGCCCGTCTTCAAGATGGTCGACACCTGCGCGGGCGAGTTCGAGAGCCGAACCCCCTACTACTACGGCACCTTCGAGCAGGAGGACGACGCGGCGTAGAATAGGAGCATGGCTCAAGTCGCTGCGCCCCCCTTTGTGCCCTTCGAGGAGACCACGCCCGACAAGCATGAGATGTTCCGGAGGCGGATCTACGCGATGGCAGGCGGGACATCAAACCACGGAGACATCATCATCTCGCTCACCGGGATGTGCCGTGAGGCGCTTCGCGGATGAAAACCCTGTCGTTTCGTGGGCAAAAGCCGAAAGGTCCGCATCAAGAGTCAGGCTCCGGCTAACGTCCCAACGGGGCGAGAGCCTGCCCTCCGAACGACTTTAACCGTCGGCAAGGGCCTACGACAATCCGACCGCCGTCTTCGAGGTCCTCTCGCCCAGTGCGAAGAGATTCGACCTTCGGGGCAAGGCTGACGACTACAAGACCTTGCCTTCACTCCAGGACTACGTCCTGATCGAGAGCGAGACGGCGCGGGTCGAGGTGTACAGCCGTCTTGACGACGGCGGCTGGGTGCAACGCGTCTATTTGCCCGGCACCATCGCGCACATCCCCTCCATGGGCATCGACCTGTCTCTGGACGAGTTGTACGAGAGCGCCCAGTTCGATCACGGCGTGGATTCGCCGCTCGGCGCGCCGTAGGCGTCCCCCCCCCCCCCGCTCCTGGTCGCCTTGGGCGCAAGGCTCCACGCACAAAGCGGAGGGGGAAGGAACAGTCTCTCCCCACGGTTCACGCCGCTTACGAGGAGGAGAAGGGTGCCAAAGGCGCTTGCTGGACGCGCCCAGTCTCCACAAAGCCGAGTCTAGCCTCCCGTTTCCCCCTTCAGGCGGTCGATCATCTTGCTCGCGTCGCCCTTGGTGATGTCGTCGGGCACCTTCTCGCCCTTGGCCTTCGCAAGGGTGTGCAGATAGCTCAGCTGCGCACCGGTGGCCGGTTCGTCGCCGGTGACCCACTCGTCGGGGTTCTTCTCGGTGTTGTCGAGTCCATGGGGCTGATCGCTCATAGATAGGTTTACGAACGTCTACACGACGAGGTTCCAAGCCTTGGTTAGCATCAATCGATCAGATGCCCGCAATCGCGGGTCGCGCTGGCGCCATGGCCTAAGAATTCGCCCTATTCGCTGCGGCCTACGATCAAACGGAAACTCGTAGCCGCCGGATGGTTCGTGCCGGAGTACGAAAACGTCAGAGTGACTGGGCGACAAGGCCCAGGCTCTTTCGAAACTTGCTGTACAGTAAGGGCGTGAGGGTCCCCTTCCTCGTGTTCTCTCTCGTCCTGATCGGCGCGGCGCGAGCCCAGCTCTTCCCGGCAGTACCGAAATCCGGAACGGTCTACGACGGTGCCCGCCTCCTCTCCGCCGCCGATGTGCGGACCCTCAACGCCACCTCCCAGGAGTTTAAGAGCCGGGAGGGCGCACCTATCGTGGTCGCCACCCTTCCCTCGCTCGAAAGCGTCGGTGCCAAGGACCTCGGCATCGAGCGCTACGCCACCGCCCTCTTCGACCAATGGCGCATCGGACGCAAGGAGCGGAACGTGGGCATCCTGCTCCTCGTGGCGAAGGCCGACCGCAAGGTCCGCGTGGAGCTTGGAAAGGACCTCGGGCACGACTACGACGCCGCGGTGCGCAAGATCCAGCGGTCCAAGATCCTGCCCGCTTTCAAGCGCGGCGACTACGCGGGCGGGATCGTTGCGGGAGCAAAAGCCCTGTCTCGCCTTCCCGACTCCGCCCCGGCGAGTACCCCGCCTCCATCGGCGGCAGGCAACGTCGACGCCTCGTCGAGCCTTCCTCAGTTTGACCCGGAGCCATCCATGAACCCCTTGTTCCCCTTCGGCGCCCTGCTCTGCCTCGGCGTGCCGATCCTGTTCTTCGTCGCGATCATCGTCGCGGTCGTTCGCCGAGGCCGCTCCTATTCCGCCGGAGGCTACAACTCGAACTTCCGCTCTGGCCCGAACGGACCCATCGTCAACAACACTTCTATCGATAACCGCAACGACGGCTTCACGGAAGGTCTGATCGCGGGGCAGATCATGTCGCAGCCCGTCTACGACCCGACGCCTCCCTACGATCCGGGCCCGTCGATCGACACCGGCCCGAGCTACGACACCAGCCCCAGCTTCGATTCCGGCAGCAGCTCCGACTCGGGCGGCTCGTCCGACAGCGGCTCCTTCGATTCGGGAAGTAGCGGCGGGGGCGGCGACACCGGAAGCTGGTAGCCGTAGAAGACGGGATGCCGCTGCTCCTCGCCCTCCTCGCGCTCCAGTCGCCTCGGTACTCCACGCGGACAGACCACGACCCGAACGGCATCGGACGCTTCTACATGGGCCGCGAGATCGCCGCCGTTATGGGCCACGAGGCGGCTGACTGGCTCGACCGTCCGGAGCGCGAGCAGGAGGAGGCACCGACCCGCCTGATCTCCGCGCTCGGCCTCAAGCCGGGGATGGTCGTCGTGGACGTCGGCGCGGGCAGCGGAACCCTGAGCTTTCCCATGGCGAAACGGGTTGCGCCGGGCGGCAAAGTCTTTGCAGAGGACATCCAGCCCGAGATGATCGCGATGGTCCGGACGAAGGCGAAGAAGCTCGGCGTCTCCAACGTGACTCCGCTTCTCGGCACCACCACCGATCCCAAGGTGCCCGCCCTTTCGGCGGACCTCATGATCATGGTCGACGTGTACCACGAGTTCGACCAGCCGTACGAGATGGTGTCGAGCATGGTCCGCGGCCTGAAGCGGGGCGGTCGGATCGTCTTCGTCGAGTACCGGAAGGAAGACCCGAACGTCCCGATCAAGGAGGTCCACAAGATGAGCGTGTCCCAGGTCCGCAAGGAGATGATGGCCTTCCCACTCGCCTACCGAGGCACCAGCGAGATTCTTCCGCGCCAGCACATCATCATCTTCGCGAAGCGGTAGATGGGGTGAGACGATGTCCTCCGATCGACCTTGCAGGCTTCGGATGCACTCGTGCCCGCGTCGCGAAGCGGCCCTCCGGGCCTTGTTCGGTGATTTCTTCCGACGCCCCGCGCCGTGGCGTAGGCGTCCATGCCTGCGCGTTGAAGCCCTCGATCGGCTCTCGATTTGCGAAGACTTCGGACGCAGGGAATTGGAATGGACGATCTTCGATCCGAACCAAGGTCGTGAGCGATCCTTATGAAGGGCTGCTCCTCCGAGGCAGGGTCTGGCCGAATAGCGGGAGGTCGAGCCGCACGAAGCTCGTGAGCAAGCCGAAGGCATAGCTCAGCCCGAGGACGACGAGTAGCGAGACGAAGACGAAAGTAAAGATGACCAAGTCCGGAAGACGCGAATGGATTGCGATCTCGAAAACATGCCTGACCCTCGGTCCTCCGACACCCTTGAGGAAGAGGGGGTGGACGAGGTAGATCGCGAGCGAGTAGCGGCCGAGGGCGGCGAGCACGGGACCCACGCGGCTGGCGGCGAGCGGCGCCGCCGCACCGAGAAGGGCGAGGGAGGCCGACACGCGGAAGAGGACGGAGAGCGCGTTGTAGCTCAGGCTCTCGACCGGCAGCTTCAGCTCCAGGCGGACGCTGAGCGCGGCGAAGGCGGCTCCCGTCGCGAACGCCACGAAGGTCAGGATCGGCCACTCGCGCCGCCAAGCCTCACCCCAAGCGTCTCGGTTGAGGGCGATCCAAGCCCCGACCAGGAGAGGGCCGACGTACCACGTCAGCAGGCTTCCGGGCGAGCTCACCGTCAAGGCGGGAACGCGGTTGAGCAGGAAGAAAGCGAGTTGGAAGAGCCCGGCGAGGAGCAGGATCGCCGGGAAGCCTATCTTCCGTCCCCTCAGCGCGGCGACGACGAACGGGAGGACGACGGAGAGCTGGATCAGGATCACCATGAAGTAGAGGTGATACATCGCCTTGCCCGTGAGCGCCTCGCCCAGCAGCTTGCGCGGGTTGTCGAAGGCATGGGGGTTGGTCCGTAGGCGGAGGAGCCAGTAGATGCCGGTCCAAGCGAGGTAGGGCCAAAGGGTCCGCGAGGCGCGGCGCCAGACGAAACGGGGGACGTCTGGACTCTTCAGGAGGCTTCCGGCGAGGAGCATCGCTGAGAGGAGCAGGAACAGCGGGATGGCGAAGTTCGTGAGCCATGCGATCGAGCGAATGGTCGTCCAAGCCACGTCGCCCTTCTTCGAGTAGAGGGTCGCGCCCTGGCCGAGGCCGTGGTGGAGCACGACCTCCAGGATGCCGATTCCCTTCACCGCGTCGATCGCGAGGTTGCGGTCGGCTTTGGGGAGGGCGGCGTCGGCCATGGATGCCGTGAGGTGTACCCGAGGAGGGGCGCAGAGGATGACAGGGGTTTGTCTAAGGTTCCCTCCCAACACGAACTTTGATCGCGCCGAACGCTGTTCCGGACTCTCTATCCCCCATCCCCTTTCTCTCGCCGCAGCGAAAGGAAGGGGTGACGTGATCGTGACGCCTCAGAAGTTTAAGGCTTGACCGGCGCGCCGGTGCCGGCCTTTGCCTGGATCGCCTCGCGCCGGAGCCGCTTCATCTCCTTGAGCTGGTCCTTGGTGAGGGTCTGCTTGATGAACTCCTGGTTCTCCTTGCGCAGCGCCTTGATCTTCTCCTTGGCGTCGTCCGGCGCACCCCTAGCCCCCTTTCGGACCTCCTGCATCTTGGCCCTCATCTCCTCGTCGTGCGCCTTGAACTTGGCCTTCTGGTCGTCGGTGAGGTTCAGCTTCGCGAGGATCTCCTCGTTCATCTTCTGCGCCGCCTTGCGGTCGCGCTTGCCGACGACGGGACTCTGCGGCGCGCCGCCCGCCGGACCGGCGGCCTGGGCGAAGGCGGACGTGGAGGCGCCGAACGCGGCGGTGAGGAACGAGACGATCAGAATTTTCTTCATGGTGGTCGATGGCGGCCTCCGGGCCGTCCTTGAATTGCCAAACGACTCCTCGCAGAGAATGTTCAGTCATTCAGCGAAGTCGTGCGCGAGGCGCGCACCAGCTCGGCGATCGCCTCGTGAGGGTCGTTGACGAACTCGTCCGGCGTGCCGACGAAGGCCAGCTCACCCTGGTGGAGGAACGCCACGCGGTCGGCCACGCGCACCACGGAGGCGAGATCGTGGCTCACGAAGAGGCTCGTAACGCCCCGCTCGTCGCGGAGGCCCGCCACGAGGCGGTCGATGGCGTAGGTCGTGATCGGGTCGAGGCCGGTGGTCGGCTCGTCGTAGAGCACGATCTTCGGGTCGAGGGCGAGGGCGCGGGCGAGGCCCACGCGCTTCCTCATGCCGCCACTGAGCTCGCTGGGATACTTCTTCTGGTCCTCAGGCTGGAGACCCACGTCCCCGAGCGCCTTCTCGGCGTGCGAGCGCCGATCGCGCGGACGCATCTTCACGTTCCGCTCGATGCCGAACATCACATTCTCCATCACCGTCATCGAGTCGAAGAGCGCGGCTCCTTGGAAAACGAACCCCATCTTGCGCCGGGCGTGCTCGGGATCGTCGCGCACGTCCACCCCGTCGATCACCACCCGCCCCGCCTTGAACTTCGCCAGCCCCGAGACGCAGCGCAGGAGCGTCGTCTTGCCGCCGCCGCTGCTGCCCATGACGGCGAGGATCTCGCGATCCGCCACCTCCATGTCGATGCCCCTCAGGATCTCGCTCCCCCCGAACGACTGCCGAAGCCCCTCGATGCGAATCATCCGCCGTCACTCTGAAGGTCGGGTCCGCTCCGGCGCAGCGAGGTCGGACTCACCGAGAAGCGCTGGGCGAACGCCCGGCTGAAGTGGGAAAGCGCGGAGAAGCCCACCGCCTTCGCGACCGTCCCGACCGGCAGCCCCTGCTCGACCAGCATCCGCCGCGCCTTCTCCAGCCGCAGGCTCACGAGATACTTGTGGAACGGCTGGCCCGTCGCCTGCTTGAAGAGATACCGGAAGTGCGACGTGCTGAGGCCGAGCTGCTGCGCGACCGCCGCGTCCGTCAGGTCCTTCGCGTAGTTGCGGTCCACGAGGGTGAGGGCCCGGTCCACCAGGTGGGCCGAGGGGCCGACCGTCTCGCCAAAGCGTGCCGCCGCCGCCGCCTCCGCCCGCCGCCGGATCGCATCGGCGACCACCGCGGCGTCCTGAAGCCCGTCGAGCTCGCGCGCCGCCTCCAGGGTCTCGCGGTGGAGCGAACGGTCGCCCCCCGACTCGAGCATCGCGGCCGTCACCATCGTGAGGAAGGTCAGCGCCTGGCCACGCGCCTCGTCCAGGTCGTCCGCGTCCTCCAGGGAGTCGGCGAGCTGGTCCAGCGCCTTGTCGAACCGCACACGGTCGCCCATCCGCACGATCGGCCCCACCTCGGCGAGCGAGATCCCCCCGCCCCGTCCCGCAAATGGGCAGCCCTGCGGGGCCATCGTCTCCGCGAGGAGGTCGAACACCACGAAGCTCGACGGCCCGTTCACCGCCCGGAACTTCGCGCGGTCGGCCCGCAGGTCGGCCGGAACGTCGATCGTGAGGCGGTCCACCCGGAGCGTCTCGCCCTCGATCTCCACCGTGCCGACGGTCGTCCGCTCGGTGCCGTCGCCATTGAGCACGTCGAGGGGTTCGAGGCACGAGGCGTCGCCGTAGTGGCGGCCGTTCGCCATTTCGACCCGCAGCGCGGGCATCCCGGCGTGCTCCAGGGTCAGGATCGCGCCCAAGGCGCCGGCCGGCTCGTGCTCCGGCTCCGCGAACCGCGCCAAGACGCCGACGAGGTGGATTCTCCTGAGCACCGCGTCCTCGGGCAGCGACGCCTCGAACGAGAACGGCATCGCCCGCGCCGGGTGGGCCCGCGTAGGCCCGCCGTTGCCGACCCAGCCGACCGCGCCCTCGAACGCCGGCCCCGAGAGGGGCCGCGGCAGTTCGAGCGGACGAAGATCGAGCGCCTGCGTCATAGCCTTTTAGCCTCCGATGGAGACCTTCGTGTGGGGCAGGTGGCCGAAGAGGGACTCGCGCATCCCCTTGATCGTGGGCCGGATCAGCTCGGCGTCGCGCTGGAAGTAGATGGGGATGAACGGCGCGTCGTGGACCACCAGGTCCTCCGCCTGCGCGTAGAGCCGCTTGCGCTCCTCAGGATCCTGCGAGACGTCCGCCTCCTGGCAGAGCGCGTCGTACTTGGGATTGGCGTAGTTCACCTTGTTCTGGTCGCCGTAGCTCGCGAGCAGGGTGCTCAGGAAGTTCTGAGCGTCGAGGTAGTCGGCCCCCCAGCGCATGTGGAACACCGGCTGGGTCTTCGTGTTGTTGAGGGCGAGATAGGCGCCCCACTCCAGGGCGCGCGAGCCCGATCGGATCCCCAGGTTCTGGAGCCACTGCGCGCCGACCGCCTCGGCGACGAGCCGGATGTCGGGCCGGTTGCTCCGGTACGACATCTCCATCTTGGGGAAGCCCCGGCCCTCCGGATACCCCTGCTCGGCAAGGAGCTTCTTCGCCCCGGCGGGGTCGAACGGCACGGCGTCGATCTTCTCCCGGTAGCCGAACACCCCGGGCGGGATGATCCCGTCGGCCCGCCTGTTCACGCCCCCCAGCGTGTCGTTCACGATCTTGTCCTTGTCGATCGCCATCGCGAGGGCGAGCCGCACCTTCGGGTTCTTCAGCGGCGGCAGGACGTTGCAGTTGAGGCCGATGTACCACGTGGCCGGGCGGTCGAAGAGCTTGATCTGGTCTTTGAGCTGCGGATCGGCCTTGATGCCCTCGATATCCGAGCGCTCGAGCTGGACGAGCGAGATGTCGCCGTTCTTGTAGGCGTTCAGGCGGGTCGAGGCGTCGCCCATGAAGGGTCGCTGGATCTCCGCGAGCGGCGGCTTGCCGTCCCAGTAGCCCTCGTTCGCGACCATGTCGATCTCCAGGTCCGGATCGACCTTCGAGAACTTGAATCCGCCGGTTCCCACCATCTCGTCCTGCTTGGATATCTCTTTCGTCGAGACCGCCAGCTTCTGGAGATCGAACACGAAGGCGCAGGGATAGGTGAGCTTCCCCAGGAAGTACGGACGCGGCTGGTCGATGGTGATGCTGAGGGTCTGCGGGTCGATCGCCTTGATGCCCTCGACCGTCTTCGTCTTCCCCTCGACCACGTCCTTCACGCCCACGATGTCGCTCAGGTAGGTGGAGGCGGTCTCCGATTTGAGCTCAGGGTCGCAGTTGCGCTCGATGCACCGCTTGAAGTCGTCGGCCGTCACCTCACGCCCATCGCTGAACTTCGCCCCCTTGCGCAGGTGGAACACGTAGGTCCGACCGCCGTCGGTCACGTCCCACCGCTCGGCGAGCTTGGGCGCGACCTCGTTCTTCTCGTTCCAGCCCACCAGTCCCTCGTACACCTGCTGGATGACGTCGATGGTGTCGCCGTCCTGCACCTTGCCGGGGTCCATCGTCGTGACCTTGTTCGCGAGGGGGTACCGGAACACGCCGCTCTTCGCGTTGGCCGTCGAGGCGCGTTCGCTGAAGTTGCCCTTGCCGCAGCCGATGAGGCCGAGCGGGAGGACCAGGAGGAGGGCCACCTTGCGCATGAGTCCCCAGGATACTCCGATCCGAAGATGGTTCTCCCTACGTGGCGATGGTCTCCAGACCATCGAGCCCACCGAAGGAAAGCGTAGTCGCAGGATGCTCTTGGGACTGCGTCCCAAACAGCTTAGCTTCCGATCCGATCAACCTCCAGCCGCGACGCCTGTAGGGACGCCACCAACGACTCCAAGGCCGGCAGCGGCGCGTCCGCGACGTGGCGCCAGAAGGGGAACAGCGCCACGATCGTCTCCTCCGCGAACTTGAGGTTCGGCGGCGGACCCTCCAACGGCGCGAGACGGTCGAGGTTCACCGCCACCTCGGCGCGGACCCGGAACCGATCGGCGTGGACCGACGCCGCCGCGTCGCACACGTAGCCCCCCGCGCGCGGCGAGAGGAACGGCTCGCCCTCCTTCACCCCCTCGCCGGTGACGACGCACGATCCGAACGAGGGCATGAACCCCGCGTGGCCCAGGAGCGCGACCTGGACCCAGGCCAGCGCGGCGAGCGGCCTTGGGTGGACCTCCAGCGCGCCCAGCGCCCTCACCAGCAGATCGTACGCATCGGGGTCGGGCTCCTCGTAGGGCAGCACCGCGGCGAATGTCTCGACCGTCGCAAGGGCCATCGAGAGCCGGTCGAAGTCGCGGCGGAGGCCGGGAAACGAGGTCTGCGGCTGCGCCTGGGTGACAAAGCGATTCCGCTTCCCCTCTGCCAGCGCGAGCCGCGCGACGCTCAGGGGATCGCTCACGCCCGCGAGCCGCGACGCCCCCTTGCGCGCGCCCTTCGCGTACACGTCGATCTTGCCCAGCTCGGGCGTGAGGATCGTCAGCCGACGGTCGGTCTCGCCCGCGTCGCGGCGGCGGAGCACGACGGCCTGCACGGTGGTCTCGGGCACCCCTCTACTGACGATTTCGGACGGCGGATCGCCGCACCGGCCTCCAAGATCGCCGATCCGCGATCCGAAATCGCCCCTGGTACTCTCTTCCCGTGGGAGCCTTCTACGGACCAAAGGACTGGGGTCGCCTTCTGACCGCCATGGTCACGCCCTTCGCCGCCGACGGGAGCGTCGACCTCGACGAGGCGGCGCGGATCGCCGCCTACCTGGTCGACATCCAGAAGAACGACGGCCTGGTCGTCAACGGCACGACGGGCGAATCGCCGACCGTGAAGCACGAGGAGAAGTTCGCGCTCCTCGAAGCGGTCCTCGACTCCGTTGGCGACCGCGCCGCCGTGCTTTTCGGCGCGGGCACGTACAGCACCGAGGAGAGCGTCGCCTACACCCGCGAGGCTGAGGCGAAGGGCGCGCACGGCATCATGCTCGTGAACCCCTACTACAACCGCCCCGGACAGGCGGGACTCTACGCCCACTTCTCCACCGTCGCGCGGGAGACCGGCCTGCCGGTTCTGCTCTACAACATCCAGCCCCGCAGCGCGATCAACCTGGAGACGGCGACCCTGCTCCGCCTCGCCGAGATCGAGAACGTCGTCGCCGTGAAGGAGGCCAGCGGCAACGTGCCGCAGATCGCCGACGTCTGCCGCGAGGCGCCCGACGGCTTCCGCGTCTACAGCGGCGACGACGCCCTCACCCTGCCGATCCTCTCTCTCGGCGGCCACGGCGTGGTGAGCGTCGTGGGCCACGTCGTCGGCGCGCGCATCAAGGCGATGCTCGACGCCTTCCCGCGCGACCCGCGACTCGCCGCCGAGCTGGGCAAGGCGCTGATCCCCGTCACGAAGGCGCTGTTCTCCGCCCCGAACCCCGTGCCCGTCAAGTACGCCCTCTCCCGCCTGGGCTACGGCCGACCGTCGGTTCGGTTGCCTTTGGTGGAGCTTTCCGACGCCGAGCGCGTGGTCGTCGACATCGTTCTGGAGCGCGACGGCGTGTTTCTGCCAGTCGCGTAAAAAATTTCCCTTTCGCAGGTTGGGTCTTTAGGCCCAACCTGCGAAAAGGTGGTTGACGTCGCCTTGCGCGGACTCCCGGCTGGTTGCGGGATCGGTTGCCTCCCCGAGAGATGCGCCCCGGCTCGCGGTTTCGTCAACCACCTGTTCGACAAACGGTTCGAGCGGCGGCCACTGGCGGGGCAGATCTGAGGGTACTCGCGCTCGGATGAAGAAGCGCATCTTGCGTCGGTAGCGCCGCCCGTGACCTAAAAGCGGCCGAACGTGGACGTGCGCCTTACCTTCAGCGACCTTAGGCTTGAGCGCGTGAAACGCAAGATCCCAGTCGGACAACATCGGTCCTCTGGGAAAGATAAGGTCTTCAGCCGAGACCAGGAACGACGTCCTCGACCCGCTGAACCCCAGCAACGGGCCATCGAACCAAGCCACGCCTCGATCCGCGCCGATCTTCTTTCGATTCGCCCAGACCACGATCTCGACGGCGTACTCCTCCAATCCTTCGACATGGTCGGTGAGACGGCGGTCGCGGTTCGTCTGCCTCAGTCTAACGAGATCGAGGAACGGCATGGCGACCAGGGCAACGATCATCAGGACGCAGGAGACCATGCAAAGAGCGATGCGAAGCAGCTTCTCCGGCCACAGGCCGTATTCCGTGTAGAAGATCAAGACCAGCCAGGAGCCGCTTATCCAGGGCTGTATTTCGATCCAATGCCGCCGAGGCTTTATCGGTCTCTTGTGCCATCGTCCTTCGCGCGGCTCGCTCACGATCTCACCACGCCACGCGCGGAGCCGGTGCGCGCGGCCTCCTCCCCGATCTCCTCGAGCGTCTTTCCAACAAACGGCAACGGCGCGACCTCCTCGCCGTAGCGCGAGAGCGGCGGCCATTGGCGTGGACGATGAACGGGACGACGCTCCTGCAGGAACTTGCGCAGAGCGCGGCGGTAAGCGAAGCGGTGGAGGCCCCAGAGCGGCATCAGACGAACGGTGGCGAAGCGGTCGGGACGACAGAGCAGAAGCTCGTCCCTTGCAAGCTTCTCGTAAGCCCCCTTGCCTACCTTGGAGCCACGCTCCACGACATCGTTGCCCGAAATCACGAACGACGTCGCCGCGCCGCTGAAGCACAGCAGCCCATGGTCGAACCACAGAACGCCCCGGTCGAGCCCTAACGCCCGCCCTCCCTCCTTCACCAACACCTCGACCGGGTACTCGCGCAGCCCCGGCAGCCGGTCGGAGAAGCGAAGATCCTTTGCGCCTCGACGCCGTACGATCACGTCGGCTCCGAAGCGTACAAGCCATACCGTCGCCCAAACCGCCGTCGCCATGAAGAAGAGCGAGGTGATCCATCGTGGCATTTCACGTTGGGCAAGATGAAGAGCCATTAGCGCGACGTAGTAGGGCGTCCAGACGCAAGCGATGTAGCCAGGCAGGCTCCGCAGACCCCACCGAACGCCGCGCGGCTTCGCGAACCAGACACCATCGCGCGGCGGCAGGTCGCTTCGCTCCACCGGATGGCGCGGTTCGGACACGGCTATAGGATAGCGCGGCCTTGCCGATGTTCAGACCTCGCAAGTCGAGGCGGCTATCCCTCCGGGACAGAGCGGGGCAGAGCCCCGCAGTCCAACGGGCTACCGCGACAGCCCGCGCAGCATCTCCCTCGCCCGCTTCTGGAGCGCGCCGTACTTCGCGAAGTCGCCCGCCCGCAGGGCCGCGTCGGCCTGGTCCAACAGCCCAACCGCCTCACGAAGGCTCCCCGACACCGCCAGAGCGGTCTGAGGAGTCGCCGTGGGCGTCGGCTCGGTCGGAGAACCGCCGAAGAGCGCGGCTAAGGCCTCGCGGTAGGTGTCGGCGACCACGATCCGGTCGTTGTGTGCGAGGATCACCTTGGTGAGGCGCGGGATGGCCTGGACGCCGGTGGACTTCGCCTGGAGGAAAAGGCTCTCGGCGTACACGAAACTCCGCCCGACCGGGATCACCAGCAGGTTGCCGACCACCACCGACGACTGCTCGTTGTTGTACTGCCGGTTGATGTTGCTGATCTCCGGCTGGGCGGAGAACTTGGCCTCGATCTGCTCCGGCCCCGCGATGGGCGGGTTCTGGGCGAGGCGGTAGAGCGTCACCCGGCCATACCGGTCGGGGTCGCCGTGCGCCGCGAGCCAGCCGATCATGTTCGGCTTGCCCGCCGGGGTGAACGGCAGGATCTGCACGAAGCCGGGCGTCGGCTCGTCCGGCAGGCGGAGCTCGACGTAGTAGGGCCGGATCTGCTCGCCGTTGCCCTGGAGTCCCCGCTCCTTGGCGATGCTCCAGCCGTCGCCGTTCGAGAGGAAGATCGTCGGGTCGGTCACGTGGTAGAGCGCGAGGACGTTCGACTGGACGTTGAGGAGGTCCTCGGGATACCGCCAATGGGCGGCAAGCCCCGACGGGACGGCGGATGCGTCCTTCACGAGGCCGGGGTAGATCGCGCGGTAGGCGCGCAGGATCGGGTCGTCGGGCAGAACGGCGTAGGCGGTGGTCTCGCCCGTGTAGGCGTCCACAACGACCTTCACCGAGTTGCGGATGAGGTTGATCGTGCCGTCGCCCGTGCCCACGTGCGCGGCGTACGGGACCATGTCGGTCGTCGTGTAGCCGTCGAGCACCCACAGGACGCGGCCCGCCAGCACGACCGCGTACGGGTCCTTGTCGAACCGCATGAAAGGATAGATCCGCGTCGCCCGACCGATGACGTTGCGGTGCAGCAGGAGGCGGCTCGTGCCGGAGACCTTGGGCGAGACGAGGAGATTGCCGTCGCCGAGGGTCGCGGCGAAGGCGAGCCGCGCGAGGGGGCCACCGATGGGAATGCCCCGGTCGCCGCGCCACGTGTGGGTCTCCGCGCCGGTCGGGGTGGAGTAGTCGACCTCCGGCTCCCCGGTCGCGACGACCGCGTATTCGTCGATGGGCCGATCCGAGGCGTCGTGGGCGTCGCCGTAGTAGATGCGCGGCTGGGCGACCTCAAGCGGACTAGACCCACCCCTGCCCCTCTCCGGAGGGAGGGGTTCCAACGACGTCTTCTGCGGAATGTCGCTCGCGAGGTAGCTCGGCGAGCCGTCCGCCTCCGCACGGTCGACGCGGGCGGCGACCACGCCGTAGCCGTGGGTGAAGCGCAGGCGCTGGTTCGTCCAGTTCTGAGCGCTCGGCTGGAGGCCGTCGAGGTCGATCTGCCGGGGCGACAGCATCACCAGCGTGGGCTTGCCGTCCAGAGTGTAACGGTCCACGTCAACGTCGCGGAAGCGATAGTAGGACCGGATGCCCTGCAGCCCTTCCAGGGCGTCCTGCATCACCAGGGGGTCCCAGAGCCTCATGTTGTCGAGGGTCGCGCTCGCGCCGGCCACCTCGGCGGCGGTGGGGGCCAGGGTCGGCTCGATGTCGCGCACGTCGATGCGGTCGAGGCC
>CAXTOO010000046.1:4729-19922 GCA_964245875.1 uncultured Fimbriimonas sp. | reverse complement strand
GGTCGTCGCCAAGCCAGTAAAATAGACGGCGATGACCCTTTCCGCCCTGCTCCGCGAGACGGGTCTCCCGGTCTCTCCTCGAGGCGAAGCGACGGTGGGTTCGGTAGTGTCCGACTCTCGGCGGGCCTCGGCGGGCGCGCTCTTCGCGGTGTATCCGGGCGGAGAGCGTTTTCTCGCGGACGCGCAGGAGGCGGGGGCGGTTGCGGCGATGGTGGCCTCGCCCGCGGCGCAGGAGGAGGCGGCGCGGCTCGGCCTCGCGACGGTGTTGCTCGAACCCGCGCAGTACGGCCTCGTGGCCCATGCGTTCCACGGTTTTCCGACGCGCTCGATGAAGGTGCTCGGGGTCACCGGGACGAACGGGAAGACGACGGTCGCGTGGCTCGTGCGCGACATGGTGCGGGCGCTTGGGCGGAAGGCGGCCTACCTCGGGACGCTCGGCTTCGAGGTCGAGGCGCTGCGGACGCTCCCGAACACCACGCCCTTCGCGGTCGATCTTGCCGAGATGATGGCGGAGGCGCGCGACGGGGGCTGCGACCTCGTGGCGATGGAGGTCAGCTCCCACGCGCTCGCCGAGGGGCGGGTGGCGGGGGTCGAGTTCGACGTGGCGGTGTTCACGAACCTGACGCAGGACCACCTCGACTTCCACGGCACGATGGAGGCCTACGCGGCGGCGAAGAAGGCGCTCTTCACGAGCCTTCCCCGCGGCGGCGTGTCGGTGATTAACCTCGACGATCCGACGGGGCGGGCGTGGGCGGCGTCGTTGAAGGGGAACGTGATCGGGTACCGGCAGGACGGGGCGCGGCTTGAGGGCGGCGCGGGAGTCCGCGCAACGGTGGGCCACGTCGGCCTGGAGCGGATCGAGATGACGCTGGAGGACGGGACCTGGATGGAGACCGTGGAGGTTCCGCTGGGCGGCTCTTACAACGTGTCGAACGCGCTGGCGGCGTTCTCCGGGGTGCTCGCGCTGCACTTCGAGCGGTGGCTCGGCGAGGATTTCGATGCGAGCGAGGATGCGTTCCTCGCCTGCGCGCAGGCGCTGGAGAAGGTGCGGCCCGTACCCGGTCGCTTCGAGACGATTCCGAATGAGAGGGGAGTGGTCGGGATCGTGGACTACGCCCATACGCCAGACGCGCTGGAGAAGCTGCTGGACGCGGTCCGCCCGCTAACTTCGGGGCGGGTGATTACGGTGTTCGGCTGCGGCGGCGACCGGGACCGCACGAAGCGGCCCTTGATGGGGCGGGCGGCAGACGTGCGGAGCGACCTGACGATCGTGACGAGCGACAACCCCCGGACGGAGGAGCCGGCGGCGATCTTGGCCGAGGTCGCGGCGGGCATTGGGGGCGAGTGCCGGGAGATCCTCGACCGCGCGGAGGCGATCCGGATCGCGGCGTTGGAGGCGAAACCGGGTGACGTGATCGTGGTGGCGGGCAAGGGGCACGAGGACTACCAGATCGTGGGCACGGAGAAGCGGCACCTCGACGACCGCGAACTCTTGCGGGAGGCGCTGGCGTGAGGAGTTTCCGCGCCGCCGAAGTGGCCGGACGGATGCGGGCGCAGGACCATGCGCCGGGCGTGGTGGTCCAGGGCTTCGCGACGGACTCGCGCGGGGTCGTTCCGGGCGATCTGTTCCTCGCGATCCGGGGCGAGAACGTGGATGGGCACGAGTACGTCGCTCAGGCGCTCGCTAAAGGTGCGGCGGCGGCGCTGGTCGAGCGGTCGGTCGAGGGTCCGCATCTGCTTGTGCCGGACGTCGTGGAGTCGCTCGCCCGATTCGGACGGTCGTTGCGGGACGAGTTCTCCGGGCCGGTGATCGGGGTGACGGGCAGCGCGGGCAAGACGACCACGAAGGAGTTCCTCGCCGCCGCGCTCTCGCCGCTCGGACCGGTGGTGAGGACGCCGGGGAATCGAAACTCGGAGTTCACCAGTCCGCTCCTATGGGCGGACGTCGAGCCGGAGACGAAAGCGGTGGTGGTCGAGATGGCGATGCGCGGCTTCGGCCAGATCGCGCACCTCGCCGCAGTGGCGCGTCCGACGCTCGGTCTGATCACGAACGTCGGCTACAGCCACCTGCTGCAGGTCGGCTCGCGCGAGGGGATCGCGCGGGCGAAGGGAGAACTGCTGGAAGCCTTGCCGTCGGACGCGCCCTGCCTCTTGCCTGCGGACGACGAGTACCTGCCCCAGCTACGCGAGATCGCGGGCGAGCGGCCGGTGTTCACCTTTGGCTTCGCCGAGGGGGCGGATTGCCGCATCGTGAGCTATCGGGCGGAAAGCCTGGAACGCGCGTTGGTGGGCTTCACTTTCCGAGACGCGCCTGGGATGATGGTTCTGCCTGCGGGAAGGCATATCGCAACGAACGCGGCGGGGGCTTTGCTGGTGGCGTGCGTACTCGGCGTTCCTCTCCACCAAGCGGCCAAGGCGCTGGCACAGGCTGAGATGCCGCCGATGCGGATGGAGACGCTGGAGAGGAACGGCGCGACGATCCTGCTCGACGCCTACAACGCGGCGCCGAACAGCGTGCTGGCCGCTATCGAGACGCTCCGGGAGACGCCGGCGGCGGGGCGGCGCGTGGCGGTGCTGGGCGACATGAAGGAGCTGGGCGACGCGACGGACGAGGCGCACCGGCTCGTGGGCGCGGCGGCGGGAGGTTTGGACGACGTGATGTTTATCGGCGAGACGGCGGAGACGATGCGCGAGGCAGCGGGGAAGGGAGCGGTCGGAAGTCTGGACGATGCGCGGGCGTTCCTCGCGAAGTTGGAGAAGGGCGACGTCGCGCTGGTGAAGGGAAGCCGTTCGCTCGGCTTGGAGCGGGCCATTGAGTGACCCGCTGCCGCACCTGAGCGTCGCCTTCTGGGTGGCGTTCGCGGTCGCCGCGCTCCTGGCGAAGCCCGTGCTGGCGACGCTCCTGAGTTTGGGCAGCCGCCAGACGGTGAGCGCCTACGCGCCAGAAGGCCACCAGAAAAAGCAGGGGACGCCGACGATGGGCGGGCTGATCGTCGTGGGGGGTGCGCTGGCGGCGATGCTGGTGAGCGGCTACCGGGACGCCTCTTCCATCGTGCTGCTGGTCGGGTTCGCGCTGATCGGGTTTGTGGACGACTACGTCGTTCCCCGCCGGTTCGTGGGGAAGCGGGGCCTGGGCTGGCGGCAGAAGATCCTCATGCAACTTGCGGTGGCGGCCGGGACGGCGCTCCTCGCGCGGACCTCGCCGGCGGGCATGGGACTGATCGTGTTCCTCGTCCTGTTCTTCTCGAACGCCTACAACTTCTCGGATGGCCTCGACGGGCTTGCGGGGACGATCCTGCTCGGGCTGGGCGGGGGGCTGATCGCGCTCGGCTGGCTCGCAGGGATGCGCACGGAGTGGATGGTGCCCGTCGCGGCGTTGGTCGGCGGCATCGTGCCGTTCCTGTTCGTCAACGCGCCGCCCGCGCGGGTCTTCATGGGCGACGTCGGCTCGCTGCCCATCGGCGCGGTGCTGGGGTACGTTTTCGCCCGGTTCGGCCTCGGCCTGAGTGGACCGGAGGGCCGGATGGCGGTGGGCGTGGCTCCGCTCGTCGTGATCGGTCTGCTGATGGCGGCCGAGCTGATCCCGGTGCCCCTCCAGGTGCTCTCGGTCAAGCTCCGCAAGAAGCGACTGTTTCCCTACACGCCGATCCACCACGCCTTCGAGAAGGCGGGCTGGCCGGAGACGCGCGTGGTGTTCCACTTCGCGCTCGTCCAGGTTCTCCTCTCGGCGCTGGCGATCGGCCTCTCGGTCGGCCTGCCACTACGAACGGGGCCGGCGCCGAGGCCGGTGGTCCGGCGATGATCGAGGGGAAGACGGTCGTCGCGATGGGCCTCGGACGCAGCGGCCTCGCGGTGGCGCGGGCGGCGCTCGCCCGGGGGGCAAAGCCGATCGTGGTGGACGAGAAGGTCGATCTGCTGAAACCGGAGCTGGTCCATGAAGCGCGGGCGGAAGGCATCGACGTGCGTCTCGGATGGAGCGGCTCGTTCGCCGAACTCTCCCCGGACCTCGTGGTGGTCAATCCGGCGGTCGACGCCCGCCACCCCAAGCTCCAGAACGCGGGCGTCGAGCTGGTGAGCGAGGTGGAGTTCGCGTACCGGATCGCGCGGGGACCGATCGTCGCGATCACGGGCACGAACGGGAAGAGCACGACCACGGTGATGGCGTACCTCGCCCTGCGGGCCTGCGGACTCGATCCGCTGCTTTGCGGAAACCTTTACGGCTCGGGCTACCCAGAGGCGCCCCTGAGCGAGGCGGCGATGATGGGGAGAGAGGGCCAGCCGCTCGTGGCGGAGATCTCCTCGTTCGGACTGGAATGGACCTCGTTCTTCCGACCGCGGGCGGCGGCGATCACCACGATCCAGCCGGACCACCTGGACCGCTACGACTCGTTCGAGGAGTACGCGGCGACGAAGATGCGGATCTTCGACGGGCAGACGGAGGACGACTACGCGGTGGTGCGCGCGAACGATCCGGTGGTGGTCCCGCCGTGCGGGCGGGCGAACGCGTACGTGCCACGGGGACGAAGGAGGCTTCCCGCCGAAGGGCCACGAACGGGCTCGTGTCCCCATGTGCTGACCTTCGGGGCGACGGGGGAGCACGCGCGGGTGGAGGAGTTGGACCTCGTGGTGCTCGACACGCGCATTCCCCTTGAGGGATTGCCGTGGACGGAGCCTCACAACCACGCGAACGCGGCCTGCGCGGCGCTGCTCGCGTACGGCCTGCTCAAGGCGACGGGCTCGCCCCTGATCGAAAAGGCGTTGGACGCGAAGCCCAAGCCTTCGGTGTTCGCGGCCCGGCGCGCGCCCGAACCTGCCCTGCCGCCGGAGATCGTGGCGGGATTGCGGGAGTTCAGAGGGCTCGCCCACCGGATGGAACGGGTTGGTGAGCGCGATGGGATCGAGGTCCTGAACAACTCGATGTGCACGAACCCCGACGCGGTGGTGAGTTCGGCGCTTGGGGTCAAGCGACCGACGTTGCTGCTCGTCGGAGGTGCGGACAAGGGGCTGGACTTCACGCCACTAGGGCGGCTTCTGGGTGGCGGTCGCCACCGGGCCTATCTATTCGGGCGGGATGCCCGGCAAATCGACGCGGAGATGGGCGGCGGCTTTCCGACCTTCGCCACAATGGAACAGGCGTTCCGGGCGGCGGCGTTGGACGCGCATCCGGGGGAGACGATCATGCTCGCGCCGGGATGTGCGAGCAGCGACCAGTTCCGCGACTTCCGCGACCGGGGCAACCAGTTCCGGGAAATGGCCAAGGACTGGCTGCAACGATGAGACGCATCTCCGACCCCCTGCTTTTCGGCCTCTGCCTCGTGGCGACCCTTTTGGGCTTGTTCGTCGTGTTCGACGCGGGTTACGCACGCTCCTTGGCGAAGGACGGTGGGGTCGTTCCACGCGAGTTTGCAATGCAGGTGTTGTTCCTAGTCCTCTCGGTGCCCTTGGGCTTCTTCGTGGGGGGCTTCCGGCTCGACCGTCTGGAGGGTCGGGCGAAGCCGCTGTGGTACGCCACGCTGGTCGCCTTGGCGGCGGTGATGGTGGTCGGGGTGAGCCAGAACGGCGCGCGTCGATGGTTGGGGCATGGCTTCGCCCAAATCCAGCCGGCGGAGTTCGCGAAGCTGACGGCGGTGCTCTATTTGGCGGCCTGCCTTGCCGGGCGGAAGGGTTGGGCCGAGGTACGGAAGCCGTTCCGCGACGGGCCGACCTGGCTAGACAACGTCGCGGTGCCGAAACTCACGCGACTGTGGCCGTTCTTCACCGTGCTCGTCGCGGCGGGCCTCATCGAGATCGAGCCGGACCTGGGCACGGCGGCGATCTTGGTCGCGACGGCGTTCCTCATGTTCGTTCCGGGTCGCGTGACCTTCAAGTCGCTCCTGGTCGGCTCTCTCCTCAGTGTGCTCGCGGTGGTCACCATCGTGGAGAGGCAGCCGTACCGGGTTGAGCGGATCGTGAACCACGTCCACCGCTGGGAGAAAGGCGTATCCGACGACGCGGGCTATCAGACGACGCAGTCCGAGCAGGGGATGGCGGACGGCGGCGTGACGGGCGTCGGCATCGGGCGCGGACGGGCGAAGTACTTTCTTCCCGCGACGACCACCGACTTCATCGCGGCGACGATCGGCGAGGAGGCGGGGCTGGTCGGGAGCCTTGGGGTGCTCGCGCTCTTGGGGGCGATCACCGCGCGCCTTTTCGTTCTTGGCCGCAAGGCGCCGACGGAATTCGGGCGTCTGACGCTCTACGGCATCTGCGCTTGGTTCGGGGTCCAGACCTGCACGAACTTCATGATGGCGAACGGCTTTCTGCCCGCCATCGGCATTCCGTTGCCGTTCTTCAGCTCGGGCGGAAGCTCGCTGCTCGCGCTCTGGGCGGCCGTGGGAGTCGCGCAGGCGGCGTGCCTGGCACCCGCGCACTCGCAGCCACGCAAGCGTGGGGTGTCGCCGGCGCGGGTGGCGCGGGCGAGGTGAGGCTCGTGCTCACCGGAGGCGGCACGGGCGGGCACATCTATCCGGCGCTGGAGGTCGGGCGTCTCGCGGCGGAACGGGGAGCCTCGTTGTCCTATATGGGTTCTTTGCGCGGCCAGGAGAGCGCGGCCTGCGCGAAGCTCGGCATCCCATATCAGGGATTCGGCAGCGAGCCGCTTTGGAGTCTCAGGACGGCTCGGGGATGGCGGGCGGCCGCGCGGCTCGCCCGCGCGACGCGCGACGCGAAGAGGGCTCTCCGGGCCGACCGTCCCGACATCGTCTTCTCAACGGGCGGCTACTCCGCCGCGCCGGTCATGGCGGCATCGCGCTCGATCGGCATCCCTTACGTGGTCCACGAGGGAAACTCGATCCCGGGCCGAACGACGCGGATGTTCGCGCCCCGCGCGGCGGCGGTCTGCTGCACGTTCCGGACGACGGAGGGTCGTCTGCCAAACGCGGTGAGGACGGGGCATCCGATCCGGCGCGAACTGCGGGAGGCCGCCAAGCAGCGCAAGGAGACGCCGCTCGTCGTGGTGGTCGGAGGATCGCAGGGGGCGAGGTTCCTCAACGAGGGGGTGCCCCGCGTCGCGCGCGAGATCGTGGGCCTTCGGTGGCTCCACGCAACGGGGCCGGGGGGATACGAGGAGTTCCAGGGCGCGGCCTTCGAAGGGTACGAGTTGGTGCCGTTCATCGAGGCCGACCAATTGGCCGACGCCTACGCCCACGCGCGCATCGCGGTGGCGAGGAGCGGGTCGACGCTGGCGGAGTTCGCGGCGTTCCGTCTGCCTTCGGTGCTGGTGCCCTTGCCGACGAGCGCGGACGACCACCAGCGTTTCAACGCGCGAGAGTTCGAGACGATGGGAGCGGCGATCATCGTCGAGCAGGACGGGGGTGACCTCGGCGCGGCGATCCGTTCTTGGGACGACGCCGGGCGGCGGAAGGCGGCGAAGGCGGCGCTCGCCGAGTGGGACGTTCCCGACGCGACGGCGCGGCTAGTCTCCATAATCGAGAGAGCGGCCCATGCGTAAGCCTTCCGAGATCCAGACCGCCTTCTCCCCGACCGACTCCCTGGACGGGCGGCGGTCGATGTTCCTCGTCGGCATCGGCGGCGCGGGGATGAGCGCGCTCGCCCGGATGCTGGCGCACCGGGGGTTCGCGGTGCGGGGCACCGACTCGACGGCGGGGCCGGAGACGGCGCGCCTGACCGAAGAGGGGATCGCGGTGCGGATCGGCCACTCGGGCGAAGGGCTGACGTCGGAGGACGCGCTGATCGTCACCGATGCGATCGAGTTGGACGCCTCGCCGGAGGTCGCGCGGGCACGGGAACTCGGTATCCCGATCGTGCGGCGTTCTCAGGCGCTCGGGTGGCTGCTCAGGCCGTACAAGACGATCTGCATCACCGGCACCCACGGCAAGACGACCACGACCGGGATGATCGGCGCGGGGCTGATCGCGGCGGGGCTGGACCCGACGGTGGTGGTCGGGGCGGCGATCCCGCAGTGGGGCGGCCCGGTTCGGGAGGGGAAGGGCGAGTGGGCGGTCGTGGAGGCATGCGAGGCGTACGACTCGTTCCACGACCTCCGCCCGGACATGGTGGTCCTGACCAACCTGGAGCTGGACCATGTGGACTTCCACGGGACGTGGGAGAACCTGCGCGACAGCGTGGTGCGGTTCGTGGAGCGGTTGCCAGAGGACGGCACGCTGGTGTACTGCGCGGAAGATGCAGGCGCGACGGAGATCGCTATGTCTGTGGCCAGGAAGTCCGTCGGCTATACCGTCGAAGATCTCGGGCGGATCATGGGTCGCGACGAGGAGGTCCTTCTATTCAACGTCGCGATCGGAGGTCAGCACAACCGATTGAACGCGGCAGGTGCCGCCGTGGCCGCCGACATCGCAGGTGTCAAGGATGCTTCGGCGGTTCATGCCATCTGCCGATTCACGGGCGCGGAGCGTCGACTGCAGATCCTTAAACGAGGCGAGGTGGCGGTGATCGACGACTACGCCCACCATCCCACCGAGATTGCGGCATCCCTGCAGGCTGTTCGCGAAAAGCTGATTGAGCATCCCACGGATCCTAGAGATGTTCCACCCAAAAAGCGTCTGGTCGTCGTCTACCAGCCGCACCTCTACTCCCGCACCGCGCCGCTCATCGAGGAGTTCGCCAGCGCGCTGTCCCACGCCGACCTCGTGGTGCTCACCGACATCTACCCCGCGCGGGAGACGCCGATGCCGGGCGTGAGCAGCGCACGGATCGCCGAGAAGGTGACCGTGCCTGTCCGGTACGTTCCGTCTCGCCATCTTCTGCCGCGCGAGGTGGCAAGGATCGCGCGGGAGGGCGACGTGGTGGTCGGCATGGGCGCGGGCAACATCGCGGAGTTCGGCCCGGCGTTCATCCAGGAGCTTGAACGCGGGGGCAAGCGGGTGGCCGTGCTGTACGGCGGCGACTCGGCCGAACGCGAGGTCTCACTGCACTCCGGACGCGCGGTCGCCGCCGCTCTGAACCGAAAGGGGTACGACGCGAAGCTCGTCGACGTGAGCGAGGCGCTGCTCGCCAAAGGCGACCTGAGCGCGCTGGTGGGGCCGAACCGGCCCGACGTGTGCTTCCTCGCGGTCCACGGCACGAACGCGGAGGACGGAGCGATCCAAGGCCTGCTCCAGATGCTCCATCTGCCGTACACCGGCTCGAGGATCGCCGCCAGCGTCGTCGCGATGGACAAGGCGGCGACCAAGCGGGTGCTCGACGCGCACGGCATCCGGACTCCGAGGGGAAGATGCGTGACGGCGGCGGACGAGACCGTCGACTTCGAGGGACCCTGGGTCGTGAAGCCCAACGCCCAGGGCTCGACGGTCGGACTCTCGTTCGTCCAAGACCCCGAGGCGCTGGAGTGGGCGATCGCGCGCGCGCTGGCCTACGACGACGCCGTCCTGGTGGAGGAGTGGATCAAGGGGACGGAGATCTCGACGCCGGTGCTCGTCGACACGGCGCTTCCCACGGTAGAGATCGCACCCAAGGGGGAGCACTACGACTTCGCGAGCAAGTACCTGCCGGGCGCGACGGAGGAGATCATTCCCGCGCGGCTCCGTCCCGAAACCCTCGAGGAGGCGGGGCGGCTCGCCCTCGCCGCGCACCGCGCGCTAGGCTGCGCGGGCGCGACGCGCACCGACGCCATCGTCCGCGACCCCGAGGGGACGGCGGAGATCGTGGTGCTGGAGGTGAACACCCTTCCCGGCATGACCGCCACGAGCCTGCTGCCGAAGAGCGCCGAGGCGGCCGGCATCCCCTTCGACGACCTCTGCGAACGGCTGGTCGAGGAGGCGATCGTGCGCCATGCGCCGCCGGACTAAGCGCGTCCATCTCCGTGCGAGGCCGTTCATCGTGCTCGCGCTGCTCGTCAACGTGGTCGCGGGCGTGGCCCTGTCCCCCGTCACCGCCGTCCGCCGCGTCCGGGTCGAAGGCGCTCCTATGGCGGATCGCGCGAGGCTCACGGGGCTTCTCCAGAGACTGAAGGGAGTGCCGTGCGCCCGCGTGGACGCCCGCTCCGTCGAGGCGGAGGCGCTCCAGAACTCCGAACTTCGGGGGGCGAGCCTCTCCCGGACGCCGTTCGGCAGCGCGGTGCTCCGGGTCGCGCGGCGGTCGCCCGTCGCTCGGCTCTACGCATGGCCGGACACGGGCCTCTCGGCGGAGGGCGTTCTGTACCGGGCCACGCAGCTTCCGTCCGACCTTCCGACCGTCAACCTGCCCGCCGAATATCCGACGGTGGGCCTCGCCCTGGGGAACGCTTGGCGCTCGGCGGACGTTGCCCACCTCGCAGAGCTCGTGCGCGGGCTCGGCTCCGGCGAGCCGCCGCGCATCGATCTCGTGGGCGGGGGCCGGGTGTGCTTAAATATCGATAGCGGGATCGTCGATCTCGGGCGTTGCGACGAGTTGGACGCGAAGGTCGCGCGTCTCCGCCAGTATCTGACCGAACGACCGAACCTTTTCGCCACCGTTCACAAGCTGATCCTCGTCCGCCCCGACTACCCGACCTTCGAACCCCCTCCTGCCCAAGGAACCGCCAAACCGTGAGCCCGTTCGTCAGCAAGATCACCAAGAACGACCAGTGGGTCTGGCCCATCTCCGGCATGTGCGTCGTGCTGGGCTTCATGATCTCCGCGGCCTGGGTGACCGAGTCGAACCGACGCTCACGCTTCAGCGCCCTCGAACCAGGCCAGCGCCAGCGGGTGAGCGACGCGACCGTGGACCCCGACGCCTTCGCCGACATGAGCGCCCGCATCGAGACGCTGACCAAGCAGAACACAGAGCTTCAGAACACGATGGCGAAGGGCAAGGGAAGCACCCAGCTTCTGAACAAGCAGCTCCAAGAGGCGAAGGCGGCGGCGGGGCTGACGAAGGTCGAGGGGCCGGGCGTGATCGTGACCCTGCGGGACTCCTCCCACTCCGCACAAGACCAGAACCTGCCCCCCCAACTCAGCGACTACGTCAACATCCACGACACCGACGTGCTGCGCATCGTGAACGAGCTCGTCGCCTCGGGCGCGGAGGCGATCTCGCTCAACGACCACCGCATCTCGGGCCTCAGCTCGATCCGCTGCGTCGGGCCGACGATCCTCGTGAACGACGTGAAGATCGCGAGCCCCGTCGTGATCCGGGCTATAGGCGACGCCTCGACCATGATGGGGGGACTCAACCTCAACGACGGCGTGCTCGGCGAGATCCGCCACACCGACCCGAATATGGTCTCGGTGGAGCGGGCCAAGTCGATGAGCCTTCCCGCCTTCGCCGGGCGCACGGAGTTCCGGCTGGGCAGCGTGCCGAAGGAGTCCTCGTGATCGCCCTCGTCCCGTTCCTCGCGCTTCTGGTCGGCGCGGTCATGGCGACGCTGCTCGGCATTCCGAAGCTCACAGGTCAGGAAGGCCAGTACCTCGCGGTCGCCTGCCTCGCAGGGTTCGACACCATCCTCGGGGGCATCCGCGGCGGCCTGGAAGGACGCTTCGAGAACTCGATCTTCGTGAGCGGCTTTCTCGCGAACATCCTGATCGCCCTCCTCCTCTGCTTTCTCGGCGACAAGATCTACCAGCCGCTCTACCTCGTGGTCGCCTTCGTGTTCGGCAACCGCATCTTCAGCAATCTCAGCCTCATCCGGCGTTCCGTCATGACCAAGATCAACGATGAGGTCGTTCGTCGCCGACGGCAGGCCGCCCTCGCCCCATCCTCGGAGCCCGGCGCTTGAAGGGCGTCGCCGTCCTCGACCTCGGCACGTCCAAGGCGATCTGCGCCTACGTCGAGCCGGGCGAAAGGGGGGAGATCCGCGTCGTCGCGCGCGCCGAGTCGCCGAACCGCGGGCTGAGGCGGGGCGTCCCGACCGACGTCGAAGAGACGGCGAAGGCGATCGACAACGCCGTCCGCGAGGTGCAGCGCGCGACGGGCGTCGAGATCGACGCGCTCGTGGTCAGCGTGTCCGGCGCACATCTGGAGGGGTTCAACGGCCAAGGCTACAAGCCCATCGTGCCCCGCGGCCGGCACATCACGCACCAGGACGTGATGGAGGTCGTCACCCACTCGCGCTCGCTCGTCCTGCCGCCCGACCGCGAGCAGATCGAGGCGATCCCCCGAGAGTTCCGCGTGGACGGCCTGCGCGACGTGAAGCGACCGATCGGCATGAGCGGCGGCACCCTCGAGGCGATCACCTTCATCGTCACCGGCTCCGTGGTGGCGGTGCAGAACGTCGAGCGGGCGATGACGATGACCGGGCGGAAGGTCGAGCAGATGATCGCGGCGCCGCTCGCCGCCGGGCTGGGCGTCCTGACCGCCGAGGAGATCGACCTGGGGGCGGTGGTGGTGGATCTTGGCGCGGGCACGACGAACGTCGGCGTGTTCACCGGCGGCAGCCTATCCTCCATGGTGTGCCTTCCCATCGGGGCGGCGCTCGTCACCAGCGATGTGAGCAAGCTGCTGAAGGCGTCGCCGGAAGAGGCCGAGCGGCTGAAGCTGACCCACGCCATCGCTCTCTCCAAGGGACTCTCCGAGCGTGAGACCGTTGAGGTGACGCAACTCGGGCAGACCTTGGCCCGTCCGCTTCAGCGCAAGGTCCTCGTCGAGATCGTCGAATCGCGCCTGCGGGAGACCGCGATCATGGTCGCCCAACACATAGAGAAGGCCGGGATGACCGGAATGCTTCCGGGCGGCGTGGTGCTCACCGGCGGCGGCTCGAAGCTGCCGGGCATCGACCGCCTTTTCGAGGAGGAGATGCCCCACGCCAAGGTGCGCATCGCCGGCCCGGTTGAGACGGGCTCGGCGGTCGCGCTCGGACTCGCCCGGTTCATGCTCCACTTCGGGCACGACGAGCTCACCACCGCCGCCGGTCCGGACGGTTGGAAAGACCGCGTCCGGACCCTGTTCTCGACCTTCAGGAAGGACTAAAGGCGCCCGCAGACAATTGCCTAGGATTGCGAACGGTGGCTCAAAGCTCTCTCAGCCACTGTAAGCGACCGTCCGCAACGGTCTGCGCCCCTAGCGCTTTTTCATGAGCACCTCGACCGCCGCGTCGAGCTGAGGGTCCTCGCCGCG
Organism: uncultured Fimbriimonas sp.; assembly: GCA_964245875.1. Taxonomy (GTDB): domain Bacteria; phylum Armatimonadota; class Fimbriimonadia; order Fimbriimonadales; family Fimbriimonadaceae; genus Fimbriimonas. Next base: position 6,893 of record CAXTOO010000046.1, on the reverse strand, counting down.
CAGGTACTGCTCCGGCGTGATGTCGACCTTCACGTCCGGCTGGCGACCGTTGTCCTCCAGGCTTTCGCCCTGAAGGGTCCAGGAGCCGGTGCCGGGCATTCTCGCGCCGGTGCCGTCGATGAGGGTGAAGCCACGCGTGTAGATCACGTAACCGGGCGTGGGCATCCCGACAAGGGTCGCCATCTTCCGGGTCCGCATCGACTCGGGGAACATCTCGGCGTTCGAGTAGCTCGTCTCCGCCATCAGAACGGCGGTCGGGAGCACCAGCGCCTGCCCCGGCCCGAGCACCGCGGGTTCGTCGCGGGGCTGGTAGTACGCGTTCGGCGCACGCCCGAGGATGTCGATGATGCGGTCGGAGGTGTTGCCGCCGCCGTTGTTGCGAACGTCGATGATGAGGCCCTCCTTCCCGAGCGCGCGCTCCCAGATGCGCTGGTTGAAGTTGCGCAGCTCGACCTCGTTCATCCCCGCGATGTGGATGTAGGCGAGCCTGCCGCCCGACTTCTCGTCGACGTGCTTTCGCCTCGCCTCCAGAAGGTTGCGGAACACGAGGGCGTTGAAGTCGGCGGGCGAGATCGCGCGGTACGCCACCGTTCGCTCGACGCCGGCGGCGTCACGGACGGTGAGCCTCAACTCACGCCCGACCTGATCGTTCAGGACATCGCGGTACAACGACTCGTCGATCTCTGCGGGCTTGCCGTTGATCCTCGTGACCACGTCGCCGAGGCTCAGCCGTGACTTGGCGAACGACGCGGGCGATCCGGCAGGGACGTCCTTGACCTTGATCCCCGGTCCCGAGTAGGCGTAGTCATAGATGAAGCCGAGGCTGGCGCTCGCCGCGCTCTTCGGATTGCCCGCCGCCGGGCTGACCTCGCTGTGGCTCGACTCGAGCTCGCCCACCATCTCGTTGAGGATCGTCGCCATCTCGTTCCGGTGCCCGACGCTCGGGAGGAACTTCGCGTAGCGCGCCTTCAGGGCGTTCCAATCCCGCCCGTGAAAGTTCGGGTCGTAGAAGCCGTTGTTGTACGCGCGCCAGAACTCGTCGAACGCCGCCGCGCGCTCGGCCCGCAGATCGTGGTTCCAGTCGGCCCGGAACGTCACGGCGGTCACCGGATAGCCGGGGCGGCGCAACTCCATCAAGCTCAGATTGCCGCTTCTCAGCAGGGCCAGTTGGTTGCCGTCCGCGCTGAGGCTGAACGCGCCCACGGCGTCGCCGGTGGTGACGCGCTGCGGGTTCTCGCCCGAATAGGGCGCCCGCCAAAGCTGCCCGTCGGTCGAGTTGAACCAGACGTCGCCCGTTTGGGAGTCGATCTCCATGTTGAAGGGCAGCGCGTCGTTCAGCTTCCGAATGCGGTCGCCGAGGCCCGCGAACTCGATCTCGACCTTGACCGGCGCGCTGGGCTTGACGTACTTGGGGTCAAGCTCCGACGCGGGCGCGCTTTCGGGCTGGAGCGCCAGCGCGTAGAGGCCCGGCCCCTCGCGGTCGCTGCCGAACAGCAGGTACTTACCGTCGGGCGTCCACTTGGGCGAGGTCTGGTTCGCCGACAGGTCGGTCACCTTCGTGGTCGCGCCGGTCGTTGTGTCCAGGATGTAGAGGTCGAGGGTCCCGCCGTAGGCGAAGCTCGACGTGCGCGACAGGACGTTCATGTACGCGAGGTACCGACCGTCGGGCGACCAGTCGTAGGGGAGGCCGCGCGTGCCGGGGCGCGCGAGGACCCGCGTCGGCGTTCCGCCCGAGACCGGCATCGTGTAGAGGCCGCCGTCCGCGCCTGCCTGCCAATAGGAGAGTTTGGACTTGTCCGGAGTGAGCGAGAGGTCGGACACGTTCCCGCCGAGCGAGACGGGGGTGGTCGCCTTCGTTTTCACGTCCATCCTGAAGAGCCGCGCGGGGCCGTTGCGATCGCTGACGAAGTAGAGCGCGTCGCCGTTCGGCGACCAGAGCGGCTGCTCGTCAAGCCCTGCCCAGTCGGTGAGCTGCTCCGCGTCGTCGGCGTTCGGTCCCTTGCCCTTCTTGACCGGAACGGTCCAGATCTCTCCGCGGACCGCGAACGCCGCCACGTCGCCCTTGGGACTCAGCGCGAAGTCCGTGGTGCCCGTTGTGAGGATGAGCCTTTCCTCCTGGCTCGTCTTGTCGTCGAGGCTCGCCCGCAAGGCGATCTTCTCGGGC
>CAXTOO010000046.1:0-4719 GCA_964245875.1 uncultured Fimbriimonas sp. | reverse complement strand
CCTCGCTCGCCAGTCCGATCGCCTTGCCGATGTACCGGAGGGCCGTGCTGTAGAAGTCGGCGCGGCCACCGATGTCCCCCTTCGCCCGGGAGGCGTTGACGACCTGGGGGAACTCGGCGCTATCGGTCGGCGTCGGGTCGAAGTACCAGCCGTGCCCGCCGCCGTTGTCGTCGAGGCTGGCCCGCAGGGCGATCTTCTCCGGCTTGCCGCCGTCCAGCGCCATCGTGTAGACGTCGCCGTCCCGCTCGAACGCGGCGACCGGAGCCTTCTGCGCCACCGTGAGGAAACGCGGACCTTCGCCCACGAATTCGGTCAGCCGATTCGCGCCGCCCCGCTCGTCGACCGCGTAGACGTTCGGCGTCCGCTTCACGCTGTCCACGAAGGGACCCAGATTCTTGTTGAGGGGCGAAGAACTCGGCGTCTTCTCGCCCACGGTGACGCAGAGCATCCGTCCGGCGGACGTGAGGCTCGGCCAGAGGTGCTGGAATCCGGTGTCGGCGACCTTCGTCCGCTTGTCGGTCGCGAGGTCGTAGCGCCAGAGCTGCGCCGCCGCCGATCCCTGATAGCGGGGCCGGGTCCAGGGGAAGCCGAAGCGGGTGTAGAGGATGCCCTTGCCGTCGGGCGTGAAATGCGGGCTGCCGACCGCCATCATGTCGAGGAAGATCTGCTTCGTTCGCCCGGTCGCGACGTCGATCGTCATGACGCCGTTCAGGCTGGAGTCCCGCTTGCCCGCGAGGAGGATCGTCTTGCCGTCGGCCGACCAGTCGCTGGGGACGTCGCTGCCCGTGTACCAGGTCAGCCGCTTCGTCGTCCCGCCGTCGCTGGGCACGATGTAGAGGTCGTTGTTCCCCGAGCGGTTGCTGGCGAAGGCGATGTACGCTCCGTCGGGCGACCAGATGGGGTTGTCGTCCATCTCGACGTTGCTCGTCACCGGCACCGCGCGCCCGCCCTTGGCGGAGGCCGTCCAGACGTCGCCTTGGTAGCTGAAGGCGAGCCGCGTTCCGTCGGCGGAGAGGGCGAGCGACCGTGCCCCCACGAGGGACGCGGCGGCGGGAGTGGGCAGTTGGGCGGGGAGGAAGGCGGCAGGCGCGAGCATGGCTCGCTACAGCCTACGTGTGCCTGCAGGCCGTGAGTTCCTGTGTCCTCGGTCATTTGAATCGCCTGACCAAGAACTAAAAACCCTAAACCAAATACACTAAGGGGGTGGATCGCCTGAACCCCGAGGGAATCCCGCGGAATCAGCTGCACTTCGTGCTCACCCAGCCCGGGCGGGTGCGCGAGGCGCGTCGCATCGACAAGTGCCTGCTCTGCCGCCGCTCGCGCGTGAACGACGCCGGGCTCTGCGAGGTCTGCTACTCCATGCTGGACGGGGAGGAGCAACGGCTTGCGACGCGCTGGACGACCGGCGGCGCGCCCTGATGCACTTCGTTTTCGTCATCGGCCTTCTGGCGGGCGCCGCGTTCGGCTGGTGGTTCGTCCGCGGTCGCCGCAAGACGCCCCCCTACCTCCTTCATCTCGAGTATTGGGTCTACCTTCCGGAGGAGGTTCTGCCGGCTCAGGACGAGGTGATGGCCCGGTTGGTCGACAGCCACGCGATTGATCGTCAGCAGGCGCTTTTGTTTTCGGACGTCCGTCTCCACATCGCGCTCGTTCTCCGCGCGAAGAACGTGCACGTCTTTCGTCCCGATCTGCTTGAGCCGCACGTCGATGCCTCGGCGGCGCAACTGGCCGTCTTGGCGGAGGCGCGCTCGTTGGCGAAGGTGCGGTTCCTCAGCGAGGAGCCGGTGTCCGACGACCGTTATCTGAGATTCCTGCCGCAGGTCGCGCGGATCGTGGCGGAGATGGGCGGCGGAAGCCTCGTCTACGACGTGATCGGCGAAAGGCTCCTCGAGGTGGAGACGTTGCGATCCGGCGATCCCGGTCCCCATGTACGCTGGGTGCCGGAACCGACGGGTGGTCATATCCGGACGCACGGCTTGAGGAAGCGCGGGGTTCCCGAGATTCGCACCGCGCCGATTGCCGCCGATGAACGTTGGATCGTCTCCGAAGTCGTGGGGCAGGTCGCGCGGCAAGGATGGGACGTGGGCAAGCTGCCTCCGGTCGCGCTCGCCGAGGCGTTCGAGGATCGCTTCCAGGTCGGACTGGACATCGGTCGCGACGGGGTCGCGATGGCACGGGTCCACCGGATCCAGAGCACATAGGGTCGCCACTCTCCGGAGTGGCCTTCCGATAGACTCTCCCCATGCCCAGCGTCCGTCTCATCCCCTGCCTCGACATCAAGGACGGGCGCGTGGTGAAGGGCGTGAACTTCGTGGGCCTGCGCGACGCGGGCGACCCCGTCGATCTCGCGAGGCACTACGACGCGGAAGGCGCGGACGAGTTGGTGTTCCTTGACATCACCGCCAGCCACGAGGATCGCGCGCCCGTCGTGCGCCTCGCGGAGCGTGTTGCCCAGGCGCTGTTCATCCCGTTCACCGTCGGTGGGGGTCTCCGGAAGGTCGAGGACGTCCGCGAGGCGCTGCTCGCGGGCGCGGACAAGGTCTCGCTGAACACGGCGGCGATCCAGCGGCCCGAGCTCGTGCGCGAATGCGCCGAGCGGTTCGGCGCGCAGTGCATCGTGACCGCCATCGACGCCCGCTCGAACGGTCGAGGGGGTTGGGAGGTCTACACCCACGGCGGTCGCAATCCCACCGGCCTGGACGCGATCGAGTGGGCCCGCCGGGTCGTCTCGCTGGGTTCGGGGGAGATCCTGCTCACCTCGATGGACGGCGACGGCACCCAGGCGGGCTACGATCTCGCGCTCACCCGCGCGGTGAGCGAGGCGGTGCCGGTCCCGGTGATCGCCAGCGGCGGCGCGGGCCAACCGTCGCACCTCGTGGACGCGGTGCGCGACGGCAAGGCCGACGCCGTCCTGCTCGCCTCGATCGTCCACGACGGCGTGTACCGCATCCGCGAACTCAAGTCAGAAATGGCCGCGGCAGGACTGCCGATGAGGCTGGTAGGCGGTTAGGGGTTTAGGAGATGAGGGACTTAAGGGAAACCAACCCTAACTTCCTCACTCCCTAAAATCCTATTTTCCTCCTCAATAGATCGTCAAATAGCGCACGATCTCGAACTTCCTGCCGCCCATCTCCATCGAGAACCGGATCGGCACCGTGCCGCGGGCGTTCGCCGGGACGAAGAGGCCGAAGCTTCGCGGAAGGCCGCGGCGCGGCTCGAAGAGGCCGACCTTCTGGCTCTCGTCGCCGTTGAGAACGCGATAGCCTCCGCCCGCGACGGAGATCGTCGTGCGCCCGGACAGGCGCTTGGAAGAGTTGCCGAACACGGTGAATCCGACCTTGATGGAGCGGTCCTGGGCGCTCGGCTTCAGGGTCGTGTCGTTCAGCATGACGTCCGCCAGCGGTGCGACGCGGAAGCTCGCCTGCACGACCGACGGCACGCCGTCGGCGCCCGTCAGGGTCGCGCGGGCCACGCGGTAGCCGAGCGTCGCCTCGGGCTGGATCCTCGTCTTGTACTCGACGCGCGCCACGCCCTTCCTCGTCTCCGGGAAGGGAAGCTCCATCGCGCTCGTCGCCTCGCGTCCGAGACCCTCGGTGCGCAGCGCGACGCGCCTAGGCATCGGCGTTCCGCTGAACGCGAAGCGGACGGTCGCCGTCTCGCCGGGGGTTGTGGCGATGTCGTTGAAGTCGACCTTCGTCTTGAGTCCCGCGGGCAAGGCGGCATCGCGAACGTCGGCGAACATGAGCGGCGCGAGGGCGCGGGGCTCGTTCGGGGCGAGCGGCGCGTCGGTCGAGGGCACCATGTCGACCCGGATCGCGAGCTTGCCGCCCTTGAGAGGCAGAAGGCCGAGGCCGGGATCGCCGAGGGTCGCCTCGATCGTCCCGTCGGCCCCGACGACGGCGGTGCTGGCCGCTTCGAGACCGGCGATCTCGCGGTAGGTGGGACCAGAGACGTTCGTCGCGTCGAGGATGCGGAGCTTGACGAAAGGCTTGCCATCGCGAAGCCCAATCCTCGCCTCAAGGTTGTTCGCACCGACGAGCCATCCGTCGCCGTCCGGATCGACGCTCACGAGCAGGTCCCTGCCGGCGGCGGTTGCGGCGGCGACGTGGAGCGCACCGGGCTCCCACTGGAGGTAGGTCTTCACCTCGCCCGACAGGACGAGCGGGTCCCACTCCTCGTCCTCGATCCTGCCGTCCAGCTTGGGGGTCAGCTCGATGCGCGTCCTCTCCGTCACGGCGGGCGGTTGGCGCAGATCGAGGGGCGCGGGGGCGGGCGTCTGGAGGGCGAGGAGGAACAGGGGAGACATCGGCCCCCTCATTCTACTGGCATCGTGGCGCGGCGAGACCCTCGCCGCGATGCCTCACCCCTCGCCCTTGTACTTGCGGATGAAGGCGGGGACGTCGAGGTCGGTCTCGTCGATGACCTCGCTCGGCACGACGAGCCCGGTGCGCGGCGCGGGCGGCGTCATCTGGATCGGCTTGATCGGCTCCGGCTTGGTTTCGACTTTAGCCTCGACCGGCGCGGGGGCGGCCTGTTGGATGCGGTCGCGCGCGGCCTGCACCACATCGGCGCTGGTCGCCTGCGGCGTAACGGCCTGGGGAGAGACGGTCGGCGTCGCCCGTCCGAACGCGGCCTCCGCGGCCTTCCGTCCCTCCTTCGTGTAAGGGTTGAAGCCGGTCGCGAGGACGGTGACCCGGACGTGGCCGTCCATATCAGGGT
>CAXTOO010000045.1:0-20138 GCA_964245875.1 uncultured Fimbriimonas sp. | reverse complement strand
CGCCCTCCGCGCCTTCCGTGTCCTCTGCGGTGGAAAACCCGTCAACCACCCTCCGGACAGGTTGGGCCTAAAGACCCAACCTGCGAAAGGAAATTATTTTTCAGGCCGGGCCTCGCCCCGCGACGAGAGGGCGTCCGACGCCCGCGGGCGATTCGCCGGACAGGGCCTAGTCCGCCTGCGTCGCCACCTTGCCGCCGGTTCCCTCGATCTCGTTCTTGATCGACCGGAGCGCGGCGTCGAGGCCCTGCTGCACCGTCCGGTCCCGGTCGCCCGTCTGCTCCTCGAACGCCCTCTCCTGTCCGGGGTTGGGCTGGAACTCCAGGTCGACTCTGACGTGGCCGTGGTCCTCGTGCGGGCGGACGGTGAGCCTGCCCGAGTACTTCGTCTCGCCGTCGCTGCCCCAGCTCATGGTCCGCGCGGCGTCGTCGACCTCGAACCAGCCGTCGCTGTGGTACTCGTGTCCCGCCGCCTCGCCGTCGACGGCCACCCGACCCTCGCCCTGGTCGTGCGCGCCGTGGACCGTCGGCAGGTACTTGGGCATGTTGGCGGGGTCCTTGACGTAGGCGAAGATGGCGTCGGGGTCCGCCTCGACCTTCAGCTCGCTCTCGTAGTGGCTCATGGACTGGTACTGCGAGGCGAGTCCTGGGATGGTTCCCGTGCGAGACTCCGGGGACCCCGCCACGGGCGTGTACACTTGTTCAACATGGCCGTTCCCGACCCTGCCGCCGCGAGCCGCAACGCGCAGGTCGCCCGGGCGGGCGGCATCATGTTCGTCTCCATCCTCCTGAGCCGCTTCCTCGGCATGGCGCGCGACTCCGTGATGCTCGCGGAGTTCAGCGGCCTTGAGACGGACGCGTACAAGATCGCCGTCCGAATCCCGGACACGATCTTCATGCTCATCGCCGGCGGCGGCCTCTCCTCCGCCTTCATTCCGGTGTTCAGCGATCTGCTCCACAAGGACCGCGAGGAAGAGGCATGGAAGGCGTTCAGCGTGGTGACGACGCTCTGCGCGGTCGTCGCCGTGGTCCTCATCGCGCTCGCCTGGGGCCTCGCGCCGTGGATCGTGGGTTTCTTCCAGGAGAACAACCCGAACGCCGTGCTGCCCATCGCCTTGCGGGCGAGCCGCATCATGCTTCCCGCGCAGTTCGCGTTCCTGGTGGGCTCGGTCCTGCTGGCGACGCTGTACGCGCGCAGGCAGTTCGCCGCGCCGGGCTTGGCGCCGAACGTCTACAACCTCGGCATGATCCTCGGGGCGGCCCTGCTCCCACGGCTCTTCGGCCTCGGCATCGAGAGCATGGCCTGGGGGGCGGTGGTCGGCGCGTTCGTCGGCAACATCGCGCTGCCGGTCGTCGCGATGGCGAAGGTCGGAAGCCGGTTCCAGCCTTCCCTCGACTGGCGCGACGAGGGCGTCAGACGCTTCTTCAAGCTTCTGCTGCCGGTGATCCTGGGATTCTCGCTGCCCAGCATGGTGAACCTCATCACCCAGAAGTTCGCGGGCCACTACGCGGGCGTGGGCGGCGCCGTCAACCCGAACACGGTGCTCGACACCGCGAACAACCTCATGCAGGCGCCGCTCGGCTTCTTCGGGCAGGCCCTCGCGCTCGCGATCTTCCCCGTGCTGTCGGAGTACGTGGCGAGGGACCGCATGGACCTGTACCGCGAGCAGGTCGACAAGACCCTGCGCACCGTGATCTACCTGGGCGTGATGTCGGGGGCGCTGATGCTCGCGCTCGCGCCGGGGATCGTCCATCTGCTGTACGGCTGGGGACGGGCGGGCCAAGAGCCGGAAAAGCTCGCCCAGATCGCCGGATGCCTTCAGATCTATGCCGTCGCCATCTGGGCCTGGTGTATGCAGCCCGTCCTCATGCGTGGCTTCTTCTCGCTCCACAAGACCCTCAAGCCCGTGGCGATCAGCACCGCCATGACCGTCGGCTTCGTCGGGATGTGCCTCGTCGCAACCCACGTCTCGAACGACTTCCGCGCCCTCCCGTGGGCGACGAACGTGGCCGCGCTCAGCTTGGCGATCGTCCTCTACCTCGCGCTCGAGTCGGACGTCGGTCGCCTGAACCGCCGCGGGGTGCTCCAGACGCTGGGCAAGTCGCTCCTGGCGGGGCTGGCGGGTGGTTCGGTCGCCTACCTCGGCTCGGTGCTCGTTCCCGCCGCGACGGGGCGGCTCGCGAACCTCGGGATGCTCCTCCTCTTCGGGCTGCTGGGCTTCTGGACCTTCTTCGCCGTCGGAAAGCTCCTGAAGATGCCGGAGTCGGCCTACCTCGACAAGGCGCTCGCCCGCTTCCGCCGGTGATCTGGTCCTATGCCTTTTGCTCGGTGGGTGTGTGGAGCAGCCCGCGCAGCGTCTCCGGCGAGGGCGCGTCGGCGATGTCCTCGGAGATGAACGAAGCCAGGACGTGACCCTCGCGGTCGAACACGTAGGTCCCGCCGAGCTGGAGCTGGTCGTCGAAGGTGAGGGCGTTCCGATAGCCCTTGCGGTACGCCTTCAGAGCCTCATGGACCACGCTCGCCGAGAAGAACTTGCCCGCGGTGCTTCGGGGGATGCCGAACGCCTCGTAGAGGCGCTTCTCGGGGTCGCAGAGGAAGGAGTGGGGCGAGCGCATCCAGATTCGGAACCGGTCCGTGAGCTTCGGCTCCGACATCGTGACGAACACCACGTTCTCCTCGGAGAGCTCGTCCCGGAGCGTGCCGACCTGCTGGCGGCAGAACACGCATCCCAGATGGCGGAGGAACACCAGGGCGACGGGGCGCTCGTCGGCGAGGCCGTAGAGCGTCACCCGCACCCCGTCGTGCCTCAGCACCCCGAATTCCGGGACTTGCATGGGCTTGAGTGTACCGATCCCGCTCTCCCCTCCTCGTCGCCACGACGCGAAAATGACGCATCTAGCAGAGTGACATCGGGCGATGAGGAGGGGCTGGGGGTGGAGAAGGGTCTTACAGCCCGTTCCACATCCCGCGCGATCCCGCGAGAAAGTCAAGGAGCGGCCCTCGCCCGAACCGGCGTGTCCGCCCGCTCAGCTCGCGCAGGCGACGAGCTGGGCGCTGCACTCCGGCTGGCGCAGCTTCGTCAGGGAGGCCTTCTCGATCTGGCGGATCCGCTCGCGCGTGCAGCACATCGCCCGTGCGACCTCTTCCAGGGAGCGCGGCCGGTCGTCGGCAAAGCCGTAGCGAAGGCGCAGGACGTCCCGCTCTTGGCTGGTGAGGGTCATCAGAAGCTCCTCGACCTCGATGCGCGAGAGGCGATCCAGCGCCTCCTCGTCGGGGCGGGCGCGGAACGGGTCGGCCACAACGTCGCACAGGCTGTTTCCCTCCGCCTCGCCCACCGGCGAATCGAGAGACACGGGATCGATCGCGGCGTTCATGACGCGCGACACCTGCTCGACGGTGACGCCGAGGCCCCTCGCGATCTCCTCGTGCGTCGCCTCGCGGCCCAGGCTCTGCCGAAGTCGCGCGGCCTCGGCGAGGGCGCGGTGGAGCGCCTCGCCCGCGTGGACGGGCAGGCGGACGGCGCGACCCTGGGAGGCGAGGCCGCGGGCGACCGCCTGACGGATCCACCAGGTCGCGTAGGTGCTGAAGCGATAGCCCCGCTCCGGATCGAACCGGTCGACCGCCTTGAGCAGGCCGAGGTTGCCCTCCTGGATAAGGTCGAGCAGGGGCACGCCGCGCCCTCCGAACCGCTTGGCGACGCTCACGACGAGGCGCAGGTTCGTGGCGATGAGCCGCTCGCGCGACTCGACGCAGCCCTTCTGGGCGCGGCGGCCGAGCGAGGTCTCCTGCTCGGCGGAGAGGAGCGGGGTCCGCCCGATGCGCTCCAGCCAATAGGCCAGGGTGTCCTCCTCGTGAGGCGCATCGAGGGACGAGAACGGCGACTTTGCCGGAGAGAGCGTCTTCGGAACCATGATGGTGAGGACAAGGCCGCAATCGGCCCTTGATCCAGATCAATGTATCACGGTTTACCGAGAAACCCAAGAAGAATTTACGCGAACATCGTTCCTGCCGGGAACAATGCGCGGTGAAGGTTGGGACAGAGCGCCACCGAAGTCTGGAAGCTCCCGCGCAGGCTTCGCCCCGCTTGAAAATGGGGTCTAGGCGAACGGGTCCTCGTCGTCCGAGGGTTCGGGCGCCTTCTCGCCCTTGATCTCCTTGTTCTCCAGGTGCATCCGGTTCCGCTCCTCATCGGTCATCTCCGTGCGCCGACGGCGCTGGAAGTCCCGCATGACCGACTGGCGCTTGAGCCGTTCGATCGCCCCGGCGAACTCGTCCTCGGTCATCGGCGTCGGCAGGAGGCGGTCGTTGAGGTCCGCCATCGCCTGCGCCGTCTCTTCCGGCAACCGGGAGAGCCAGACCGCGGGAACGCCCTCGGGCGGGCCGGAGGGGAAGGCGGCCTTGATCGCCCGCGCGAGCATCACGCCCGTGCCGGTGATGAACAGCTCCTCGCGATGCGCGAACATCCAGGCGGTGCGCCGGAACTCCGGCACGTAGAACGCCTGGAAGAAAGCCGCCTCGATGCGGTTCAGGCGCTCCCGGATCAGGGGGGCGGGAGCTTCCGAATCGTCGTTCGCGCGCGGCGGCGCCTCGGACCTTCGCCGTGGCTCCGGGCGCTTCGGCTGTGGCCGGCGTTCCGCGATCATCGACTCCAGCCGCTTGCGGGCGGCGACGGGGTCGCGAAGGCCGGGATAGAGGCCGGAGAAGCGGTCGAGGTGGCGCTCCACGTCGAGGCCCTGCGGCGACGCCGCGAGGAGCGCGATCAGCGACTCCCAGAAAAGCTCCTCCTCCGGATTGTGCTTCGCCTCCAGCTGGCCGACCGCGAAGTCGAGCGGCGACAGGCCGCCCTCGACGGCGCGGCGCACCGCCGCCGCGCCCGCCTTCCGGAGGAGGGTGTCGGGGTCCTCGCCCTGGGGCATGAGGGCGACGCGCACCCGGACGCCCTCGGCGCGGAGAAGGCCGACCGCCCGCTCCGCCGCCTTCTGGCCCGCGGCGTCGGCGTCGTAGAGGATCGTGACCTCGTCGCACCATCGCTTGAGGAGCTTGGCGTGCTCCTCGCTGAGGGCCGTGCCGAGAGAGGCGACGGCGGTCGTCTCGTCGGCGCGGTGGCAGGCGATCACGTCGAGGTACCCCTCGACGAGCACCGCGCGCCTCTCCTTGGCGATCCGATCCTTCGCGCGGTCGAAGCCGTAGAGCACCTTCGACTTGCGGTAGAGCGGGGTGTCGGACGAGTTGATATACTTGGGCTGGCCCTCGCCGAGAAGCCGCCCACCGAACGCGACGAGCTCGCCCCGCTCGTCGCGGATGGGGAACATCAGCCGTCCGCGGAACTTGTCGTAAAGGCCACCCCGCTCGCGCTCGTCGACGAGGAAGAGGGCCTTGGCCTCCGCCATGTTGTGGCTCTTCTGCCGCAGGCGGTTGGTCAGGGAGTCGAAGGTGTCGGGCGCGTAGCCCATCTCCCAGGCCTCGACGGTGGCCTCGTCGAGGCCGCGCCCCTGGACGTACTCGCGCGCGGCGGCGGCGCGGGGAAGGCTCTCGCGGAAGAACGCCAGCGCCTCGGCCATCATCGCGCGGTGGGCGTCCCGCAGGCCGGGCGGGGCCACCGGCCCGCGGCTCTTGAGTTCGACGCCCGCCTTCTGCGCGAGCTCCTTGAGGGCTTCGGGGAACTCGACGTTTCCCGTCTTCATCACCCAGGTGAAGCAGTCGCCGTGTTCGCCGCAGGACCAGCAGCGATAGCGGCCGGTGGTGGGGTCGACGGTGAAGGAGGGGGTCTTGTCGTCGTGGAAGGGGCAGAGCCCCTTCCACGTCTTGCCGGTGCGTCGGAGGGCGACGCGACCCCCGACGAGCTCGACGATGTCGATCCTGGCCCGGATTTCGTCGCGCTCGTCGGACATCGTGGGTAGGTGGATTGTGGACGTGAGGCCACCCTCTTCCACTCACTCTACACTACCCACCACAAACTCCCTCAGACCTTGCCGGCCGAGACCACGATGCCGGTCACGACGTGGGGCTTCTTGACCGCGAGGCGCGTGAGGCGGAAGGCGACCTTCTTGTTCACGAGGTACTTGACGAGGATCGTGTCGCCGCCGACCTCGTAGCCGTCGGGATTGCCGTAGCTCTTGATGAGCTGGGCGAAGGTGGCGCCGAAGCCAAGTCCCTTGCGGGTCTTGACGCGGTTGTTCTGGAGGCCGATCGCCTCGATCTGGACCACGCGGCCCTGATTGTCGACGATGAATCCGTACTTGCTTCCGCCGCGGTTGTAGACCCAGCGGGTGTACTGCGTAACCTCGGTCTGGGTGTTGCCGCTGGGTGCGCTCCCCCCCCCTCCGCCGGGAAGGCCAGGACCGCCCGCACCGGCGGGGAGACCGCCAGGTCGGCCACCAGACGGCGAACCCCCGCGAGAAGCGCTAGAACCCGCCGAATCCGGAGACAGCTGCCTCAAGAACTGGTCCCCAAAGTCGAACGGCCCCGTGCGGTCGGACGAACTCGCGCCTCCTCCACGACCCGCAGGGCCACCGCGGCCGCCGCCGGCGGGCGCGCCACCAAAGCCCCCACCCCCGCCGCCGAAGCCCGGACCGCCGCCGGTGCTCGTCGAGTCACCGATGGTCACGGCTTGGATCTCGTCGGGGGAGCCGTAGAGCGAGACCACCTTCACGCCCGTGTCGTACAGGTTGACGCCGATGAGTCCCCGCTCCGCGTTGCTCGCCTTCTGCGCCGAGGCGTTGCCCGCGATCGCGGTGAGCGCGCACACGCCGAGCCCAAACTTCGTCAAACTCTTATTCAAGATCGTCCTTTCTCCTGGGTGCGCCCAAGGGGCGCGTACAGTTAGTTAGGACGAGCGGGACGCTCGGAACGTCACAAGCTTCGGGACCATCGGCGACGCGCGCCCCTTTGTAAACTAGGCGAATGTCCAAACGTCCTCCGGTCTCCTTCGCCTCCCGGCTGGAGAGCGCGCGGCGCGCGCACGAGCGAGGCGACGTGGTCGGAGCGGCCCGACTCTATGGCGAGTTGAACCGGGACCGGCCCGACCACCCATCGGTGCTGCACGGACTCGGCGTGACGCTCGCCCAGACGGGGCAGTTCGACCTGGGGGAGGCCGCGCTCCGGAGGGCCATCGACCGCGAGCCGCGCGACGCGACCATCCGCTACGATCTGGCGGCGCTGTACGACGCCCAGGGGCGGGGGGATGATGCCGAGAGCACACTCCGCGAGCTGGTGGCCCAGCTCCCGGATTTTTCCGGCGCCTGGGCGGCGATCGGCACGATCCGACGGGACGTCGGCGACATCGCTTCGGCCGCCGACGCCTTTCTGAAGGCGCATCGGTCCGCGCCGGACGACCTTCCGCTCGCGCTCGCCGCCGCCGAGCTCTTGCCGCCCGAGGAGGGCGCGGCGATCCTCACCGAGTGTCTGGGGCGCTTTCCCGGAGAGCAGTCGCTGCTGCTGCCCCTCGCCGAGCTCTTCATCCGCGCGGAGCACCTGGACGAGGCCGAGAGCGTCCTGACGATCCTGAAAGGCCTCCAGCCCGCGAACGCGGTCGTCCGCCGCCGCCTCGGCTTCGTGCACACGCGCCTGCAGCGGTATCCCGAGGCGGCGGCGGCGCTCTACGAGGCGATCCTGCGCGATCCGAAGGAGCCCGAGTCGTGGGCCGCGCTCGCGAACGTCCGAGACGCGATGGGCGACGCGGACGGGGCCGCCGCCGCCATCGGTCGGGCGATCGACCTGCGTCCGGACGATCTCTACCTTGTGGGACGAAGGGCGCGGCTGCAGCAGCACGGAGGTCGGGCGGAGGCGGGGCAGGCGGCGCTTCGCGAGCTGCACGAGGCGCTGCGCTCGACCGCCGACGTCCGGCTGTTGGATGGGATGCTGATGCCGCCGATCCTGCGCTCGAACGAGCAGATCGACGCGATGCGGGCGCGGTGGATGGAGACGATGGCCGACGTGGAGGCGCGCCCGACGTTCATCGCGAAGCCGTGGGAGACGCTCGCGATCACCGGGTACGCCCTGGGCTACCACGGCCGCGAGGACCGCGGCCCGATGGAGGCTTTCGCGCGCGCGACGCTCGCCGCCTCGCCCCATCTCGATTACACCGCTCCGCATCTGGGCGGAAGCGGGGAGACGAGGCTCCGGGTGGGGTTCCTCTCGGCCCATATGCGGCTCCACTCCGTGGGGCGCGTCCTCATCAAGCTCATGGGCGCGCTCGATCGAAGCCGGTTCGACGTGGTTCTTTTCCAACTGCCCGACAAGCTGGGCGGCGGGCAGGAGTGGGGAGAGGCGAACGCCGACCGCACGGTCAAGGTGCCGATCGACCTGGACGCCGCCCGCGCCGCCGTCGAGGCCGAGCGGCTGGACGTGCTGGTCTTCTGCGACCTGCACCTCAGTCCCTTCACCGACGCGCTGTCGTTCTCGCGACTCGCGCCCGTTCAGGCGACGACCTGGGGCCATCCGGGGACCGGGGGGCGAACGTCCATCGATTATTGGCTTTCGTGCGACGACTGGGAAATCGAGGGCAACGAGCGGCTGTACACCGAGGAGCTGGTTCGACTGGCGAGCCCGCCCTTCGTCTACACCCGCCCGGTCCCCTCGGAGAGT
Organism: uncultured Fimbriimonas sp.; assembly: GCA_964245875.1. GTDB lineage: Bacteria > Armatimonadota > Fimbriimonadia > Fimbriimonadales > Fimbriimonadaceae > Fimbriimonas. The sequence continues at coordinate 11,555 of CAXTOO010000045.1, read as the reverse complement.
CCGCGCGACCGGGCCTCGTTCGGCCTGCCCGAAGGCGCCCGGCTGTACGGCTCGCTCCAATCGATCTTCAAGTTCCACCCGGACATGGACGCGATCTTCGGGGCGATCTTGGAGAAGGATCCCAAGGGACGGCTCGTCCTCATCAGCGGCCCGCATTACACCTACGAGCGGCAGCTGGTCCAGCGGTTCGCGCAGACTTTCGATCCCGCGCGGGTCGACTTCATCCCGAAGCTCGGGAACAAGGACTACCTCGCCGCCGTCGCGGCGTGCGACGTGATGCTGGACCCCATCCACTTCGCGGGGGCGAACACCACGCTGGAGGCGTTCGCCCTGGGCAAGCCCGTGGTCACCCTGCGCGGCGACCAGATGCGCAACCGCGCGACGGGCGGCTTCTACCGGCAGATGGGATTCGAGAGGCTCGTTGCGGAAGACCACGCGGGCTACGTCGACCTCGCGGTGCGGCTCACCCACGATCGCCGCTTCTATCGCGAGGCCAAGGAGACGATCATCGAGCGCAACGGCGTCCTGTTCGAGAACACGGCCCCGGTCGCGGAGTTCGAGCGGTGGCTGCTGGGCGTGAGAAGGTAAGAAGGGAGACCGCCCATGCCCGTCACCTTCGAAGAGATCGTCGCCGCACGGGAGCGGATCGCGAGCGGGATCGTGGTCACGCCCTGCGGCGAGTCGCCCGCGCTGAGCGAGCTGACGGGCAGTCGCGTGTTCCCAAAGGCGGAGTACCTCCAGCGGACGGGCTCGTTCAAGGAGCGCGGCGCGCGCAACGCGCTGCTGCTGCTGCCCGAGGCGCAGAAGGCGGTGGGCGTGGTCGCCGCGTCGGCGGGCAACCACGCCCTGGCGCTCGCGTTCCACGGGCGGGAGCTCGACATCCCGGTGACGGTGGTGATGCCGACGGTCGCGCCGATCATCAAGCAGTCGCGCTGCCGCGCGCTGGGGGCGCAGGTGCTTCTCCACGGCGAGAACATCGGGGAGGCGAAGGACCTGGCCGACCGGCTCGTCCAGGAGCGGGGACTCGCCTACGTCCACGGCTTCGACGGGGCGGACGTGATCGCCGGGGCGGGCACCCTCGGCCTGGAGATCCTCGACCAGGTGCCGGATGCGGATGCGATCGTCGTGCCCGTGGGCGGCGGCGGCCTGATCGCGGGGCTAGGGTTGGCGACGAAGCGGGTGCGACCGCAATGCGAGATCGTCGGGGTGGAGACCCTGCGCTCGGCGAGCTTCTCGGCGGCGCTGGCGGCGGGCTGCCCCACGCCCGCCACGGTGGGATCCACGCTGGCGGACGGCCTCGCGGTGCCCTGCGTGGGCGGCCGCGCGTTCGAGATCGCGCGGCGGGTGGTCGACCGGGTGGTGAGGGTGGACGAGGAGGCGGTGGCCCTGGCGATCCTGCGGCTGGTCGAGCTTGAGAAGGGCGTCGTGGAGGGCGCGGGGGCGACCCCGCTGGCGGCGCTGCTGGCGGGGGAGCTGGAGGATCTCGCGGGCAAGAAGGTCGTGCTGTGCCTTTGCGGGGGCAACATCGATCCGACGGTGCTGGGGCGGGTGATCGAGCACGGCCTCGCGGTGGACGGTCGGCTCGCGCGGTTCACGGCGGTGATCTCCGACCGTCCGGGCGGGCTGGCGCGGCTCACGGGCGCGCTGGCCGAGTCGGGCGCGAGCGTGAAGCAGGTCGTCCACGAACGGGCGTTCGCCAGCGCGGACATGACGGCGGTGGAGGTGCAGTGCGTGGTGGAGACGCGCGACCGCGCACACCTGGAAATGGTGCTGGCGCACCTGCGGGAGCAAGGAATGCCCTGCCGGGAGGGCTAGGGAACGTCGGCAATCAGTCCTTGTAGTTCCGGACGAGGACGGGTCCGTTGCCGGGCCTGATGCGGACCCAGCCGTCCTTCCTCTCCAGAACGGTCGCGCCCATGACCACGTTCTTCTTCTTGTCGGATCCCAGAGGGATCCAGATGGGCTTGCCCCGCATCGCCGGTGTTACGTTGAGGAAGACGAGGCTCGGCTCGGCGGCGGCGACGCTCGCCGCGTCGGCGAAGGCCTTGGCGTCCGTTCCGCTCGCCTGAAGGGCGCGGGAGAGAACGCCGGGGCCGTAGAGCCGCGCGGTGGCGAGGGCGAGGCCGAAGAAGGCGTCCATCGCGGCCTTGTCCTTTCCCGCCACAAGCGCGGGACGCGGGCCGTCTGCGAGGGCGTCGGCCACGAGCGGATCGACGTTCTTCCTCACCCACGCGCGAAGCGCCTCGGGGGTCGCGCCGAAGGTATCCTCCGGTCCCAGGGCCGACTTGCCCTTCACGTCGGGCGTCCGGGCGTCGGCGAGGTAGCTCAAAAAAAGCTTCTCGCCCAGATAGCCGTTGGCCCACGCCTCGGGTGCGGCGTAGTCGCCACCGACGGGAGGCAGGGTCGCGTGGCCGTACTCGTGGGCCACCTCGCGGACGACCTCCACGGGGTCGGTGAACGAGCGGAGGTCGTAGAAGTAGATGGTGTCGACCTTGTTGCCCCTGGCCTGACGGTCCACGTCGAAGCGCTGCTCGCCGCCCGGATCGCCGCCGTAGCAGAGGTAGGCGTCGACGACCTTGCCGAACTCCGAGGCGTGGTCCAGCCTCAGCTCCTTGAAGTTGTAGGCGAAGAGGCGAAGGAGCAGGCGCAGCACGCTCTCGGCGCGCGCGCTGCCCAGGGGCGACTCCTGGCTGAAGAGGCGGAAGCGCAGGTCCATGCGCTTGGGGTCCGAAGGGGAGCCGCTGAGGAACCCGGCGGTGTTCCAGTCGAAGTCCCACGCCTGCTTGGGCGAGCGCTTCGCCTCCCGCATGCGTTCGGTCTGCACCCGCACGACGAGGCTCTTCGGTCCCAGGATGCTGTCGTACGCCTCCTCCTTGAACGAGGCGCCGGACTCTTGAAAGGCGACGAGGGCGAGGAGAGGCAGCATGGATCAGTAGTTGTCGTAGTCGACGCCGAGGAACCGCTCGGCGTCGATCGCGGCGGCGCAGCCGGAGCCGGCGGCGGTGATCGCCTGGCGGTAGATCGGGTCGGCCACGTCGCCCGCGGCGAACACGCCCGGAACCTTCGTCTTCGTGGAGCCGGGCTCGACGAGGAGGTAGCCGATGTCGTCCATGTCGAGGACGCCCTTGAACATGTCGGAATTCGGCTTGTGGCCGATGGCGACGAAGAGGCCGTCCACGTCGAGGTGACGCTTCTCGAACGTCTTCGTGTCCGTCAGTTCGAGGCCGGTGACCTTGTGGGGCTCCTCGGTTCCGAAGATGTCGGTCACGCCCGTGTTGAACACGATCTCGATCTTCGGGTCGTGGCGCACGCGGTCCTGCATGACCTGGCTGGCGCGGAACGAGTCGCGGCGGTGGATGAGATACACCTTCGAGGCGTGGCGGGTGAGGTAGTGCGCCTCCTCCATCGCGGTGTCGCCGCCGCCGACGACCGCCACCACCTTGTTTCGGAAGAAGAAGCCGTCGCAGGTGGCGCAGGCGGAGACGCCGAAGCCGCCGTACTTGATCTCGCCCGGCAGGCCGATCCACTTGGCGCTCGCGCCCGTCGCGACGATGACGGTCTTCGCCTGGTGCTCCACGCCGTCGTCGGTCCAGACCTTGAGCGGTCGACCGGAGAAGTCCACCCGCTCGACGTTCTGGTCGTGGATCTTCGCGCCGAACCGCTCCGCCTGCTTGCGGAACAACTCCATCATCTCCGGCCCCATCACGCCATCCGGGAAGCCGGGGTAGTTCTCGACGTCGGTCGTGATCATGAGCTGCCCGCCGGGCTGGAAGCCGGCGAACACCACTGGATCGAGGCTCGCCCGCCCGTTGTACAGCGCGGCGGTGTAGCCTGCGGGACCTGACCCGACGATGATGACGTTGTGGACCATGCGTTCACCCAAGGTTACCTTTCCTACGCCTTAACTACAGATTCTGAAGCGATCATCCGCAGGAGGGCAGCGGCTTTGGACGCAGGAAGGGAGCCGAACCCTGGATCACGACCGCGGTCTTCGAGTTCATCGGGACAAAGCTCCATCGACTTCCATCACGTTCGAGCTGAGGATCGTGGTTTGTCTTGACGTCGCAAGTGTCGATGAACACGCCCGTCTCCCCGTAGGGCAACACGAACCAACGATTCGAGAATCGCGGCCAGTTCGGCGACGCCACCGTTCCGTCGCGTCGAACGATGGTGTAATCCTCTCCTTCTGGGACGACGGTCCTCACCATGACCTCGCCGTTCGGACCACCATACACCGCGCCATCAGGCTTTACCACGGCGCTCGTCCTCCACCAGAGCGTCTTGTACTCGACGGCGGACCATGCCACGGCAGCCATCCCGCAGGGAACGACCGCGAGTAAGGCAATCCAACGACGCTTCATCCTGGGTGTACGAACGGAGGACTTGTCATGGTTTCCCGAGCTCTCAGGGAGCCTTCGCTAGACCTCGATGTCCTCAACCTGAATGGCGCGTCTTGGACCACGAGAAAACTGGCGGTCGTTCGTGAGGATCGCATCGCAGTCCAGCGCCTCCGCGCTGGCGAGTTGGATGCAGTCGGGGGGCTTGAGGCCCGTCATTCGGCGGAAGTGGCCGACTTGGATCGCGAAGTCAGCGTCGAAGAGGATGTCCCTGAACTCGATCCCCTTGGAGGCGGTGCAGAACTCGATAGAGTCCTCCATCTCCCGAGCGCTCGCCCCTGGCTTCGACAAGGCTTCGGCAAGGGTGATGGATGAGACCACGATTCCGACGCCCCGTCTGAGCGCTGTGCGGAGCACCGCATCCGTCGGGGCAAAGAAGAAAGGGTGGTTCTCCACCGTGTACACCACCGGAGCCGTGTCCAGAAGGAGGCGTTTCACGCCGGTGAGCGCATCGTCAGAACTCACGCTGCCACTCGTCACGCAAAGGCGTCAGCCAATCCACGCTCGACGGCTCAATGTCGCGGCGCGAGTCCAAGAACTCCTCGAGCGTTCGCTTGGGGCGTTTCGCCATACGCGCCCGAATCTCCGTAACGAGCTCCATGGACTCGAAGAGATCGAGGGAGTCGAGGCGTTGAACGATGTCTTGATAGGCGGCGGACGGCGACATGGCGGAACCTCCAATCATTTTACGCACGAGAGGATGGTCGCGTCACAGCGCGTCCCACTCGGCCTCGGTCAGCTCGGCCGGCCGCACCGTCTCCAGGAGGCCCACCGCCTCGACCCGCGCCACCGCCTCGTCGCGGGCGATGTGAAGCCCGGCGACGAGGTTGTTCACCAGGGTCTTCCGTGGCTGGGCGAAGCCCAGGCGCACGAGCTTCAGGGCTTCGTCGGAAAGCGCGGAGAGACGGGGAACCAGACGCAGCACCGCGCTGTCCACCTTCGGCGGCGGAAGGAACGCGCCGGCGGGGACGTGGCAGACCCTCGTGATCTCGAACTGGGACTGGAGCGCCACGCTGAGCGCACCGCGCTCGCGCTTGCCCGGCCTCGCCAGGATGCGCTCGGCGACCTCCTTCTGCATCATCAGCACCGCGACGTCGAAGCGGTCCCGCACGTCCGCAAAGCGCCCGAGGAGCGGCCCGGTGATGTAGTACGGCATGTTGCTCACCACCGCACGGGGCGAGGGGAGGCCGTCGAGGATCGAACCGAGGTCGATCGTGAGCGCGTCGCCCCTCACGACCTCGGCGCGCGGCGCGCTCTGGGCGAGGAGCAGGGGCATGGTGGCGTCGACCTCGACGGCGACGGTGCGCTCGGCGGCCTCGCTCAGCGGGCCGGTGAGAACGCCGGGGCCGGGACCGACCTCCAGGACGCCCTTGCAAGACGAAGCGGCCGCGACGATGGCGTCGACGACCGTCGGGGAGACGAGAAAATGCTGGCCGAGGCCCTTGTCGGGCCTCAGACCATGGCGCTTGAGAAAAGCGCGCAGGATTTCAGGTTGGTCGAGCCTCACTGAAGGACGTGGACTCGCACGTGCCGCCGTCCGTACTGGTTGGCGACGTAGCGGGAGTCGAAGCAGAGATCGATCCGGTTGCCCTTGATGGCGCCCCCGGTGTCGCAGGCCAGCGCGAAGCCGTACCCCTCGACGTAGACGATGGTGTTCAGCGGGATGACCCGCGGATCGACGGCGACGACGCCGTACTCCGCGATGCGGCCCGTCCGGGTGTGACCCGTGGCGCGCGGTCCGATCGTCTCCGGCGAGGCGTCGTAGCCCGTCGCCGACATGGTCAGAACGCGGTGGCGCATGAACGATCCGCGGCTCGCGGTGAAGCCCGAGCGCCCCATCAGGAACCGGACGGGCTCCGGATAGTGCCGCTCTTCCTTGAGGAGCGACTTGGCCACGCGATGGCCGTTGGCCATCGTCACCCGGTAGGTCCGACGCACGAAGCCTTCGCTCCCCTTCTCCTTCTTGACCAGCCTTCCCGCACCGACGGAATCGCTGAACTCGAAACGGACGGGCGCGAGGACCCTGAGGGTCTCGACCTTCTGAACGCTATTAAGTTTTGTTTTTCCCGCCGGACCGCCGAGAGCAAACGCGCTTACGGTGGTCAAAGCGAGGGCGATACTCACGCTTAGTGAGCAGTTACGCATTGGGAAACCTCCTTTGCCTGGCTGCAGACAAAAGGGTTATACCGCGTCTCGCAACTCCTCACCGAAACGCACCTTGTTCAAATAACGTTGCGCAGATGTGTACTAGATTAAGCGTAGAACGTGAATCAATCCTCAGCGAAGTGGTTATTGCGGTGACCGGCGCAAGGTTCGCTAAAGACAATGGTTAAGCGTCTGTAGCTGAACAAATCCAGGCCATAAAAATGTCGTAAAATTCTCGTCTGAAGGTCAAAGTTTATGATTGGGCTTCAGAGTAGCGCCGATCTCTCATTTGGCGGCATACGCCGTTGACGAACACTTTCGCTACAATTGTGGACGGTGGAAAGCTCGCTCGATTGGTTCGCACGGACGCGCGGCGCGGCGCTTCTCGGCACCTCGACATATCGTCGACAGTGGAAGATCCAGTCGGCGGTTGGCGGAGGATGTTTGGGCCTGGCGGGCTTCCTCGGAATGGTGTCCCTCGCCGTTCACGAACCCGGCATTCTGTACGGAGGTCTTGGCCCGGCCATCGCCGGAGCCGTGAATCTATCCTGCGGCATGTGGGCGCGGTCTCTCGCCTTACGGAACAGCACTGGCATCACGCTGACCGACGAGGCGCGCGCCCTCCTGCAGGCGCTGGTGGCCCGCGCCAGCGTGTGGCAGGGTGGATGGAGACCGAGAAGGACTCCCATACACGGGCCCCACGCTTGGCCTGGGTACCGCGCTCCCGTCGAGCCGCCCGCGAGCGCGATGGATGCCCTGGAACGTGCCGCCGAAGCCTACAACCGCGTGGCCGACGCCCTCGGCGACGCCAAGGACGAGCGTTCGTCCCGCCTTCGCTCCGCCGCCGACGCAGGGATGGGCGAGGCGCTCCACCTCGCCGCGACCGGTAAAGGCGATGTCGCGGAGATCGAGCGGGTGGTGATCCGGTTGGACGAGCTTGCGGGCTTGGTCGAGGCTTCCGTGAGTCGTCCTGAAGAGGTGAGCGCCCTGCGCTCCAACCTCGACGCCACCCTGGAGGAGCTCCGCGCCGAGAGCGAGGCGCGCCAGGAGCTCCGAGGCTAGGCCTCGTCCAACTCGCGCCGGATCGCGTCCCACAGGCCGGGGTTGCGCTCGCGCGGCACGATCCTCAGGATTTCCTCCGTCTGCCACGCGTACCGCTCCCACTTCGGCCCCGCCTTCGTCTGCTTGGCGTCGCGGACGTTCGCCAGTCGGTCGGCGAGCTTGACCCTCTGCGCGTCGGGCGACATCGCGCGGATCTCGTTGAGCAGCATATCCGCGCGAAGCCGCCAGACGGCGTCCTTGTCCAAGCCCCTTCTCTCGTCCCCGCTGGGTTCGCGGCGGGTGAGCTCGCCGACGAGCGCGGCCGTGCGGTCGCTCGTCTCCCGGGCGATCGTCTTCAGGTCGGCGTTCGACTCCTCGACGGTGTCGTGCAGCGTGGCGGCGCAGAGCAGGTCCTCGTCGGTGACGCCGCCTTCGTGGCGCAGCGCCAAAAGCACCTCCACGGGATGGGTGAGGTAGGGCAGGGGGTCGTCGCCCTCGCGCTCTTGGCCCGCGTGAAGCCGTGCGGCCAAGACGAGGGCCTTGTCAAGGCGTTGGAAGTGCATGGTGGATAGTGAGTGGGACGGCTCCAACGGCTTCTACGAGCTATCACCCAACGGTCACCACCCACTATCCACTAAACTCTCCCCGTGACTCGCGTTTTCGCCGCCGCCGACATCGGTTCCAACACCGCGCACCTCCTCGTGGCGGCGACGGATGGCGAGCTGGTGATGCGGATCGACAACTACAACGAGTGGATGGGGCTGGGGGAGACGGTCGCGCGAAAGGGCGAGGTGCCCAAGGAAGGGGTCGAGCAGCTCTCGCAGACCCTGAGCGAGTTCCGCCGGGTGGCGAAGGCCCGGGGCGCGGGCGGGCTGTACGTCTTCGCGACGGAGGCGATCCGCAAGGCGCGCAACTCCGAGGCGGTGCTGAAGAAGATCCAGGCCGAGTCGGGGGTGAGAGTCGAGGTGATCCCGCCGCGCCGCGAGGCGGAGCTTTCGCTCCGGGGAATCGGGCTGGACACGCGGAACCTGGGCGCGGACCTCATGTTCGAGGTGGGCGGCGGCTCGGCGCAGGTGGGAAGGATCGGCAAGAAGGGATTCGAGGAGGAGCAGAGCCTGCCGCTGGGCACCGGCCGGGTGATCGCGGAGTCGGGCCTCGTGTATCCCACGCCCGACCACGTCCGGAGCGCGGCCCAGACGTACATCGAGCGCACGTTGGAGCGGCTCACGGTGGAGGGCAAGGGGCGGCTGGCGGTGGCGAGCGGCGGGGTGGCGCGGGGCCTCTGGCGGGCGCTGCACCCCGACGGCGAGAAGACCATCCGGCGCGAGGAGATCGACTTCCTCATCTGGGCGGCCTCGCGCCTGCCGGTGGACCGCATGGTAAGCCGGTTCAGCGTGAAGTCGAAGCGGGCCTCGACGCTCCTGCCGGGCGCGATGGTGTACCGCTCGCTCATGGATCGTTTCGAGCTTGACTCCTTTGTGGTGAGCGAGTTCGGCATCCGAGAGGGGGCGATCCTCGAGATGGCGGACGGCAAGGTCGCGGGAGGCGCGGTATGAGGACGGGCGAGGGGCGGTTTCTCAACCGGGAGTTGAGCTGGCTTCAGTTCAACCGGCGCGTCCTGGAGGAGGCGGCGAACGCGGCGAACCCTCTTTTGGAGCGGCTGAAGTTCCTCGCGATCTTCGAGTCGAACCTGGACGAGTTCTACATGGTGCGGGTGAGCGGCCTGATCGAGCAGTTCGAAAGCGGCGTCCTGGAGACCTCGCCCGACGGCCTGACGCCCAACGGGCAGCTGCTGGAGATCGCGCGCACGGCCCTGCCCCAGCGGCAGCGAGCGGGGCGGGTGCTTCTGGAGGAGCTGAGCCCGCTCATGGAGAAGAGCGGCATCCACCTGCGGCGCTACGCGGACCTGTCGCCCAAGCGGCGGCGCACGTTGGACGCGCAGTTCTCGGCGGAGCTGTTCCCGCTCATCACGCCGCTCGTGCTGTACCCCGCGCCCAGCGTGCCGTTCATCTCGAACCGCTCGCTGAACCTCGCGGTGCTCGTCTCCGACGGCTCGGAGCCGCGGCTGATCCGGGTGAAGATTCCGGAGGGCGTCGCCCGCTTCGTCCGCCTGGGAAGGCGTAGATATGAGTACGTTCTGGTCGAAGACCTGATCGCCCACAACCTCCAGAGCCTGTTCTCAGGGGTGGAGATCCTGGGCGCGTGGCCCTTCCGCGTCATCCGCGACGCCGATGTCGAGACGCGGCAGATCGAGGCGGCCGACCTCATGGCGAGCATCGAGGAGACCCTTCGCCTGCGCCGCTTCGGCGCGCCGGTCCTCCTTCAGTTCGCCGCCGACATGCCCGACGCGGTGCGCGACCGCTTGGCGGTTCTCCTGGAGCTGGACGCCACCGACCTCTTTCCCATCGACGGGATGCTGGGCTTCGAGTCGTTCTGGGAGCTCGCCCGGATCGACAAGCCCGCCCTGCGCTTCCCCCCCTTCGTGCCGCACGCCTACGAGGCGCTGAGCGGGCCGCACCTCTACGAGACGATCCGCCAGGGCGACGTGCTGGTCCACCATCCGTACGACTCCTTCCGCTCGGTGGAAGAGTTCGTGGCGAGCGCGGCGAAGGATCCGGCGGTCGTAGGCATCAAGGGGACGCTGTACCGCGTGGGCAAGGAGTCGCCCATCGTCGAGAGCATGCTGGAGGCCGCCGAGCAGGGCAAGCAGGTCGCGGCGACGGTCGAGCTGCGCGCCCGTTTCGACGAGAAGGACAACCTTGGCTGGGCGCGGGCCCTGGAGCGGGCCGGGGTCCACGTCACCTTCGGCCTGCCCGAACTGAAGACCCACTCGAAGCTGTTCCTCACCGTCCGACGGGAGGCGACGGGGATCAAGCGGTACGCGCACGTCGGCACCGGAAACTACAACCCTAGCACGGCAAGGCTGTACACGGACGTGGGACTCTTCACCGACGACGAGGCGATCTGCCAGGACATCTCGGAGCTGTTCAACTACCTCACCGGCTTCAGCAAGCCATCCACCTACCGCAAGCTCCTCGTCGCGCCTTTCAATCTTCGCCAGGGAATTCTTGAACGTATCCGGCGCGAGGCGCGGCTGAAGAAGGAGGGTCGGATCGTGCTCAAGCTCAACGCGCTCGTCGATCCCGAGACCATCGAGGCGCTCTACGCCGCCCATGCCGCCGGGGTAGAGATCAAGCTGATCGTCCGGGGCGTCTGCTGCCTCCGTCCGGGGGTTCCGGGCCTCAGCGAGAACATCCGCGTCGTGTCGGTCGTGGGTCGACTTCTCGAGCACAGCCGCGTCTACTGGTTCGGCAACGGCGGCTCGCCCGACGTGCTCCTCGGCTCGGCCGACCTCATGCGTCGCAATCTCGACCGGCGAATCGAGACGCTGGTGCCGATCGAGGAGCCGCGCATCCAGGAGTACCTCTGGCAGAACGTGCTCCAGCCGGCATTGCGCGACAACGTGCGCGCCTGGGAGCTCCAGGCCGACGGCGCGTACGCGCGCCACCGCAACGGCGAGAAGCCCTTCGACTCGCAAGCCTATCTCCAGGCGCACCCCGCCGCGCCGCTCACCATGCCGAGGTAGCCCAAAGCCGCGCCATGCCCCTCGCTCGGTCTTCACCCTCCCCACGGCCTCAGAGGGTCTGACAAGACTCCGTTCTAGGGTGCGGGCGCTTGCGACCGCCTTCCCCCGCGAGCCCTCGAGCGTCGGATATCGACGAAGGACGAGGCGGGCAGAGAGTTTTGTGAGACGCTCTTAGGAGTCCAAGGCTGCCGGTCCAGACGACCATCGCCGCGCTTCAGGGCCAGGAGAGCGCGAGAGATTCAGGAATATCTTAGGAAAGTCGTGTTTTTGCTTGCTCCGGAGAGTTTTCTGGCCTATAAAGTAACTGCCTTCCTGGAGTGCCCTCATGCCCTGCCCGAAACGAGCCTTCACCCTCATCGAACTCCTCGTCGTCATCGCCATCATCG